>NZ_JACHGW010000003.1:867997-934330 GCF_014202505.1 Armatimonas rosea | reverse complement strand
TTACAAAGCTATCTGTAAAACACTATTTTATTGTTAAAGTTCGTCAGTAACTATCATTTCTGTTAGCTACTTGCTTCGGTCTTGGCCGAGGCGCAAGGAGAATATTATCGCGACATCCCTACTGTGTCAAGAAGATTACGAGATTATTATGAACTTTCTTTTCAGGTAGAATACTCCCATGTCTGATCCTCGTCTTTCTCAACTCGCCCGTGTCTTGGTCTCCCACTCTGCTCGCCTACGCGCGGGCGAGCGCGTTCTTATTGAAACCTTCGATACGCCGGATACCTTCACCCAAGCACTTATCGAAGCAGTGGTTGCTGTTGGGGCGATTCCCTTTGTGGAGACCCGCTCGAACCGCGTGCTACGGGCGCTCTATACCCATGCCACATCAGAGCAGATGGAGGCGATCGGCAAGCATGAGCTAGAGCGTATGAAAACCATGGATGCCTACTTCGGCGTGCGGGGGTCTCTCAACAGCCTGGAGCTCAGTGATGTGCCCGCGGAGAAGATGGCTCTCTACCAGAACCTCTGGTGGCGCCCCGTAGCCGACCAGAGAGTGAATCATACCAAGTGGGCAGTGCTGCGCTACCCCACACCCGCCTTTGCGCAGGCAGCAGGAATGAGCACGGAGGCATTTGAGAAGTTCTACTTTGATGTCTGCACCCTAGACTACAATAAGATGCACCAGGCGATGCTCCCGCTCCAGAAGCGCATGGCCGCCGCTGACCAGGTGCGCCTGACGGGGGAGACGCTGGACCTGCGCTTCTCGATAAAGAATATTGGGGCGATCATGTGCTACGGTGAGCGCAATATTCCCGACGGTGAGTGCTTCACCGCTCCCGTACGAGACTCCGTTGAGGGCTATATTCAGTTCAACACCGCCTCACTCTACCAAGGTAGCCTCTTTGAGGGGATTCGCTTTGAGCTCACCGGTGGTAAGATCGTCACCGCAACCGCATCGAGCCCCGCACAGACCGAGCGCCTGAATCAGATTTTAGACAGCGATGAGGGAGCCCGCTACATTGGCGAGTTCTCCCTGGGCTTTAACCCCTATGTCCTGGAGCCCATGCGCGACACGCTCTTTGATGAGAAGATCGCGGGGAGCTTCCACTTTACGCCAGGTCAGGCCTACACCATCGCCGACAATGGGAACCGTAGCCAGGTGCACTGGGACTTGGTCTATATCCAGCGCCCGGAGTATGGCGGCGGTGAGCTCTACTTCGATGGCGAGCTGATCCGCAAAGATGGGCTCTTTGTCCCCGACGATCTCCAAGGCCTTAATCCGGAGAACCTCAAATGAGACGCACTGCCGAGCGGGATCGGCAGATCGTTCAGGAGATGTGGACACTTGCCAACAGCGAGCCTCTCTCCCTTGCCGCACTCCAGCCACATGGCCTGATCGACCGCGACCGCTACCGGCGCTACGTGGACGGCCTCACCCTCGAGCTCACCCTGGAGTCGGACCCTAAGACCGGGGTCTGGAGCTATGAGTTCGCCTTGATCCACCCTGAGGGTGACCGAGTCGACGAAGAGACGGTGGCGTACTGGCTCGACCAGTTCTTTGGTAAAGAGGCGCGCCATGCAGCAAAGCGTGGGTTTATGCTCACCACAGATGCTCGCTTTACGTTCCCATACAACCGCTCCTAGAAGAACCTTTGCTCGATTATTGTGGGAGGGTTGCCTTTGTTTCTTAACTTAGGTACACTACCTCCCGGAAATATTTCCAAAAAAAAGGTGAAACCCTGATAGTAATGTTGGGGTCTTAGAGGGTTGTTACGGCGGTTTAAAGGAACTCGAAAAACGGGCTGGTGGTGCTGGGAAGGCAACTGGGATACTACCCCAACACCCTCAGAGCTGTGATTTGGGTCCTCACTAAAGCTGACCGACAAAACTCGGAGGGAATTCAAAACATGAAGAAAGCGCTCCTCGCAACCGCGGCCCTGGCAATGTCCACCGCCCCGGTGCTGGCGCAGGACGGTCCGTTCAAGGACGTCCCGAACGACCACTGGGCCTACCAGGCCATCGACAAGCTCGCGCAGCTCAAGATCATCATCGGCGATCCAGACGGCCAGTTCCATGGCAAGCGCACCCTGACCCGCTACGAGATGGCAGTCATGCTTGCTCGTCTGCTGGACATCCTTGATCAGCGCTACGCGATGAAGAACCACACCCACGACTTCCCCAAGCCCACCGAAGTGGACACGTCTGGTTTCGCAACCAAGACGGCTCTTGAGGAAGGCCTTGCTGGTAAAGCTGACAAAGACCATGCCCACGCGAATCAGGGCGGTGGAACTGGCGGCGTCTCTAAGGCAGATCTTGAGCTGATCCGCAAGATGGTTGCGGAGTTCCAGACGGAGCTCACCACCCTCGGCGTGGATGTCGATGCGGTGAAGAAGCGTCTGAAGAGCCTGGAAGGGCGCGTCGATGCCCTTGAGGCAGAGTGGAAGAAGCGCCTTAAGATCACGGGTGGCTTCAACACCTATGTTCGTGGCAACTTCCGCGACGGCGATGCGGCGGCAGGCATTCCTGTCACCGGCTTCCGTGACAAGGACGGCTTTGTGGTTACCGGTGGTCCTGGCACCAGCGGTGGCATCCTGGCCGACACCCGTGCTCTGCACGACCTGGACCTGAACCTCAAGTCCACCCCCAACGACAACGTGACCTTCGAGGCCAACCTGACGGTCGGTAACTACCTGCCCTACCTTGGTGGTGGCGCGGGCCCTCGCTCCGATCGTGGTGGCGCAAAGGTCAACCAGGATCAGGCAACCACCCTTTGGTCTGCCCACCTGAGCACCGGAACCAGCCTGCCTGTCCTTGGTAGCACCGGTGTGACCGTTGGTCGTATCCCCACCAAGTTTGGGGACTACACCTTCAAGACACCTGATCAGGACTCCTACTTCACCAACCAGAAGACCGATGCCGGTACCATCCCCACCGACGGTCTGCGTGCGAACTTCCGCATTCAGGGCATCAACTTCACGACTCAGGCTGGTAAGGTCAACCCCGTTAACTACGGATTTGGCTCGGGCAACCTGACTCCTGGTGTGATGGCCGGTGCCTTCCGCGGTGGCTACGTGGGTGGTCTGACCCGCGCCAACACCATTGGTGTCTTCGGAACTGCAGGTCGCATTGGCGGCATGGCTGTCAACCAGTTCGCTGGTGGTACCGCCAATGTCAATGTCAACTTCCTGACCAAGTTCAATGTGAATGCAACCTACCTTAGCTTTGGTGGTGGTTCGCAGGCCGCAGCGGGTGCTGCGAACTTCGACACCGTCAATGTCTATGGTGCGGATCTCTCCACCCGCCTGCTGGGCCTGACGGTTGTTGGTAAGTACGCCAAGGCCGACACCCAGATCGGTAGCAAGAAGGTTACCACCAAGCAGAACGAGGCTCTTGATGTGAACGCGCAGATCGGTAAGGGCAACTTCATGCTCGCCGGTGGCTACCGCAACATCGGACCTTACTTCGGCGCTCCGGGTGCCTGGGCTCGTGTGGGCTCCTTCCAGAACCCCACCGACATCAAGGGTGCCTACGGTAAGGTTTCCTACAACCTCAGCAACCGCATCGAGCTGATGGCGTCCGCTCAGGACTACCAGGGTACGGGCAAGGCGACGGGTCTGGGCGGTCTTACCACCAATGACAAGATCCAGAACCTGGGCTACGGTCTGAAGTGGCAGGTCACCGGTCCTTCCTCGCTGGAAGTCTCCACCGAGGCCACCGACTACACCCGTGCGGGTGCAGCCACCAAGCCCCGTGAGATGTTCACGAACATTGGCTACCGGTTTGACTTCAACCCGGCGACCGCGTTCCGCCTTCTCTACCAGATCGCCGACTACAACGGCCGCTCCAACGCCGCGTTCAACGGCTCTGCAGCAGCAACCGACAACATCCAGAAGGGTGGAGTCGTGGCCGGGCAGTTCTCGGTTAAGTTCTAAGTAGGGTAATCCCACAGAGGGCCCCCGGCGAAAGCCGGGGGCCTTTTTCATGCTATAATAGCGTCAGTTTTTTAAGGAGTGTTTTCGATTGGATACCAGCGATTTCCGCAACGGCCTCTCTCTCATCTACGATAACGATATCTACACCATTGTGGATTTTCAGCATGTCAAGCCAGGTAAGGGTGGTGCCTTTGTGCGCTCGACCCTCAAGAACCTGCGTACGGGACGCACCCTCGACAAGACCTGGCGTGCCGGTGAGAAGATGGAGGCTGCCTACCTGGAGCGCAAGCCAATGCAGTACCTCTACGAGCAAGACGGTGAGTACTTCCTGATGGACATGGATACCTTTGAGCAGATCGGTGTCTCTGCCACGGTCATTGGCGCGCAGGCAAAGTACATGAAGGAGAACATGGAGGTTCAGGCCGTCTCGCATAAAGAGCAGATCCTTCAGGTCAATGTCCCGGATTTTATGGAGCTGGCGGTCATTGAGACCGATCCCGGTGTGCGTGGCGACACTGCTTCGGGTGGGTCTAAGCCTGCGACAGTGGAGGGGGGTGTGGTGGTACAGGTCCCCTTCTTTATCAATGTTGGCGACAAGCTCAAGATCGACACACGCACCGATAGCTACCTGGAGCGCGTGAAGTCCTGATCTAAGATTCTGGTAGAGACGGTAGCAAGGAGAGTTCCTCATGAGCAGAGAAGAGTCCGACGAGGGCGGCGTCTATATTCCCCCTGTTGTCTACGCCTTTATCAACCTGGCAATGACGATCGCATTTGTCGTCGCAGGGCTTGGGCTTGCCTACCTGCTCTACGGCGTCTTTGTGGGCTTGGGGGGCTTTGCAAGTTGGGATGTTGCCAAGCAAAACATCATGCTGGGCAATATCGCCTTGGCTGCTAAGGCAATGACAATCGGGCTGGGGGTTGGCGCGGTCTGTGTCGCGGTTCTCTTCTGGTTTGAGGAGCTCGCGGGCTATGTCCTGCTGATCGCCGCAGCGCTACTGGGGCTGGGGCTCCCCTTTCTCTTCCCCATGCTGGGTGGAGAGAAGGCGTCCATTGGTACTGCCAAGGCACTCGAAGCCTTTCCCTTTGCGGCGATGGCTCCGGGGGCGATTGGGTTTATCCTGGTAGTACGCGATATTATCGCCAAGTTCACCGGGGCAGTCCTGCGCCGCGGCGCCGAGACCGAGACCGCCGGGCTTCAGCTCGGGGCGGGGGCGAAGCGTGAGCAAAAGCCTCTGCGCACCTCACTCATTGGAAAGTGCTGGGAGGGCAACTACTGTCGCGACTGGGTCCGCCCCCACTGCCCTATCTACCAAAAGCGGGATGCCTGCTGGCGCCAGCGCCGCGGGTGCTACTGCGAGCAGGATATCGTCAATGCCGCCGCGGGCAAGAGCCAGCAGGGCGGCGTCCAGCTTGAGATGGCTCCCGCGTCGCAGTACAACTACGCCAACCCCTCGGCACCGGGGACCTCGGCAGCCGCGAAGGTCTTTCTCACCGATGCACAGAAGGCCGAGCGCTGCCGAAACTGCGTGATCTACAACGACCACCAGTCCGAGAAATACAAGATAATCATGCCCATCACCATCGTGGTGACCCTGGCACTGTGTGTGCTCTTTGCTCCTCTGATGCGCATGGGGATCTCCGCGAGCATGTCGGGGATTGAGCATCTTGCGGCTAAGCTCTCGTTTGCCAGTAGCCAGGAGAGCGGGCTGAAGCTCACCCGCCCCAGCGATCCCGTGCAGTGGGCGCTGGTGGGAGCGTTCTCCCTGATGATCATCTCCAAGGCGCTCCAGGTTGTCGAGTGGTGTATCTTCACGAAGAAAATTTAGACCATTATCATGAATCACGAACAGATCGAAGGCTTTGCAGCGCTCTTTGGAGCGGTTCCAAAGCTCACCGAGATCGAGGTCCGTCACGAGGGCGCGACCCTGCGGATGCGGCGCAACCCGCCGGCCCTTACTGTCGCTCCTGCGGCGGTCGCCAGCACTAGCGAGGGAGGCACCGCTCTCTCCCAGGCTCCCAAGCCGAGCTTTGTGACTGCCGAGCACGTGGGAGTCTTTCACCTTGCCCGTGTCGCTGTTGGGGAGAAGGTCAAGGCCGGGCAGCCCCTCGGGCAGATCGACACGATGCATCTTCTCAGCGACTGCAAGGCCCCGATTGCGGGGACAATCGCAGCGCTTCTTGTCGAGGAGGGCCAGCCCGTGGAGTACGGCCAGGCCCTGATCGAGCTCACCCCGGAGGCTAGCTAGATGAGACGACGCGCGTTTTCGCTGGTTGAGATCCTGGTGGTGATTGTCATCATCGGCATCCTCGCCGCCATCGTGATCCCCCGCCTGACCGGGGGCGGGAAAGATGCCTCGGGCAAGCCGACTCTTGCCCCCAAACAGCGGGCACAGCAGGTGGGGACCATTAGCTATGTCTCCCAGATCCAGCAGGCCATCACGATGTACAAGATGGACAACGAGGAGCGCCTGCCCGCCAACCTCCAGGAGCTCAAGCGCTACGGGGTCACCGACGAGATGCTGATCGACTCGGTGAGCAAGCAGCCGCTCCAGTACAACCCTCAGACGGGCGAAGTGACCAGCCCCACCGCGCTTCCGGGCCGCGTGGGCAACGCCCTTAACCTTCCTAACTCCGTACAAGGACAGTAATGTTCACAAAGATTCTCATTGCCAACCGTGGCGAAATCGCGGTTCGGATTATTCGTGCCTGCCAGGAAATGGGCATCAAGACCGTCCAGATCCACTCCGACGCCGACCGTGACTCGCTCCCGGTGCGCCTCGCCGATGAAACGGTCTGTGTGGGCCCCGGCCCGTCCAAGGACTCGTATCTCAATATCCCCCATATCATCGCTGCCGCCCTCAACACCGGCGCACAGGCCATCCATCCCGGCTATGGCTTCCTCTCCGAGGTCGCCAGCTTTGCCGAGATCTGCGAGCAGTGCGGCATCAAGTTTATCGGCCCCCCGATCACTGCGATTGAGAAGATGGGCGACAAGGCCACGGCGCGAGCCACGGCGCAGGCGGCGGGAGTTCCCACCGTCCCCGGCTCCGAGGGTATCCTGGAGAGTGAGGCCGATGCGCTCAAGCTCGCCTTGCAGATCGGCTACCCGGTCATCATGAAGGCGACCGCCGGCGGCGGTGGGCGCGGAATTCGCATTGTCGAGGACGAAGACGACCTGCTCAAGCAATTCAAAGTCGCCCAGGCCGAGGCCGAGGCTGCCTTTGGCAATGGCGGGCTCTACCTGGAGAAGTACATCCGCGAGATGCGCCATATCGAGGTGCAGGTTCTCTTCGATGAGCACGGCAACGGCATCCACCTCGGGGAGCGCGAGTGCTCCGTCCAGACCGTCCGCCACCAGAAAGTGGTCGAAGAGGCACCGTCCCCCACCCTCACCTACGAGCAGCGCATGGCGATCGGGGCGGCGGCGGTGAAGGCGGGGGCGGCGGCGGGCTATGCCAACGCGGGCACCGTGGAGTTTATCTACACCCCGAGCGGTGAGTTCTACTTCATGGAGATGAACACCCGCATCCAGGTCGAGCACCCCGTCACGGAGTTTGTCACGGGGGTAGATCTGATCCAGTGGCAGATTCGGATCGCCGCGGGCGAGCCGCTCTCGCTCAAGCAAGAGGACATTGAATGGAAGGGGCACTCCATTGAGTGCCGTGTCACCGCGCAAGACCCCGCCAAGAACTTCGCGCCGTCGGCGGGCAAGATGGGCGAGGTGCTCCTGCCCGGTGGCCTCGGGGTCCGCGTGGACACCCAGATCTACTCCAACTACACCGTCCCGCCCTACTACGACAGCAACCTCGCCAAGGTGATTGTCTGGGGCGTGGACCGCGATGAGGCCATCCGTCGCATGGAGCGCTGCCTCAGCGAGACACGCATTGAAGGGCTGCCGACCAATATCAGCTTCCTCAAGCAGATCCTCGCCGACGAGCGCTACCGCACCAACGATGTCTCTACCAAGTTCCTCCCCAAACTGATGGAGGAGCTCGGACTGTGATCGTCGGCGCGCGTGCCAGTGGGCGGGTAAACCAGCCCGCTGGTGCGGCAAGACCCATAAATGGGCCTACCCGGTCACGGATACCAGATGCGATTCGAGGGGGCTTTAGCCTCCTTGCCGCAACAGCGGGCCCATTTATGCGCCCGTCCGATATCCGCCACCCGTCCATTTGGCGTGTGACCGGCGCATGACCTACAAGATCAACCATGTCGCGGTGGGGATTCTCCGCCAGGGCGAGAGTATCGTGCTGATCCAGCAGGAGTTTACGACCCGCCCGCCGCTCTGGCTCCTGCCCGGCGGGATGGTCGAGCCGGGGGAGCTGTTTCAGGAGGCGCTGGTCCGGGAGATCGCCGAGGAGACAGGGGCGTCTGTCGAGAAAGTCGGGCGGCTGGCCTACGCCATGCAGATTGATCACCCTGACCGGCGAGAGCAGACCATAGCCCATATCTTTGAGGTGGAGAACTGGACGGGTGAGCTCAAGAGCGCCGATCCCGACAACGAGATTCTGCAAGTAGCGCTGGTGCCGCTCGCGGAAGCTCCTGCGCTTCTAGCTGAGATTCACTGGATCGCCGTCCGTGAGCCCCTTCTCACCTATCTTCGTGGCGAGTGCCCACTGGGGACACTCTGGTTCTACAGAGAGCTCGACGGCGTGCAGGTTCTTTTGAATCGTCTCCCTGGAGAAGCCTCAGTATGACAATCACCGAACTCTGGGAGCGGATCGAGCGCGAGTTGGAAACGCAGTTTCCACAGGTCTTTGCGAGCCTTAACCCGGGGGCGACAGACGAGGAAATTATTGCCGTAGAGAGGGTTCTCGGCATGAATTTCCTGGATGATTTTCGTGAGTCTCTAAAACGGCACAACGGGCAAAATGACGAGATTACTTTAGTTGGACGAGGTGCCCTGCTCCCTGTCAATGAGATTTTGACGCAGTGGCGTAGTGCCCAAGAGAGCTACCAAGACTGGGGTTATGCGTCCGACCATAAGTGTATCAGCGACCCAGGCGTTCGCTCTGCTTGGTGGCACTCACGTTGGATTCCTTTCACCATGGATTGTGTTGGTGACTATGACTGCTTTGACTATGCTCCAGCCACAGGAGGAAGATTTGGTCAGGTTATCGAGTACTGGCATGATATGGAAAAACGCCCCGTTCGTGCCACCGATTTTAAGGAATGCCTGTCCGCTCTGGCAGAGTCGCTAGAGCAAAAGAATATTATTTGGACAGGTCATAGCGGCCCCGAAGAACGCTGGTTCTGGCGTACGTTCGGTAAGCTCAATACCTGGGAGCTCTACGACCTGATGCGGCTTCGCCAAGAGGTCTTTGTGGTGGAGCAGGACTGTGTCTATCTGGATGCGGATGGCTACGACCAGAAGGCGCGGCACTTGCTGGGGCGCGCTGGTGACGGGCAACTCGTGGCGTGTCTGCGGCTCTTTGCGCCGGGAGTGAAGTATGCAGAGGCGAGCATTGGGCGGGTCTGTACGGCGGCTTCGGTGCGGGGGACGGGGCTCGGGCAGGAGCTGATGCGGCGGGGGATCGCGGAGGCGGAGCGGCTCTGGCCGGAGACGGGGATTCGTATCTCGGCGCAGGCGTATCTGCTCCATTTTTACGGCAAGCTCGGCTTCGTGGCGGTCTCAGAAACCTACGACGAGGACGGGATTCCTCATGTGGAGATGGTGCGACCTGGTAAAAATACGGGTGCGGTACAATAGGCACTGTGTCTGCGCCTCTTCCCTTCCGCTCGCCTGCCTACCGAGAGCTCATCCTTGGGCTGATCGGGCGGGACGTCAAGACGCGCTACAAACAGTCCGTTCTGGGCTACGCCTGGGCGATGCTCTACCCGCTGGCGACCGCGCTGATCTTTAGCATTGTCGGGCAGATCATCATGCGCTCCAACACCGGTGGGCTCCCCTACCCGGTCTTTGCCTATTTTGGGGTGCTCTACTGGAACTTGTTTTCGTCGGCCCTCACCGCCGCCACCGAGAGTTTGGTGAGCCACCTGAATCTCATTACCAAGGTTTACTTCCCCCGCGAGGTCTTTCCTGTGGCGGCGGTGCTCTCCAAAGTCGTAGATTTTGGGTTTGGGCTGGTGGGGCTGATCCCGTTATTACTACTATTTCATGTGCGTCCAGGGCCTTGGATCCTACTGAGCATCCCCATAGCAGGCATAATAGTGTTATTAGCGATTGGTTGGGGAATGTTGCTGGCCTGTGCGAACCTCTATTTTCGCGACATCAGGCACCTGGTGGGGATAGTCTTGAGCCTTTGGGGATTTCTGGTTCCCAATATCTACCCGCTTCATCAGGTACCGCGCCAGTGGCAGGGCGTCTACCTGCTGAATCCGATCGCGGCGCTTATCGAAGCGGGTCGTCGGCTGGCCTTCCCCCAGACCGGCTGGCTACGTGCAATCGATCCGGCTCAGGGAAACCTGGGCTCGCTGTGGCCCTATGTGGGCACCGCGCTGGCAACAGCGCTGGTCTATCTCGTGGTGGGGTTTGTTGTGTTCAAGCGCAACGAACCCCGTTTTGCAGAGTACATCTAATATCTTGAGGAGCTTAAACATTTGAGCAAGCGTGCACTAATCACCGGCATCACGGGCCAGGATGGGTCCTACCTAACCGAGCTACTACTGTCCAAGGGCTACGAGGTCTTCGGCGTCGTCCGGCGCTCCAGCACCGAGAGCTACGAGCGTATCGAGCACCTGCGCGACCGCATCCAGCTGATCCAGGCGGACCTGCTGGACCAGTACTCCCTGATCAAGGCGCTTGAGACCGCCCAGCCCGATGAGGTCTACAACCTCGCGGCGCAGAGCTTTGTCCCGACTTCTTGGTCCCAAGCCGTCCTGACCGGCGAGTTTACCGCGCTGGGTGTGACTAAGGTTCTAGAGGCCGTGCGTGCGGTCGATCCCAAGATCCGCTTCTACCAGGCGAGCTCGTCGGAGATGTACGGGAAGGTCCTGGAGGTTCCCCAGCGTGAGGAGACGCCGTTCTATCCCCGCAGCCCCTACGGTGTCGCCAAGGTCTACGGGCACTTCATCACGGTCAACTACCGCGAGAGCTACAATCTCTTTGCCGTGAGCGGGATTCTCTTCAACCACGAGTCGCCGCGCCGTGGGCTGGAGTTTGTAACCCGCAAGGTGACCGATGGGGTCGCCAAGATCAAGCTCGGGCTGGCCAATGAGCTGCGCATGGGCAACCTGGATGCCAAGCGCGACTGGGGCTTTGCCGGCGACTATGTCGAGGCGATGTGGCTGATGCTCCAGCAGGACGCGCCGGATGACTACGTGGTCGCTACCGGGGAGACCCACACCGTTCAGGAGCTGGTCGAGGTCGCCTTTGAGCGTGCCGGGCTGGACTGGCAGAAGTATGTCGTGATCGACCCGCGCTTCATCCGCCCTGCGGAGGTGGACCTGCTGATCGGGGACCCGGCCAAGGCCAAGGCCAAGCTGGGCTGGACCCCTAAGACCAGCTTCAAGGAGCTGGTGCACATGATGGTAGACTCCGATCTGGCCCGTCTGGAAGCCCGGAAGTAGGGTACTCCCGTTGTGACCGCCCCCGTTGGAGGGGGGCGTCTATCTGTCGTCGCAGGCTCCGACACGAAGGCCTTCGGCCATGGGCGCGAAGCGCCCTTTGTGTCCGAGGTACGAGGACAGCGAGACGCCCCCCTCCAACGGGGGCGAGACGCCCCGCTCTAACCGGGGCGGTCAAAATTAAAAACCATGCGTATTCTCATTACCGGTGCAACCGGGTTTGTCGGGGGGTATCTGGCGGCGGAGCTGGCGGCACACTACCCGCAGGCACAGCTCTTTGGCACGACCTACGGGCAGACCTCCGGGGCGCTGCTCCCGGACAACATGCCGCTCTTGGAGGCCGACCTGCGCGAACCTGCCAAGATTCGCCAGGCGCTAGAGCAAAGCGATCCCGATTTCATCTTTCATCTGGCGGGCTTTGCGTCGGGGGCGGGCACGGATGCGGCGGTGATTCGTGCCGCCAATGTCGATGCCACCAAGCTACTGGTCGAGGCCGTGGCGGAGCGGGGCAAGCCCTGCCGCCTGCACCTCGCCAGCACGGGCTATGTCTACGGCACCACAGAGCCTGGCAAGCCCGCCCGCGAGGACGACACGCTCCGCCCAGAGGGTCCGTATGCCCAGTCCAAGGCCGAGATGGAGACCGAGATCGCGCCGCTTGCCTCGGGGAGCCTCTCCATCACGGTGACCCGTGCCTTCAACCACACCGGGCCGCGCCAGACCCCCGTGTTTGTCGCCCCCGGCTTTGCGCGGCAGCTCGCGCGGATCGAGCGTGGGCTGGATACGCCCGTAGTGCGTGTCGGCAACCTAGAGGCCAAGCGGGACTTCCTCGATGTGCGCGATGTTGTCCGGGCCTATCGTCTCCTGCTCTGTGAGCTAGAGCCCGCCCCGTGGCGCGTTGTCAATGTGGCCAGCGGAGACGCGGTCGCGATCCAGACGATTTTGGACACGCTGCTTGGCTTTGCAAAAGTCGATGTCTCCGTTGAGCTCGATCCCGCGCGCCTGCGGCCGTCGGACATGCCCCAGTGCATTGGCTCGTCGGCGCTGCTTTCTTCGCTCACGGGCTGGAGAACGACCCACTCCCTTACCGATACTCTGTTGGAGACCCTCACATGGTGGCGCTCCACAGGAGTCGATATCTGGTGACCGAGACAAAGCCGCTGATTCTGGTTCGCCCGCCTCAAGGGCTGGCGGCACTAAACCTTCACGAACTAACCCAGTACGGAGAGCTGGTACGCACCTTTGCGCAGCGGGAGATCCTCCTGCGCTACCGCCAGACCGCCCTCGGGGTGATCTGGGTCGTGCTCCAGCCGCTCCTTACCGCCGGAATCGCGAGCTTTGTCTTTGGAAAGGTGGCAGGCTTCGCCCAGGGGGACCCCGCGTTCTTTCTGCGTGCCTTCTCCGGGCAGATCGCCTGGACGGTCTTTGGGCTCTCGATCTTTAAGATCAGCACCTGCCTGGTCGGCAATAGTGCGATGCTCTCCAAGGTGTTCTTCCCCCGCCTGACCCTCCCGGTTGCCTCGACTGTCGCGGCGCAGGTGGATACGCTGGTGGCGCTGGGGGCGTTCCTGCTGCTGATGCCGTTTTTCCACGTGATGCCGACCCTGGCGATTCTCACGCTGCCGCTCTGGTTTGCCGCACTTGCCACGATGGCGCTGGGGGTCGGGATGATGATGGCGGCCCTGATGGTCTCCTACCGCGATGTGCAGTTTGTCCTCCCGGTCTGGCTGAACTCCCTGATGGTCTTCTCCCCGGTGCAGTGGCCGCTGGCGAAGATGGCGGGAAAGCTCGGGGCACTAGGCGCGCTCTACCTGCTCTTCAACCCCGCCGCCATCCTGATCGAGGGCTTTCGCTGGTCGCTGATGGGCGGGAGCCTGGGGATCGCGGCGTGGCAGGTGGGCTACGCGGCGGTCTCCAGTGTGGTGATCCTCCTGGGCGGCCTGCTGATCTTCCGCATGCAGGAGCGGAGGTTCGCCGATGTCATCTAGCACCCGCATGCTCCGGGTCGAGAACCTGGGAAAGCTTTACCGAATCGCCCCCCGCGGGACTCGTCCTGGCACCCTGACCGAGAACTTGCTATCGGCGCTCCGTGGCAAGCAGCCCCCCAAAGAGGACTTCTGGGCGGTGCGTAACCTGAGCTTCGATGTCCATCAAGGCGAGGTGGTCGGGCTGATCGGGCACAATGGGGCGGGCAAGTCCACGCTGCTGAAGCTGCTCTCGCGCATCACGGAGCCCACTGAGGGGGAGATCGCGCTCTATGGACGAGTCGGGAGCCTTCTGGAAGTAGGGACGGGCTTTCACCCGGAGCTGACGGGCCGGGAGAATGTCTTTATGAACGGCGCGATCCTAGGGATGAGCCGCAAGGAGATCGAGAGCCGCTTCGACGAGATCATCGACTTTGCCGGCCCACGGGTCGCGCTGCACCTAGACTCCCCCGTCAAGCGGTACTCGTCGGGGATGACCATGCGCCTGGGCTTCGCGGTGGCGGCGAACCTGAACCCGGAGATTCTGATTGTCGATGAAGTCTTAGCCGTGGGCGATGCGGAGTTTCAGAAGAAGTGCCTGGGCAAGATGCAGGAGGTGGCGGGCAGTGGGCGAACCGTGTTCTTTGTGAGCCATAACCTCGCCGCGGTCACCGCGCTCTGCAACCGTGCCCTGCTCCTGCACGGCGGGCAGCTCCACGAAGACGGCCCCGTGGCCCGGGTGGCGGCGACCTACCAGCTCATGACCCGCTCCGGTGCGGACCTCGGCGGCGACCTGACCCATGCCCAGCGCTCGGGCAGTGGTGCGGGGCGCTTTCTCTCGCTCGGGGTCCAACCCTTCGCCCCCGATGGCACGCCCCAGCCCCTGGTCTACAACGGCCATGCGGTGCAGTTTGAGCTGACGGTCCAGGCCGAGCAGGTCCTCACCGATGCCGCGGTCACCCTCTGGATCGCCGACTCCAATACCTACCGCCTGATCGATTGCTCATCGGCGCTGCACGGTAAGCTGGTCCGCCTAGAGCCCGGTGAGACCGCCCGTGTCCGCTTCACCCTCGGTGAGCTGCTCCTCAAGCCGGGCCTCTACACGCTCGGGGTCTCCCTGGGCCGCCCGGAGATCGAGGACTTCGATACCATCGAGCACGCCGGCACCCTGGAGGTGGCCGTGGACCCCGATGCCGCGCAGGCAACCCTCACCCTCCCCGGCGCCTACACCTGCCGCTACAAGACCGAGCTAATCCCCGGCAGCGACGTTCTTCTCAGCCCTCCCGCGGATGCGTCGGGGCTCCAAGCCGCGTAGCCGTTGCCTGCCGTGAAGGCTTCGTGTGATTGCCCTCGACGGTAAACCTTGACGGAAATCGTCAGGCTATGGGGCGTCGTGCCTCCGCCGCCTCGCTCCGCTCGGAACAAACGCGTACCGACGAGGCACGAGGAGGCGGCCGAAGGCCCCATAGCCGGACGTTCACCGTCCTGGCTTCCCGTCTAGGCTTCCACGCCACAATCTCTGGTACAATCCCCCCCATGAATATCGATCAGATTCGTGCGGGGATGCCCGCGCTCACGGAGATCCTTCAGGTCAACTCGGGGACCAAGGGTATCTGCGCGGCCCCCGTGGTGGAGGCGCTGCTGGAGAACACCCGGCGGGTGGAGGTGGGCGGCTACCTGGGGTACTGCGAGATTCAGCAGAAGGCAGCGACCGCGCGGGCACGGCTGGCGGGGGTCTTCGGCTGCGACGATAGCGAGCTGGCGTTTACGGGAAATGCGACGGTCAGTCTCAATGTTGCCCTCGCCCTGCCCTGGGAGCACTGGGGGGCAGGCGGCCCGGTCGATGTCCTCATCTCCGACCACGAGTACCCCACCACCAACATGGTCTTTGGCTACCTGGAGAAGATCGGCAAGGCGCGGCTGATCCGCTTTGTCCTCTCCGAAGATTTTGAGACCATGCAGGAGTCGCTGGAGGCGCAGGTCACGGCAGGTACCAAGCTCCTGGTGGGCTCGCATGTCTGCTGCAACACCGGCCTCCGCACCGATGCCAAGGCCCTCTCGGACTGGGCGCGGGCGCGGGGGATCGTGAGCTACATCGACGGTGCCCAAGCCGCGGGGCAGTTCCCCATCAACCTCCACGCGCTCGGCTGCGATCTCTACATCACCAATGGGCACAAGTGGCTCTTTGGCCCCAATGGGGTCGGGCTGCTCTATGTGCGGGCGGGCTTTGAGGACGAGCTCACCCCGACGATGGTCGGGATGGGGACGATGGACTTTAGCAACCACGGCTCCTGGGCACCCGGTGCGCAGCGCTTCGACCTCGCCGCCACCCGCCCCGCGCAGGTGCTCGCCACCATGCACGCCGCCCTCGACTGGCTAGAGGGGCTCGGCTTTGAGAACCTCTGGGCACGCCAAAAAGCGCTCACCGACCATGTCAAGGGCCGCATCTTAGAGATGCCCGAGCGCTTCACCCTGCTCACGCCGCTGGAGTTTGAGAAGTCGTCAGCGCTGACCAGTATCCAGATTGCGGGCAAGACCGGCGAGCAGATCGGGGCGTTTGCGGGCAAGATGCTCGAGGAGAAGCGTGCTTTTCTGCGCCCCGTGCCCGAGTTCGACGCCCTACGCCTCTCGATGGCCTACTACAACACCGAGGAAGACTTCGAGCGCGCCTTTGCGATGCTCGCCGAGCTGTAGGCCAGGAGCGCCAGCCCCGACAGGGCCAGCCCCAGCTTGAGCGAGCCTGGCACGGTCGTGCTGGGCGGCGGGGCGTCCGTGCCAGCGGGGTTGTGGTAGATCACTAGGTCGGGGCCGGAGTAGACCACCTCAAACGCGGGCACGAGTGGGCGGTCGGGGGAGGCGACAATGTACTTGGCCCCCAGCGCCACCGCCGCCTCAACCGTCTTGATGAAGACAATATTGCCGTTCTGCTGTGGGCACGGGTTGTCCCCGCTGGTGGCAGCTTGGATCCGGTCCTTGGCGGTCTTGTAGAACAGCGAGTCGTAGCCCGCCAGGTCGTGCAGGCCGTAGACCGTCAGGGAGTTGGGGGGCAGCACGGCGTTGAGGGGCGGCTCGATCCCATTGCTCCACTGGTCGTTGAGCGGCGCGATAAGGGCGTCCTTGGCGTGGCTCTGGAGCCAGGCGATCCCCGGAGTCACGGGATAGACCGCCTTCGCCGGGAGGGTCGTGTTGTAGCCCCAGCCCCAGGAGAGCAGGTCCAGCGCGGCAAGTCCCACAGCAACGGGACGCACAAGTGGCTGTTTTGGCCCCAGCAAGAGCACCGCCGCCCCCAGCACCAGCCAGACCACCGCGAGCATCAGCCCCGGCAAGCCCATAGCCAAGACATCGGCCCAGGTGATGTTTGTGGTCTTTGGTAGAGAGCTCACATGGTTCATGGCCAGCGCCAGCCCGATTGCCAGGGAGAACACCACTCCAACCAAGACCCCTAGCCGAAGCCGCACCGATGCCTTGGGGAGCGCATCGAGCCCAAAGCCCGCCAGCAGCGCGAGGGCAAAGGCGGAGATCACGAGGATACGTCCGGGGTTGTCGGTCTGGGCCCAGCCAGGAACGAGAAAGAAGAACGGTAGATTTGCCCAGGTCCCAAAGGCCATGAGCAGCGTGTAGAGCGCCAGCCCCGCAAAGAACCGTGCCTTCGGAGCCGCCATCGCCCCTAGCAGCGCCAGCAGCAACGGCACCACACCGATATAGTTGGCCCACTCCGCGTAGTTATTGGGGGCGATTCCACCGTCGGGGAAGCGATTCGCGTTCCAGTACACGCCACTCCCCTGCGTCGGGTTCCCAAAAAAGTTCGGGGCCGTGAAGGTCAGCAGGCTCTGCGGCGGGAGCCCGAGCGCACTCTTGGTGCGGAAGAGTTCCAGGTCAGGACGGCCGGTAGCGGCGCGGTGGGACTGCTTCGAGAGCTCCAGCGACGGCAGCACCTGCGGGGCGGCGAGGCAGAGCGCCAGTGCCCCCGCCACCGCGATCCCTCCCCACGCCTTGGCGCTACGCCCGTACAGGACAATGGCGTAGGCTCCGGCGCTCAGGAGGACAAAGAGCGCCACCTGAAGATGCCCCGAGAGGAGAACCAGCCCACCGAGCAACCCCGCTGAGAGGGCCGAGCGCCGGTGGATCGCCAGCAAGAGCCAGGGCAGCCACGCGGCGGCACAGAGAAAGGTGGGAAGCGAGAGCCAGCAGATCACGGGGGCGGAGAGGGAGAACGTCGTGCAGGCGAGCAGCGCTCCCGTCCGCGAGACCCCGAGTGCCCGCGCCAGCCGGTAGATTCCCGCAGCGGCAAGGAGAAGATGTAGCGCCGCGGAGAGCCCAAAGCCATACCAGAGATTGGTCTCGCCAAGTAGAGTAAAGATCAGATTGGGCGGATAGAGTGGCGCGGACTGGGAGTTTGCTAGGAGCGGCGTGCCCCCCTCAGACGAGAACGCGTAGGGATTGGTGAGCGGGAGCTGCCCTTGGCGCCAAGAGCGTGCCACCTGCAAGCGCCACGGATAGAACTGCGTGATCCCGTCGAAGCGCAGGACATTCCAGGCAACGGGAGGACGTTGTGTCCCCTTCCAGGGCGCGAGGTGGGTCAGCTGGTCCGCGGGAAGGAACGCCTCCCCAAGAAAGAGAGGGCGGTGGAACAGAAGTAGCGTGAGGAAGAGGAGAAACGCCGCTACCAGACCACGTGCTCTCACTGCTAGAAGTCTTTTAGGAAATCAAGCTGGGTCTGGGCATCATCGTTGAACGGATCTGCCTTGAGTACCCACTGAAACATCTGTTTTGCCCGCTCAAACTCACCAAACATGGCCAGTGCCTTGCCGTAGCTCATGATATAGACCAGATTGTGGGGAGCCAGCTTACACGCGTACTCCAGCGTCGGCAAACAATCATCGGTAACCAGAAAACTAAAGACCAGCCCGAGCTCGTGGTAGGCATCTGCGTTATTCGGCTGTTCCGCGATCACGGACTTAAAGAGGGGTACCGCGGCATCGTAGTTGCCGTTGATTCGATACTGAATTGCCTCTTGAAACCGTGTTGCCACGTCATCCGCCATGCACTGTTCCTTCCATCACTGCGCCCCTAGTTGGGGAGGGGTGAAATTGTACGCAGAGTATACCTGTTTCGCGTTCTCACGGCAAGATGAATTAGAAGCGCAGCTCA
Organism: Armatimonas rosea; assembly: GCF_014202505.1. NCBI lineage: Bacteria > Bacillati > Armatimonadota > Armatimonadia > Armatimonadales > Armatimonadaceae > Armatimonas > Armatimonas rosea. Next base: position 915,753 of record NZ_JACHGW010000003.1, on the reverse strand, counting down.
GAGAGATCGGCATCCCCCACGACCACACAGGCGACCTTCCGCTTGATGCGCGCCAGTGCATTGTCGACCGACTTGGTCTTGCAGCGGAGCTCGTCGGCGATCTCGCGGTAGGACTTGCCCAGCTGGTAGCCCGAGAGAACCAGCCACTCGAAGTCGGAGAGCAGGCGCTGGAGGTTGTCCCGGAGCTCACGCGTGTCTTCGCAGCGCAGGACGACCTCTTCGGGGTCCATGGCGTTCTCCCCGGTCAGGACCTCGGAGAGGTTCCAGTCCGCGAGGGGGTCTTCCGAAGGACTCTCCAGAGAGAGGGAGGTGTTGAGCGGCTGCTGTTTCTGGCGTGTGGCTGTCTTGATTGCGGTGATGATGTGTCGCTGGATACACACCTTTGCGAAGGCAGGAAAAGAGATGGCCTTGTCGCAGCGGAAGTCCACGACCGCTTGCCAGAGCCCAATCATCCCCACCTGCAATAAATCGTCTTTCTCCGCCCCTACCAGGAAGTAGGACTTTACTTTTGTCTTTACCAGATTGCGGTACTTGTAGAGCAGATACTCCGCCGCCTCTGCCTCGCCCCCTTGGGCTCGAGTGACAATCTCGCGATCGGAAAGTTCGGCGTATCGAAGCAAACTAACGCGAGGTAGATCCATACCGGGTTTCGTCGTGGTGGTCACGCGACGCTGTCCTCACTCATTTTGGTGGGTTGGTGAAGATGAAACAGCTGGGTGAGGTGGGGCACTTTCCCCTCTGAGGTCACTTGCCCGCTTCCCTGCTGTTGGCTCTTCACTCCTCGCCTGGCATTATACCGGCCTCCTGCCCAAGGTTCAAGAAAAAAATCGACTGTTTTTGAAGGTTTTCTCCAGAGCAGGGCTCATAATAGCTGAACGATGCCCGTTCTCACGGATAGTACGAGATGGCCTACTCAATGACTGGCACTACCAAAACCGCAGGCACCCCTGAGGCAGAGTCCTCTCGCCATGTAAGCTTCCATGGCGACGCGGAGCTGGCACGCCGGGCTGCGGAGGGCGATACGGGAGCCTTTGGTCTGCTGGTAGCCCGCTACCAGCGCCCCATGGCGGCGCTCATCTCGCGCATGACGCGGCGCTCGGACGACGTGGACGATATCGTTCAGGAGCTTTTCTTACGGGCTTGGCGGGGTCTGCCGCGCTTCCGTGGCGAGAGTCAGTTCTCCACGTGGCTCTACCGGATCGCGGTCAATACGGCCATCAAGCACAAACAAAAATCGAAATCGGAGCTCCTTCAGGCACTCCCGACCGAGGAGACCGGCGGTGGCCTAGAGCAGCTCAAGGCGTCGGAGGAGACCGATCCGGTCACTCAGGCACAGCGCGGGGAGCGCGAGCGTCTCCTGCGCGACGCCGTGATGCGCCTGCCCGAGAAGCAGCGTGTCGTGGTTCAACTGCATTATTTTGAGGGTAAATCCTGTGAGGAGATCAGCCAGATCATCGGCTGCTCCGTCGGTACAGTCTGGTCCCGGCTGCACTACGCCTGTAAGCGCCTGCGGTCGGTACTGGGGGAATCATTTTAAAATGGGCATCTCTTGCCTTCTCTATCGAAATAAGCTGGCGGCACTCACCTCGAATGCCCTGCCAGAGGCGCTCGCCGCTCGTGTGGAGCGGCACCTGCGTGTCTGCCCGGACTGCCTGAGTGAGTGGGCAGCGCAGCAGCGCATGGCCGCCGCGCTCCGTCAGGCCACTCCCACTGCCATGCTCCCCTCTCCCAACCTCTGGGAGCGGCTTGAGGCAGCGATCGAGGCGGAGACAGCACCCCCTGCCCCGGCACGCTTCACACCGCGACGGCTCGCGCCTCTGGGAGGGCTGGCCCTTGCTGGTGCCGCCGCTGCCGCACTCTTTATCGCACGTCCTCAAGTACGCGTCATGGCCCCCGCGGCGAGCGCCCTTCCAAGTCTTGCCCCTCAGGTTGCGCTCGCTCCCAAGCCCTCGCCGTCGCCTGCTCCCAAGGTCTCCTCGGCGCTGGAGCTGGCGCAGCAGTCGGAACGGCTTGTGGCGACCAACAAACCCGCCAAGGATCCCTTTGCGAGTAAGCAACCTGACGATACTGCCCCGGACTTGGGTGCGGAGGTGGTGCGCCGCGTGCGCCTGAGCCGCCCGCAACCACGGACACTCAAGGCCCTTCCCCTCCCGGAGCCCAACCTTCCGTCGCGCGCCCAGAAGAACGCGGTCGCGCTCCTTGAAGTAGGAATGCACCGCGTGGTCGAGGAGAGCCAGACCGAGGAGCTCAATCGCCTGGTCGCGGAGGCCGAGCGCCACGAGCCCGGGGCATCTCAGCGCGCTAGCTGCCCTGCCACGGACGCAACGGTCAACGCCCAGCACACACAGGGGAGCCTCTTCCAATGAGCTGGCAGGTTCCTCAAAAAACAGCGGAGCCACGCATGGCGAGCCTTGAGCGCATCCGGCAGGGAGACAAGAGCCTGCGGGAGGGGCGGCTAGACCAGGCACTCACCCACTACTTCTACGCCAAGGAGGCCGATCCGGGCTCGCTCATGGCCCACTGGTGCCTGGGAGTGACCCTCTCCGCGCAGCGCAGAGCAAGCCTGGCGATCAAGGAGTACCGCGAGGCCACCCGTATCGCGGAGGACGACCTGATCACGGCGCTTCTGCTCCAAGGGGCGCTCCAAGAGAACGAGGAGCCCGGCGCGGCGCAGCAAGTCTATCTGGATAGTGTCCGGCGCTTCTCGCTAAAGGGCAAGCCTGGGCTCGATGCGTCCGGCTCGATCCAGCGACTTCAGGAGGCGCTCCAGAAGCTCCCCGAGTCGCCGATCCTCACTCTTCTGCTCGGCGATGCCTACCAGGTTAGCCTTCGTTTTGAAGATGCGGGTCGCGCCTACCGCCGCGCCTCGGCACTGGCTCCCAGCTGGCCCAAGCCCCAGATCAACTTAGGGCTCTCCTACCTGGCACAAGGCAAGGCGAGTCAGGCGGTCGAGGCACTGGACAACGCTCTCAAGTTCGAGCCCGCCAATCCCCGGGCCCTGCTCGCCCTGGGGGATGCGCAGCTCCAGGCAGGAAACAATGCGGGAGCACTCAAGGTCTACAACAAGCTCACCAACATCGACTCGGTCGCGGTTCCTGCAGCCACCGGAGTCGCACGGGCGAGCATGGCGCTTGGGCAGGCGAGCGTGGCCGTGAGTAGCCTGAAGAGCGCCCGTCAGCGTGCCCCGCGCGACCCCGCCCCCGCTGCAGCGCTCGGCGATATTCAGATGAAGACCGGTAACTACGCGGAAGCAACCGAGTCGTATGCCTCGGCCCTCAAGCTCTCCGAGGAAGGCGGCCTCTTCTCGGCACGCTCCAGCCTACAGCGCGCACTCGCCGAGGCACAGCTCGCCGCCAAGCGTCCCGGAGATGCACAGCAGACCCTCCAAAAAGCCCTCGTCGCCGACCCCGAGAACGAGGCGCTCTGGCGGCGGCTCCTCGCCAAGAGCCTGATCGAGCAGAACGACCGGCCCAATGCGGAGCAGGAGCTCAAGCGCGCCCTGCTCAACGAGCGCGTGCTCTACCCCAAAGACACCCTTGAGCTGATCGCCGCAGAGGGCTGGACGGAGAAGTTTATCGCCAGCTTCCGCGCCGACCTCCAAGGTGCCCGTACCGGCGTTCGCAGCACCAGTGCGGGGCAAGCGGGAGTCGTGATTAGCTCCATGCCGATCTCGAAAGAGGGAGAGATTGTCGCTCTCTCCGGGCTGGCGCACCTGCTACGCTTCACGAGCAGTGTCCGTGAAGAGGTCAGTATGCGGCGTGAGCTGGTGCGGCTACGTGGCTCGGGCGCGGACTACTTCTTGCTCGCCCAGGCGCAGGAGCGGCTCGGCGAGTACCCCGATGCACGGGCGAGCTATGGGCAGGCTGTGAGAAAGGGCGATCTCCCCCGCGCGATCCAGGACCTCTCTCTGGACCGAGTGCGCAAGCTGGCCAACCTCCCTCGGGGACAGGACGGCCCGTAAAAAACAAAACGCCCCCCGCCATGCTTGGCGGGGGGCGTTTTGATTTTGGCTACTTACCGAGCCACTTCTTGATGCGGTAGATCGTCGTATCTCGGTTGATCTCCGCGATCGCGCGGGTCAGAGGAATCTCCTTGGGGCAGACCTGAACACAGTTCTGGGCGTTGCCACAGCTCGCGATTCCATCATCACCCGAGACCGCCTCCAAGCGATCGTCGGCGTTGAGCTTGCCGGTCGGGTGGGAGTTGAAGAGCCGCACCTGACCAATCGCCGCAGGACCGATAAAGTTGGACTTCTCGCTCACCTGCGGACAGGCCTCCACACAGCAGCCACAGGTCATGCACTGGGAGAAGTGGTAGGCCAGCTGCTGGTCTTTCTGGGACATGCGCTGCCCCGGCCCCAGGTCGTAGGTGCCGTCGATGGGGATCCATGCCTGGACCTTTTTCAGGTTCTCAAACATTCGGGAGCGGTCCACCACCAGATCGCGCACCGTGGGGAACTTGCTCATAGGAGCCAGGTGCAGGCGGCGGATATTGCCCGTCAGCGGCGCGACCGTGTCGATGAGTGCGGAGCAGGCCTGCTTGACCTTGCCATTGACCCGAACCGTGCACGAGCCACAGACCTCTTCGAGGCAGGCTTGGTCCCATGCCACGGGGGCGACACGCTCGCCTTTGGTGTTGACCGGGTGGGCCTGGATCTCCATGAGGACGGAGATGACGTTCATGCGCGGCTTGTAGGGAACGTCGAACACCTCCTCGTAGGGAGCGGAGTCCGGGTCCTTCTGCCGCAGTACAGTGACTTGGATGGTAACTTCAGACATCGTTTTCTCCTGATTAGTTGCTCGTGTAGACACGGGGACGGGGCTTGACCTGGCTCAGATCGATCGGCTCGTAGCTGATCTTGGGATCGCGCGGGTTGGCGGGATCGAACTCCGCGATCGTCGTCTTCTGCCAGTTGGCATCGTCGCGCTCCTTGAAGTCCGGCTTGTAGTGTGCGCCGCGGCTCTCGTCGCGCTGGAGTGCCCCCTTGGTGATGATCTTGCCTAGGATCAGCATATTCTTGAGCTGCCGGGTGAAGGGAATGGTCTGGTTGGACCAGCTCCCCGCATCGCTGATACCGATCTTCTCGTAGCGGTCCTCGAGCTCGTCTAGCTTCTCCAGTGTGTGGCGGAGGCGGTCGTTGTAGCGCACCACCGTCACGTTCTCGGTCATGATGTTGCCCAGCTCACGCCAGATCAAGAACGGGTTCTCGGTGCCGTTCATGGCCTTGAGCTTCTCGTACTGTGCGATCCGGTCGCGCTCCTGGGCTCCCAGCTCCGGCTCGGTGCCATCGGTGTGCTTGCTCAGCCCCTTGATGTAGTTCACCACGGCGGGGCCGCAGATCTGGCCACTGGTCAGACACGACAGCAGCGAGTTGGCCCCGAGGCGGTTGGCACCATGGTACTGGTAGTCGCACTCGCCCACGGCAAAGAGGCCGTCCACATTGGTCTGGTGGTAGGGAGTCGAGCCAGGGTTGGTTCCGTCGTTGACCCAGATTCCGCCCATGGAGTAGTGCACCGCCGGGAAGATACGCATCGGCACGTCCCGGGGATCGTCGCCCACGAACTTCTCGTAGATCTCCAGCACGCCGCGTAGCTTCTCATCGAGCTTCTTGCGGTCGATATGGGTCACATCGAGGTAGACCTGGTTCTCGCCATAGACCCCCATCTTCTCATCGACACACTTGGCAAAGATCTCGCGGGTGGCGATATCGCGCGGCACGAGGTTGCCGTACTTGGGGTACTTGACCTCCAGGAAGTAGTCGCGCTCGCCCTCGGGGATGCTCTGTCCGGGGCGAGGATCGCCGGGAGTCTTGGGTACCCAGACCCGTCCCCCTTCCCCGCGCACCGACTCGGAGATCAGGCGAAGCTTGTCCTCACCGGGCACGGCGGTCGGGTGGACCTGGACAAACTCCCCGTTGGCGTAGCGCACTCCCTGGTGGAAGATCGCTCCCGCGGCGGTTCCGGTGTTGATGGTCGAGTTGGTAGACTTTCCAAAGACCATGCCAGGGCCGCCCGTTGCCAGCACCACGGCATCGGCATGGAACGCCTTGATCTCCATGGTCCGAAGATCCTGCGCGACAATACCAATGCACTTGCCCGTGCCCCCTTGGTCGCGGACAATCCCCAGGAACTCCCAGAACTCAAACTTCTTGACCTTGCCCTCGACCTCGGCGCGGCGAGTCTGCTCATCCAGCGCGTAGAGAAGCTGCTGCCCCGTGGTCGCTCCGGCGTAGGCGGTGCGGTGCTTGAGGGTTCCTCCAAAGCGGCGGAAGTCTAGCAGGCCCTCGGGGGTTCGGTTGAACATCACCCCCATGCGGTCCAGCAGGTAGATGATCCCCGGAGCCGCCTCGCACATGTTCTTGACGAGGGTCTGGTTGGCCAGAAAGTCCCCCCCCAGACAGGTATCGTCGATATGGAGGCTGGGACTGTCGTCCTCGCCCTTGGTATTGACGGCACCATTGATCCCGCCTTGGGCACAGACACTATGGCTGCGCTTCACCGGGACAAGGGAGAAGAGATCGACACTGCCGCCTGCCTCGGCGATCTTGACGGTGGTCATGAGCCCGGCGAGCCCGCCCCCCACGACGATTACTCTAGGTCCTGCCATGTTACTTTGCCTCCTCGACAAGTACCTTCACAAAAGCATCACGGTTGGGGTGGGCCCTGTGGTCTTCTTGCCCCTTGATGCCAAAGTTGATCGCCACGACATAGCCCAGTAGTGTCAGGGCAATGCCCAGTCCCCAGCCCACCAAGGCCGCGATCTTCTGCGCCTCTTTACCGATTGTCAGCCCCCAGCGGATACAGAAGTTCAGGATTCCATTTCCCAGGTGCAGACACGCCGAGGCAATCCCGATGAGGTAGAGCCCAAGATAGATCGGATCGGCGAAGCGCCAGGCCATCGCGCGGTAGCTAATCGACTGGAAGCCAAGTTCCTTGCCCGCCTCACCCGCCGTCAGCTCCCAGACATACTTAAGCACCGTGGTGTCGTAGATATGGAAGCAGATATAGGCAATCGCGATCACCCCAGACCAGCGCTGGAAGACATACAGCTTGTTGCGACCGTAGCCGTAGTGGGCCGTGTTTCCACCGGGCCCAGGAAGCTCCGCGACAATCATTAGGCCGTAGATGGCGTGGAAGAAGATCGGCAGCATGATCGCTCCGAGCTCCAGCAGGACGACAAACGGAGCGAAGCTGATTGCCTTTACCGCGGTGTTGAAGGCTGTCTCTCCATTGCCACTGAGCCCGAGGCTGTAGGAGTTGATCGTCAGATGGAAGATCAGGAACGCCCCGATAGGAATGACGCCCGAGAGGGAGTGCAGCTTGTGAAGCAGGTAGCTGTCCTTGAAAAAGGCCTTACTTCCTGGCTGTCCCCGTTCAATCGTTGTTGTTGCCATGAACGAATTATAGTCGAGAGGCCAGTAAGAAGTAAAGCGAATTTTTCCGATAACAGTTATGCGTTTTGCTTCAAAATTTGAACCTGTTCAATTTGGGGGTACTTAGGAGCGTGTCTGCAAGCGCAGGACCACGGCGACCGGTACGGCAACGAGCATGTTGAACAAGGCGCCCACGAAGGTAAGGGATGCCCAGTGGGCGAGCCCGATTCGTGGGTTGGAGAGGCCATAGAGAGTGCCCGCCACGATGCTGCCCGCTCCCACTCCCAGCAAGGTGATCAAGACCCCCGCCCGGACAAAGCGCTTGCGGAGCCAGCCGACCAGTGCCGCCGCGATTGTTCGCGTGACCAGATAGGTCCCCATGGTCTGCCCGGTCACGGCGGCGGTCATCAAGCCCGAGACAAAGCCCGCGGCAGCGCCCGTGGGAGCATCGGTGAAGAGGGCGACACAGAGGGCGAGGGCGAGGAGAAAGTCGGGCTGGCCCCCTAAGAGGGTAATACGCCCCGCAAAGACCGCTTGGAGCCCAAGGCCCAGAAATAAGAAAACCACGTAGCCTCCCAGTGCCCTTGGGGACAGCTCCGGTCCCGTAGACGCGGCCATCAGGCTCCCCCGGCTCATGGTCGGCGGCTCTCGGCGGAGTCAGGGGTGTCGGAGCTGGCGAGGCTCGGGCTTGGGGGAAGCACGAGCACCTCACGCACCATCCCCGGCATGGGGGCAAAGGGCTTGACACGGGCCACTTTCAACAGGTGGGTCGTGTCCTCATGAACACTCTCGATCGTCCCGACCGGAATCCCCGGTGGAAAGACCCCTCCCTGCCCCGACGTGTCCACTCGGTCTCCGACTTTAACCGGCGCATCTATCTCCAGATGGATCAGCTCTAGGGCATAGCGCCGGTTGAGACGCTCGCGCCCCTCTTCCACCCCGCGCAGGATGCCAAAGGCCTTCCCTCCCGCCACGGTCACCCCGACACTACAGTCGGGGTCGGTGAGGAGGCGGACCTTGGCGCTAAAGGGGCCAGAGTCGACGATCTTTCCCAAGAGGCCATCGGGAGTTCGCACGACCTGATCGCGGCGCACCCCGTGCCGGGCCCCGACAGCTAGCGTGAGGGTCTGCTCCAATGAGGTTGGCAGCCAGGCGATTACCTCGGCAACCTGCGGGCGAGGGTTCTTCGAGGCGGTAAAGTCGAGAGCCTCGCGAAGGCGCTGGTTCTCCGCATCCACCGCAGCGCGACGCTCGACCTCAAGCTTTAGGGTGGCAAGCTCCGCCTTGAGCCGCTCGTTCTCATTCTCAAGCTCCTGGCCTCGAAAGAGCCCCTGCCAGCGAGAGCTCACGCCCTGTGTCGCCCGTGCAGCGACCACCTGGGCCGGCACCGAGACCGCCTGCGCCGTCGAGAGCACCGGATCGGCCTTACCCGAGGCTTGGAGGCGGTTGTGAACCACCCCGACACCGATCCCCACGACGATCAGCCCCCCGACAACCGTCCCGCGCGCAATCCGAAATCCGCGCCGCTCCACACCCGGGTTCCATCCCCCCCCCAGTCGTCTTCGCCGCATCGCCCCTCCCCCTTTGCGAGTTCCTACATGTTCCGGCTGGAGACCAGCGCGTTCCGTAGCCCGGGATGCGTCTCCGCTTCCTCCAGGACCTCACCCGCCCCGAGCGCCACACAGGAGAGTGGGTCCGGCGCGATCTTGACCGGCATCTCGGTCTCTTTTTGGATGCGGCGGTCCAGCCCCCGTAGGAGCGCTCCGCCTCCGGCCAGGTAGATCCCCAGGTCCATGATATCCGCGGCGAGCTCCGGCGGGGTTGCCTCCAGCGCCATCTTCACGGCATCGACAATCTGGTTGACCGGCTCGGCGATCGCCTCGCGAATCTCGACACTGGAGATCGTGGTTGAGCGCGGCAATCCCGTGAGGAGATCACGCCCCTTGATGAGCATCTCCAGCTCCTGCTCCAGGACAAAGGCGGAGCCGATCTGGAGCTTTACCTCCTCGGCGGTCCGGTCCCCGATATAGAGATTGTACTGTCGCCGGATGTAGGCCACGACTGCCTCGTCGATCTCATCACCCGCAACCCGAATGGAGCGGCTCGTGACGATCCCCGAGAGCGAGATCACCGCAACCTCTGTGGTTCCGCCCCCGATATCGACAATCATCGAGCCCGTTGGCTCCGCGACGGGCAGCCCCGCCCCGATCGCCGCCGCCATCGGCTCCTCAATTAAAAAAGCCTCGCCTGCTCCCGCTTTCTTGGTCGCATCGATTACCGCCATCCTCTCGACCTCGGTAACGCCAGACGGAATCCCAACAACGACTTGGGGAAGGTCAAACGGGCGTTTCCGTGTTACTTTTTCTATAAAATAACGCAACATTCGCTCTGTCTGATCAAAATCTGCGATCACTCCGTCTTTGAGAGGCCGAACTGCGACGATATGCCCCGGTGTTCGTCCCAGCATACGCTTGGCCTCATCCCCGACTGCCTCCACAACCTGACGATTGACATCAAACGCAATCACCGATGGTTCACGCAGGAGGATGCCTTTCCCGTGAACGTGGACGAGTGTATTGGCGGTGCCCAGATCAATCCCCATGCGGCGACGCCGACCAAAAAAACCAAAAAGACGCATAGTGTGTTCGCTTGCCTGACGATCTGCCCAGAGTCCGTTCTCAGGTAGGCATGCAGATCCCAAACAGGCATGCAAACAGGAATCGGTGGAGGCGAGACGCTATCGAAAAGTATATCACGGACTTGTGTCAAATAGTAAAAAATTCACAACAACTATCGCCAACTCTCCATGGGGCGTGTACACTAAAACCATGACATGGAGCGCTCTGGATATTGTCGTGGCCCTGGTCTTTTTCGCCCAGCTCGTGGGCTGGTGCGCGGTAGGAGCAGCACTCTGGAAGATCAAGGCCGGCCCAGTGACTCGCCTGCAAACGCGGACGCTTCCTCTGGCCAAGCAAGGTCAGCAGCTAGCCCGCTCCGGAGCCACTCTCGCCCAGCGCTTGAAGGGACGAACGCTCGCCGTTCTGACCCGAACCCGCGCCATTCGTGGTCACTTCAATGTTACGGAAGCTCCCGAAGGCATGTGGATCGAGCCACGCCATGTCCGCCAGGCACTCAGCCTTGTCCAGGCACTTCGGCTCCGCGGGAAGGCCCCCGCACAAAAGCCACGCCGCAAGAAGTCCCTTGCGGTCAAGCTTGGTCTGGTGCCGCCCGCGCTCACCCGCCTCGCGCCCCTTGGCAAGTTTGCTAAGCTCGCCCTCCAAGCCGCACGCCAGCTTCGTCGCTAGCGGGTGAGCGCCTCACCGATCTGGGCGGTCGCCTTGCTCTTGTTGAGCGTGTAATCGACCCCTTCGCGGAGCAGCTCCTGACACTGGGCGATCGCATGTCCAATCCCGACATTATAGACCTCGTCCGGGTTGCCCTCCACTGCCTCGAGCTTTAGGAGGAGCTCCTGAGGGATCTTGGCACCGCACCGGGTAACAAAGCGCTTGATCTGCGCCACGTTCTCAATGGGCATGATCCCTGCGACAATCGGCACGGTGATCCCCGACGCACGGCAGCGCTCCCGCCAGCGGAGAAAGTCCGCGTTGTCGAAGAAGAGCTGCGTGATGATAAAGCGTCCCCCCGCATCGAGCTTGGCCTTGAGGGTCTCGATATCGCGGGTCAGGTTCAGGCACTGCGGATGGCCCTCGGGGTAGCCCGCTACCCCAATGCAGAAGTCGTGGCGCTGCGCGACAAACGCGGTGAGCTCGTTGGCGTAGGCGAACCCGTTCTTGGGCGCTTTAAAGACAAGCTGGCCGTTCTCGGGATCGCCACGTAGCGCCAAGACATTGCGGACCCCGCCTTGCCACAGGGTCTCTAGGTGGGCCTCCATCTCGGGCTGGGAGTGGTGCAGGCAGGTCAGGTGGGACATGGCACGGATGCCAAGCTCTTGCTGGATCCGCAGGGTGAGCTCCAGAGTGGGCTCGGTGCCGCCCCCGGTGCGAGTGATCGAGATAAAGTCGGGCTGGAGCGCCTGGAGCTGGTGGATGGTCTGAAAGAGCGCCTCGGCACCCGCCGTCTTCTGGGGAGGAAAGAACTCAAACGAGAGGGTGGGGCGCTCGCCCCCAAAGAGTGCATCGATCCGCATAGCCTCCCATTGTATCGCAAGGCGGTATACTGCTGGGAACCCTATGCCCGAGTCCACCCTGATTGTCATCCCGACCTATAACGAAAAAGAGAACCTCCCCACCCTGGTGACCCAGCTCCGTGAGCAAGTCCCCACCGCCCATCTCCTCATTGTCGACGATGGCTCTCCCGATGGAACCGGCAGCATGGCGGATAGCTACGCCGCTACCGACTCTCAGGTCCATGTCCTGCACCGCACGACCAAAGACGGGCTGGGGCGCGCCTATGTCGCCGGCTTTACCTGGGGGCTGGAGAAGGGCTACACGCGCCTGGTTCAGATGGACGCGGACCTCTCGCACAACCCCTGTGATGTGCCCCGGCTCCTGGCCGCCGACGCGGATCTGGTGATCGGCTCGCGCTATGTTGCGGGGGGCGGGACGGCCAACTGGGGCTTGGGGCGCCGCCTCCTCTCCCGCGGCGGCTGTCTCTACGCCCGGACGATCCTGGGGCTCCCCCTTCAGGACCTCACCGGGGGGTTCAAGTGCTGGCGTCGCGCGGCGCTGGAGGCTGTCAACCTGCCTGAGATTCGCTCCAACGGCTACTCCTTCCAGATCGAGATGACCTGGCGGGCGCTTCAGGCAGGCTTCCGTGCAACCGAGGTGCCCATCCTCTTCACCGACCGGGTCGATGGCGTGTCGAAGATGAGCAAGCGGATTGTCTTTGAGGCCGTAGGGATGGTCTGGCGCCTTCGCCTAGGCAGTGCGCCGGCGGCGAAGCGCTAGCCCGAAAAGCCCAACCCCAAAGAGCGCCAGCGTCCCCGGCTCCGGGATAAACGCCGACGTAAACTGAAACTGTGTCACCGGCATCAGGCGTACCAAAAGCGGCGAGAGGTTCGTGCCATCGTCGGTGGTGGCGTTGTAGCCCGCCGCGGCAATCGCACTGTAGGTACTCGTCACCGGAGTGGCATCGAGCCGAAAGTCTGTCGCGGAGTTTCCGGTATGGGTAAGCTCCACCACCAAGTCCCCACCGGTGTAGTGGTAGCTCCCACTGCCACTGTTGAAGGCGATCGTCACCACCGGAAAGGCATTGGGGCCGCCCGCAGTAGTCTGCGTGAAGTAGCCCGCGGCCAGGTTGAGCGCCCCCGAGCGCATCTGGGTCTTGGTCCCGGCGACATAGTTGCTCGCAAAGTCCGTACTGATCGTGGACGGGGTCACCGCCGCCTGGCCTAAGTAGATATCGTAGTTGGTAAAGCTAATATTGAAGTCGGGCTTTCCGGCGGCCTCAAGCCCATCCAAGCGAAAGGTCAGTCCCGTGATATCCCCGTGCGCAACCGGAACCAGCTCCGATGCAGAGATGACCATCTGCAAGGTTCGTGGCTGCGAGCGAACCATCGTGCTTAAGGCATTGGCTCCCTCAACCCCACCGAAGAGATTTGGGACGGTGGTATAAGATTGGGCGTGTGCTCCCCCTGCCAAGACAAGGGCAAGGGCAAGGTACTTCAGGTTTTTCATCTACTCTCCTACCACAGGTCGCTGTGTGCTTACGGCCCCACTGCCTGTTTATCGAACACTTCTGGCAGGGCGAAACACGTATTTCTCCCTGCTGGTATTTTACCCTGGAATTGCCCATCCTAACCGAGTTCTCCCTCTCTAGCCCTCGTCGATCGTCGGATTTCCCAGCTGTCGTAGCACCGCAAAGGGAACCACGATCACCGCCGCGATCAGGACCGCCATCCGGACCTCATAGCGCAGGAAGCTCGCGCAGGCAATCGCGGCCACGACCAAGGCCGCCTTTGCCAGCAAGGGCCAGACCTCCCGCATAAGCTCGCCGCGCATCTTCCCTCCCTTCGTAGCGGTCTCCCAGAACCCACTCACCAGGAGCGCGGCCCCGCAGTGCGAGCAGGCCTCGTTGTGGGGCAGGTTGAGGGTGCCACAGCGCCGACACACCGACTCGCGTGTCTGGAGGGTCTGGCCGAGCTGCTCGGGCCGCGTGCGCTCGGTCAGCTCCAGCCGTGTCAGACGAATCTTGCTTGCCAGATCCGCCCCCGCCGGGCTCCCCGAGTGAAGGCGCTCCGCAGTCGCGAAGGCCTGGATCGCCTCCGCAGGGTAGCCCGCCTCCCGAAGCGCATCCCCCAGCCGCTCCTGTGCCACGGGATCGTCGGGCCGTAGCCCCACGTAGCGCTGTCGTAGGGTCAGTACGCGCTCACGCCGACGCGCCTCCAGTGCGTGCTCCTGGTGGAGCTGAAGGCGCTCCACGCCCCACCAGACCAAGACAATCATCAAAAAAATCGCAGAGATCACAGCCCTCTAACGCAACACCGCCCCCACGGGTTACGGAGTAGCGTCGATGCGTTTCGCGCAGGGTACAATAGCTCCATGGCCGAGTTTGTGTACTTCAACGGGGAGTTTCTCCCCAAGGAGCAGGCGACGATCCCGCTCTACGATCATGGTTTTCTCTACGGCGACGGAATCTTTGAGGGGATTCGTGTCTACGGGGGACGTGTCTTTGAGCTGGAGCCCCATGTCTCGCGCCTCCTTGCGGGAGCCCGTGCGCTGCACTTCCCCCTCGGGGAGCTCGACGAAGCCGCTGCCACCGAGGCGATCCTCGCCACCTGCCGCAAGAACGACCACCAGAACGGCTACATCCGGGTCAATCTCACGCGCGGCACGGGTCTGGGCCTCGACCCCAAGCACATCGAGCCCAAGGTGAACTTCATGGTCGCCACCCGCCAGCTCGCGCTCTACCCGCCGGAGCTCTACGAGAAGGGGCTGGACATGATCACCTGCTCCACCCGTATCCCCTCGCCCGATGCCATCGACGCGCGCATCAAGTGCACGGGCAAGTACATCAACAATATCCTCGCCAAGATGGAGGCCAACCGGGTCGGGGCGGGCGAGGGCATCATGCTCAACCAGCAAGGCTATGTCGCCGAGGCCACCGGGGACAATGTCTTTATCCTGCGCGGCGATGTCGTCTCCACCCCGCATCCGTCGGCGGGCTGCCTCAAGGGCATCACGCGCGGGGTCGCCATCAAGCTCGCCACCGAGCAGCTCGGCCTGCGGGTGGTGGAGGAGAACCTGACTCTCTTTGACCTCTACTCCGCCGACGAGTGCTTCCTCACGGGAACCGCCGCCGAGATCATCCCGGCTGTCTCGCTCGACGAGCGCAAGATCGGCACGGGAAAGCCTGGCCCGATCACCGCCAAGCTGGTCGAGGCCTTCCGCGCCTACACAAAGACCACCGGAACGGCGTTCTAGGATCCGGGCATCCCCCCGCTCGCACTGCTCGCGCCCCCCTTCGCCTGAAACCCGCGTTCCGCGGGGCGAAGGGGGTGATCAAGCTCATGGATATCTTCACCGCCGCTACCACCAACGACACGGAGACGCTCCAAGCCCTGCTCGCTCAGGGCGCGGCTACCGAGGCGCGGGACGGCGACGGTCGCACACCGCTTCTGCTTGCCACGCGGGCCAATGCGGTCGAGGCAGCGCGGCTCTTGATCGAGGCGGGGGCGGATGTCAATGCCAAAGACGCGATCCACGACACGCCCTACCTCTACGCCGGCGCCGAGGGTCGCCTGGAGATCCTGCGCCTCTGCCTCGCCGCAGGCGCGAACCTCAAGGACACCAACCGCTACGGCGGCACCGCTCTCATCCCCGCCTGCCACCACGGCCACCCGGAGACGGTCGCCGTGCTCCTCAAGACCGAGATCGCCATCGATCACGTCAACCGCCTTGGCTGGACCGCGTTCCTGGAGACCGTGCTCCTCTCCGACGGTGGCCCCGTCCACCAGGACATCCTCCAGCAGCTCCTCGCCGCCGGTGCCAACCCCCAAATCCCCGACCTCGACGGTGTCACGGCCCTAGAGCACGCCCAGCAGCGCGGCTACACCGAGATGGTCACGCTACTCACCCGAGCCAAGAACCGTTCTTAAGAACACCAGCAGTTCTATTCTCTGGCTCCGGTGATTGACTTGCCCATGTCCACTGCGCAATTAAGCTCACCCAGTCGTCGTGGAGGGTTTCAGGCTGGACACGAAGCGCAGGGCCACAAAAGCGTCGGTGCCGCCACACGACATGGCAAGGGATTTGCGCCGCACGGAGCTTGTCGGCTAGCCAGTGCATCGTCAAGCGCCCTCCGTAGAACACTGCGCCTGGTTGGGTTGGGTAGCACATCTGTTGGGGGTACTTCCGGCCGGCGTAAAACCCGTTCCTTAAGACAATTCCATCCGTTGCAGATCGAGTGTTACGACGCGATTCCATGTCAAGCAACTCCCAGCTCCTTGCCACCAACCATGACGGGCTTTCCTGACGGTCAACTTGGTCATCAAGAGTCTGAGCGAGAGCGGCAACTTCTTCGGGGGCACACTCCACGACGATGCACCAGCGAAAGAACGGCGCGCCGCCATCTCGGTAGATGTCGCGAAGCCAGTGGAACGCAAACCAGAGCCACAGAGGAGTGAGCAATACCCCCGCGATAGCTCCGAGAGGGACAGCGAGAATGGCAACCAGCAAGACAAAAATCCCCTGAGCCAAGATTGCCACAAGTGTCGCAAGCCAGATGAAGGGACGGATCGCGGGAGCGCAGACACAGTGCTTCACCTCGCTCAGTTTTCTCTGACGAATCACAAAACCGGGCCGCTGTCTTTCGGGAATCAGGTTGATCCGTAGAGCCATTACCGTGTCTCCTCGAAGCGGTTGAAGGGCGCGTTGCCGTGCCACGAATCGCCGTTATCGCGGAGGGCATCGGGGAGGGACATAGCAAAGTGCGTGACACGAAAGAGCCTTGCTTTGCGTGCTTGCGAGCGCAGGACACATTGGACACGACTTGGGAGCCCCTGCTCGGCGAGGCGGTCGGAGAGCCACTGCATGGCGGTGCGGGAGCCGTAGAAGAGCGGGCTAGGGAGCGCGGGCCAGTTCTCTGCCTCCCCCGGAAGCTCGGGGGTCTCAAAGATGTCGTTGAGGGTACGGGCAATCGTGCCGCACTCGCTCCGGCTACAGGGGATCGTCAGGCACCACACCCGCCTGCCACCCCAGAGATTTGCGGGAAGCGCGGCTTGGTGGCGGCGGAAGTAGCGCTCCGTGCCCTTGCGCCCCGGATAGCCCCCCACGGCTCGGTAGACCACCCCCGTCCCCTGGAGCACGACCCGCGGCGTCGCAAAGGTTCCGTCCTCAGGGTGGGTCAGGGTGTAGGTAAAGACCCAGCCCCAGCGGAAGCGCTCGGTGCGGGTCAGGGTGGCGGTGTAGGCGGGAGACAGGCTCGCGCGAGCGCGGCGCTGGGCGAGCCAGGCCCAGGGGCAGAGGGGGAAGAGCAGGTCGAGAGTCCACCACATCGCTGTGGGCTCAGTATAGCACGCTCTCCAACGAAAGCTCCGCCAGCGAGCCGACAACCCGATCCGCCGCAGAGAGGTCCATCGCCGCGGTCATGGGGTTGGGAGTCGCGATACAGTAGCACCCCGCCGCCTTGGCCGCCGTGACCCCGTTGTACGAGTCCTCGATCGCGATACACTCACTTGGTGCGAGGCCAAAGTGCGCGGCGGTCTTGAGATACAGCTCCGGGTGGGGCTTGGCACGCGCCACGTGGTCGCTGGTGTAGATCGCGGAGAAGTGCCCCCGCAGCCCCAGGCGCTCCAAGTGGCTCTCGACCCACACCGACGGCGACGACGACGCAAGCCCGATTGCGAGTCCTTGCTGCCCCGCCTGAGCAAGCCAGTCCGCCACACCAGGACGGATGGGCTCGGTGTCGAGCGCGGTGTAGAAGATCTTACGTCGCCTCTGTCGGAGCCGCTCCCGGTCCAGCGGTGTCCCCACAAGTAGCTCTAGGTGCGTATAGGGATTGAATGTCGCCTCCTCTGGCGCCACCCCGATCGCCGAGAGCCAGAGCTCACGAGGCAGGATTTGGTCGTGCTGGTGGTAAATCTTCTCCCAGGCCAGGAACTCCGGGGTCTCTGTATCCAGTATAGTTCCATCAAAGTCAAAAATCAGCGCACGCATGTCTCCGAGTGTACCCCGATGATCCGTCAGAAGCCCCGCCCTACCGCCAAATCCGCGCAGCAACGCGTTGTCGTTCAGCCGCACCTGCCGCCGCGTGACGATGCCGATGTGAAGATTGGGTGGACCTATGCGGCCATTACCTTCCCCCTGCTCCTGCTCTCCATGATCGCGCTGATCGCACTCACGGGCTGGCTGGGAACCCTGGCCTTCGGGGCGCTCAACGGTGCTTGGCTGGCCCTCCTCGGGCCGCTTGTCTTTCTCTTCTTGCTCCGTAAGATCAGTGTCCTCCGGCTTGAGCTCGACTCGCACGGGGTCCACATCAAGCGCCTCCTCGCTCCCACCGAGACCATTCCCTGGAGCGAGATCGAGGAGATTCGCCCCGTGGGACGCAAAGAGCTGGTGATGGAGGGCTGGGCCTGCTGGCCCCCCAAGGAGCAGACCTTCTCCATGACGGCGCAGGGCCACTACAAGGTGCGGCACAAAAAAGGCTTCTTCTTCTTCCCCCCCGCCGACCCCCAGCACTTCGAGCAGAGTGTCAATGCGCTCCGCCACGCCCACATCCCCGCCCCCAGCGCCGTCCAGACACAAGCTCCCGAGATCGTCTGGCGCAAGCTCCCCGGTGAGACAGCGACACCCACCCCTGCGACAAAGCAAGAAGTGGGTGTCCGTACCAAACCCGACTCTCCCTGGTGGAAGAACTAGCGCTTAGATCAGCGTCTGGATGTAGTTTATCTGCCCTTCGTGGTAGGTGTTGTTCCAGTAGTTCACGTCGGCGAGGCCTGCGAGCGTGTAGGTCGCGCCCCAGGGCATGGTGATCTCGGTGGCGGCATCCTCCGCGGAGAGGCCCTCAATCGCGGCAATCAGACCGTCGGTGTTGGTGGCCAGAGCGGCGAGCAGCGCCTCGGGGTTGGCCTCGAGCTCCGCCTGTGCCTTGCCAAATGCCTCCCAGTCGAAGGCGGGGACGGCCTTGGCCTGGATAATCCCGATACACGCTCCGGTCATCAGCGCACACTCCGCCACCTGGTTGAGCGCGGTTCGTCCCTTGTCCAGCGGCGACCACGCCGCCTTGTCTCCCATGTCAGTGATCAGCTTTGCCAGGGACTCCGCCGACTGGCGCAGTGCTTGTAAAGTACTCATGTCTATCAAAAACCTCCGGGAGAGATTCTACCCAAAAACGCAAATTTTCGTTTGCCACTTGCGGAGTTTTTTTTTGTGCGATAGAATTTCCCTCGCGCCACTTGTGGCCAACTCTGGGGGATTAGCTCAGCTGGGAGAGCGCTTCAATGGCATTGAAGAGGTCAGCGGTTCGATCCCGCTATCCTCCACTCCAGAGAGATCGGCGAGGGAACTTCTCCCTCGCCGATCTTGTTTTTGGTGCCATGCCCCACAAGACCTCTCTCGTCTGGTTCCGCCGTGCCCTCCGTGTTACGGACAACCGTGCCCTCCGCACTGCCCTCGCCGCCTCGGAGTCTGTCGTCCCTGTGTTTGTGATCGACCCGGCGATCCTCAAGCGCCCGGACACGGGAGAGCGACGGGTCGCGTTTCTGTGGGCGGGCCTACGGGCACTCGACACGGAGCTTCGCCAGCGCGGCAGCGCCCTGATCGTCCGTTGTGGAGAGCCCGCCCAGGAGCTCGCGCGGCTCGCGGAGGAGACAGGGGCGACCGCGCTCTACTACGGCCAGGAGTACGAGCCTGCAGGCAAGGCGCGCGACCAGCGTGTCGTGGAGGCGCTCCGCAACCTAGAGAGTGTCGCCTGCCGGGACCACCTGCTGGCGGAGCCCGAGAGCCTGGCGACCAAGGCGGGTACCCCCTACACGGTCTTTACCCCCTACTTTCGCCTCTGGCAGGAGCAGGCATTTCTCGCGCCGGTCGCGGCTCCCGAGCGCATCCCGACGCCGCAAGGGATCGCGTCGGAGCCACTCCCCGAGAGCGTCTCGGTGCTGCCCGCGGGCGAGCGAGCGGCGCAGGAGCAGCTCCAAGGCTTCGCTCGTGCGGCGCTCCGTGCCTACGACACCGAGCGTGACTTTCCTGCGCTCCCGGGCACGAGCCAGCTCTCCGCCTACCTGAAGCTCGGGATGCTCTCGCCAAGGCAGGCCTTAGGGGCGGCGCGGCAGTGCCGAGAGCAGCTCCCCGTGGACCGACGGGCCGGGGTCGATGCCTGGGTGCGCCAGCTGGCGTGGCGAGACTTCTACTACCAGATTCTCGTGCACTTTCCCCATGTGGCAACGGGTAGCTTCAAGCCCAAGTTCGATGCCCTGGCCTGGCCCAACGACCCGACTCTCTACGCCGCCTGGGAGCGCGGCGAGACCGGCTACCCGATTGTGGATGCGGGAATGCGCCAGCTCGCCCAGACCGGGACACTCCACAACCGGGTGCGGATGATAGTCGCCTCTTTTCTCACCAAGGACCTGCTCTGCGACTGGCGGCTGGGAGAGCGCTACTTCATGCAGCAGCTCCTCGATGGTGACCAAGCGGCAAACAACGGCGGCTGGCAGTGGGCCGCCGGCACGGGCACCGATGCGCAGCCCTACTTTCGCATCTTCAACCCGGTCAGCCAGGGAGAGAAGTTCGACCCTGATGCCCAGTACGTAAAACTCTGGTGCCCGGAATTGAAGCGTGTGCCCGCAAAGTGGGCTCATAAACCATGGGAGCTTTCCAGAAATGAGCAAGCGGCGGTAAACTGTGTCTTGGGGAAGGACTACCCCCAGCGGATTGTGGAGCACAGCGAGCAGCGCGCGCGTGCCCTAGCTCTCTATAAAATGGTGGCGAAAGAAGACGAAGAATGAGACGACAACTTCTGGCAGTTCTTACCGTGCTCCTCCTGGCCGGAGTGGGCCGGGCGCAAGTGAGCATGCCCGATGTCCAGATCCTGGTCGCGCCGGGCCTGGGCAACTGGAGTGTTGCGGTGGTCTACCCAAAACAAGTGGGACACGCCGACACCGAGGCCCGGATCAAGCGGCTGGGGACGATCACCGGCTGGAAGCTGGAGAAGCCCGAGTACGAAGACAAGCGCCTGGACCGCGACTCGGTCAGCTCCAAGGACCCCAATATCCGCAAGGGCTCCCAGGAAGTCGGGCCGGCTCCCGTGATGAGTAGTGTCTCCTTCCAGACCAGTGCGAACCTGGTAGACTACACGCAGGGCACGCTGGCGCTGGAGCCGTTCTTGCGGGCGTTTCGGGACATGAATAAGGTCAATGTCACCTACCTCATTCCCGGTCAGTTCACCTACCGAGGGCCGCGTCAGTTTAACGACACCAAGGTCGAGATCGCGCTCTCTGCCCAGGAGGGAGCCTATACCTACCAAGCCCTGCTCAAGGACCATAAGTTCGACGTATTGAACTTGCCGACAAAAGAAGTCGCGCGGCAGGAAAGTTACCGGGCAGCGGAGAATACTACCGCGCCGGGTCGCAAGCTCCTGTTGGGGACAGGCCTGGTAGCGTTGCTCGCGCTTGGAATCGCAGGCATTGCCTACGCCCTCGCCCAGCGCTTTCTCCACAGATAATTATTAGACGAGGACATCCGAAAAGACGATGTATGACATTCGCGACCTGATCCGACAGGCTTACGAGCTGAAGGCGTCGGACCTGTTCATCAAGGCTAACTCCCCACCCATGCTCCGTCTCCACGGGCGCATTGCGGCGGTGGAAGGGACAGAAAAGCTCTCGGGGGACGATACACGGCGCATGGCCTACTCGATCATGACCCATGAGCAGATTGGGCGCTTTGAGCACCGCCACGAGCTTGATATCGGCTGGGAGCTCGATGGCCTCACCCGTGTCCGAACCAATGTCTACCAGCAGCGTGGCACGATTGGAGTGGTGAGCCGCCTCGTTCCCCTCAAGCTCTACACCCTCGAGCAGCTTGGGATGCCCCCGGCTGTCGGCGAGCTGACCAAGAGCCGTCAGGGCCTCCTGCTGGTCACCGGGCCGACCGGATCGGGCAAGTCCACGACCCTTGCGGGCATGATCAACAAGATCAACGAAGAGCAGTCCAAGAATATCGTCACGATTGAGGACCCGATCGAGTTTGTTCACCCGGACAAGAAGTGTATTATCTCCCAGCGCGAGGTGGGGATCGACACGGACTCGTTCAACGATGCCCTTAAGTACGTCCTGCGCCAGAACCCGGACATCATCCTGATCGGTGAGATGCGTGATGTCGAGTCGGTCTCCGTGGCGCTACAAGCGGCGGAAACGGGCCACCTTGTCTTTGGAACGCTCCACACCGCGAGCGCCGCCGAGACCCTAGAGCGTATCGTCAACCTCTTCCCCCCAGAAGACAAGATGCTGCTCTGTATGCGTATGAGCCAGTCGGTGCGCGGCTTTATCGCCCAGAAGCTCCTGCCCCGCGTGGACACGGTCGGACGTGTCGCGGCGGTCGAGATCATGATCGCCACCCCCACGGTCGCGAAGCTGATCGAAGAGGGCAAGACGGGCAATATCTACACCGCGATCCAAGAGGGCGGGTTCTGGGGCATGCAGACCATGAACCAGTGTCTCACCCGCTACTTCAAGGCCGGGATTATCTCGGAGGACGACGCGCTCGCCGCCGCCGGAAACCTCACCGAGCTACGTCAGATGATCCGCCGCCCCGGCGGATAGGCTCCCAAGGCCCCGTACACGGCCCTCAGGCACCCCTTTGCGGGAGCCTGGGGGCCTTTTTCGTGATTGGGCAGGAATCACCGGGGTCTGTGCCGAAAGGAAAGCCTGTTAGGTTTATGGAAAAAGGAGTCTTGTTTTGACGCGTCCTGTGATTGTCTCGTTGCTAGCCCTCTCTGCTCTGGCGGCCTCTGCCTCGGCGCAGGGAACGACCGTGGGGACGCTCTCGATTGTGCGTCAGGTGGAGGTTACCCGCACCCGCGCCACCCCGGAGATTCGGGCCAATGTCTCGCGTGAGATCGCCTCCCAGGGAGAGAGTGTCTTTGCCGAGCAGCTGATCCACACGCTCAAGCGCTCGATGGCGGAGGTGGCCCTGAAGAATGGGACAGTGCTTCGCCTGAAAGACCGCTCCGAGGTGATTGTCCGCGCCGACTCGTTCTTTGTCACCGAGGGCACCGCGTGGGTGCGCACCGGCAAGAACTCCGTACGGGTGGACACGCCCTCCGGGACGATCACCGCGACCAATGCGACGTTTGAAGTCATTGTCAAGCCCGGCGGCGTGCGGGTGTACTGCTACGACGGTAGCCTAAAGCTGAGCCGGGAGTCCCGCACCGTGCCTGTGAAGGCCGGTGAGCTCTCGGGGCTGAATGTGAGCGGCAATGTTGTCGCGGTGGAGACGGTCGAGGAGATTCCGGGCGACCAGCGCACCAGCGACCTCGGTGGCCCACGCGATGCGTGGTGGGTGACCGTCGAGCGGGAGCGGGGACTGCTTACCTTGCCTGGCAGTAGCGCTGGTATGGCCATCCGCTCCTCCGCCCTCACCGAGGCGATCCAGGCCTCGCTCAACCTTCCCCCTCGTCCCGGCGAGATCATCAACAACCCCGCCGACAAGGCCCGCCTGCTCTCCATCGCGCAGGCCTCGGTCGTCCCCGCCATCGAGCGCACGCTTGCCTCGGATACGTCGCTGACCCTGAGCGGCTACCGCCAGAAGTTTGGTGCCGAGGATCTCACGTCGCAGTACACGCTCTCCGGCAGCGACCTGAGCTTCCTGCGCACCAATGGGATCGCCAGTGTGGGGAACCTCTTCGATGCCCTCAATGCCTCCGGGGCGAGCTTTGGGCTAGACCTGCGCTCCCGCCCCACCTCACGCTCGGTCTACCGGCCGTCGGCGTGGCAGGGTGCCAGCAATGTACGGACGCCCTTCTTCGATGGTGCCAAGCGCTCCAACAGCCTGTTTTTCCTCGGGGTCGCGGCGGCAGCGCTCCTCGATGGCAAGTCCAAGACCACCGATATCCTCGGCGATGCGGAGGCCTTTGGCTTTACATCGGACCCGCAGGGCATTGGCGGACGTGGGCGGCTCTTTGGGAGCCTGGGCAAGACCCACTTCCAGTTTGAGGGCAACGTCCTCCGTCTTCTCTCCGGCTCCAACCCGACCAGCTACGATGCCCTCTCGGTGGCCTCGCTAGACCGCGACATGGGCAATGGCCTTACCGCGTTTGTGGGCCGCCGGCGCTTCTACAGTGGGCCTGCGCTGCTCGCCCTCAACCGCTCCCAGCTCCTCGGGGAGCGCTACAGTGCGTTTGGCGGGACCCTCAACCGCAACGGAGTCCGTGCGGAGGCAGCCTGGCTCTACGACTCCAACCCCGATGTCCGTGGCGCTCAGACCGGTTTTCTCGCCTCGGCGGTCCGGCAGGTGGGTGGCGGAACGGTCGGGGGACAGTTCCTGCGTGTGGGCAGCCTGAGCTCGGGGACGGGCTATAGTGTCAGTGGCTCCCTCCCGCTCGCCAAGGGCATGGACCAGATCGACGGCTACGCCGAGCTGGGAGTTGCTCCGGACAAGGCGGGAATTGCGACCGTGGGCCTCTACTTCCCGTGGCTCTACCAGGCCAACGACCTCGACATCTACCTGGAGTACTCCAGCCACCAGGACCTCGGCTCCAGCACCACGCTGACCGCCAGCCGTGAGCTCAGCGGTGGTGGCAGCCTGCGGGCCTTTGTGGGCAACGGACGCCGGACGTTCCTTCAGACAGGCAACTTCTATGGCGGCGTGGGCCTGAGCTACCCCCTCACCAAGCGCTAGTGAGCGACCTGAGCGACCTTCAGGACTTCTTCACGATTCACGCGTAGACTATCAGAACACAGGAGGTTGGATATGACAACAGCAAGATGGCAAGTGATGGGCGGTATGGCACTGGGCGCGGTACTGACCCTCGGGTTTGCGGCGACGATGCAGCATGCAAATGCGCAAAAGTCGTCCAGTAGCACCAAGGATGCGGTCGAGCAGGAGCTTCCCTCCCCCCCACAGCGTGGTCAGGGCGGCTTTGGCGGCCAGGGCGGTGGTGGCTTCGGGGGCCCTCCCGGCGGTGGTCAAGGCGGTTTCGGAGGCCAGGGTGGCCCGGGAGGCGGCTTTGGTGGACCTGGTGGTGGCTTCGGGGGCCAAGGCGGTCCCGGCGGCGGCCGTGGGATGGGAATGATGGGCATGCCCATGGGCGGCGGCGCGAGCATCACCGCCACGGAGAAGTATGTCTACGTCCTCCGCGGCGACCAGCTTCTCCAGTACTCGGTCGATGGGCTCAAGCTCACGGCGAAGGCGACCCTACCCCGGCCTGAAGGTGGACCCGGCGGTCCGGGTGGGCCTGGTGGACCGGGCGGCAACTAGCCGCCCTTCGGAAGCGCACAGACGCTGACAGTGACCAGCTCACTGTCAGCGTCTTTTTTTGCCGCCCGCCCCTGCGCCGCAAGCGCATCGGCGTAGACCGTGAAGAGCGTATTGCGATCACGCTCCGTCAGTGCAAGCGGAAGGTGGGCGCGGGCAAACATCAGGTCTTTTGGCTCGGGGCTATGTCCATCGAGCCCCAGAGCGTGCCCCAGCTCATGGGCGAGGACTTGGGGCATCAGGTCGTTTCCGAGGCTCGCATCCACCTTGATGTGGGCCCGAATAATGCGCGTGTCGCTGAGCCGGTAGGTGACAGTGGTCGTGCCGACGGTATCCCCGCCCAGGGAGCCTGTAGGAACCACCTCAACCGTGAGAACCGCCTCGGAGGCGGTGGCGGGTGCGAGCGTGACGATATTCTTGGTGTAGGGGGCCCAGGTCTCCAGTGCCTGCTGAAAGAGCGCCGGCATGTCCTTCCCCTCAGCGGGTGCGATGGCGTAGGTCAGGTTGGTGAGGCTCCACTGGCGCCCCGCCCCCAGCGTCGCCCGGTAGTTAGGCTCGTAGCGGCCAGGTACGGCAGGTGCCGGGGCCGGGGTCGCTCCCAGCGTCGACGCAGGGCCAGCCCCGGCCCCGGCACATCCCGAAAGAGCGCTGACGAGGCCAAAAACGAGACACAAAGGACGAAGTGAGCGTTTTGTTTTCACACCTGTAAGATCGGAGCGGGGAGTAAAATCCTCTACCGCATCCTTGCGAGTCTAGCGGAGCGGGGTCAGAATGCGGGCGCAGTGCTCACAGAAAACCAGCACCTCCCCGCGGCGCGCCGCCTCGCCGGACTGGGAGTTGACCCGCGTGTGGCAGGCCCCACAAGAGTCGTCCTCGCCGACCGGTGCGCAGCCGACCCCTTGTTTCTTCCCGCGGAGCGCATCGTAGCGGGCGAGCAGGCTGGCGTCGGTCACCTCCTTGGCTGCCGCCTCACGTGGAGCCTGCAGGCTGGCGAGCTCCGCCATGAGCTCTTTTTGCCGCGCCTCAAAGTGGGCACGCACTTTCTTAAAGCGGCTTGCCTGCTGGAGCTGCTCCCGCTCGGCCTCTTCCGCGAGGGCGACGGCCTCGGCGGCGGCGTCCATTGCCAGGAGCACAACCTCCTCCGCGCTGTCTTTCTGCCGCCCGAGCATGTCCAGCTCTTTCTGGAGGTTCTCCAGGTCACGGGAGCCGGTCACACTGCCACCGTAGAGCCGCTTCTCCTCGTGCTTGCGCTTGGTCTCGATCGTCTCCAGCTTCAGCTCGGCGTCTTTTTGCTCCGACTGCGCCTTGGTGGCGAGTGCGCGGAGTGCCTCGGCCTCTTTCTTCTTGGTGTTGTAGAGCCCGAGCGCCGCCGCGCCATTGTCGGTGGCGGCCAGGGTCGCCTTGGCCTTCTCGATCAGGGAGTCGATGGCCTGGAGGGCCAGGAGGCTCAGAAGGTTCTCACGAAGAGACTTGCTCATGGTTCTCGCTTCTTGCTGAATCGCTCAGCGTTTTCGTTTTGTCGGATGGTAGCGGCGCAAGAGAAACGGCAGCATCTGCTGGTACATCCTGCCCCGGGCGACTGCGCCGCGCCAGAGGCCGAGCTTGCGCTCTTTGGTGGGATGGGAGACATCCTTTAGCACCACATCGGTCATGGGGAGGCCCTCCCCCATCACAAAGCTCGTAATCGCCAGCTCGACCCCATAGCGGGCATCGGCGAGGCAGGGGACACTCAGAAACACTTCCCGGCGGATCGCACGCTGGCCGGAGATATTGGGGGCGAGGATCTGGGCGAGGGTGGTCCAGAAGTTTCCACCGCGAAAGACCCCGAGCGCCATCACTTTCTCCCCACTCTTCACCGGAGCGAGCAGGCTTTCGACATGCGCGACGGTAAGCCCAATCAAGTCCGCATCCAAAAAGAGCAGGATATCAGCGTCCTCGGCCTCGTCGGCACCCCGCTGCATCGCCGCGCCCTTGCCCTGGTTCTTGGCCTGCTGGACGACTCTTAGCTTTCCTTGTGCGGCCGCATGCTGGCTAGCGACCTGGAAGGTATCGTCGATAGAGCCATCATCGACCGCAATGATGCCATCCACCGAGGGCGCTGCCGCGAGCACGTCGAGAACGGGCACGATACGGCGACCTTCGTTGTAGGCGGGAACAATCGCGACAACCCTCACGGGGCTTTGTAGGTTCCCTTCCGAAACTTCTCCGCTCGCTCGGTGGCGGCCTTCACTCGCTCACTTGTCATGGGGTGGGTCGAGAAGAACTCCGCGAGTTTGCCGCCCCCGCCTCCTGTCTTTGCGCCCATCTTGGTGAAGAAGCCCGCCATCGCCTCGGGTTTATAGCCCATGGAGACCAGGTACTTAAAGCCAAACTCATCGGCCTGGTTTTCATCACTCCGGGAGAAGGCCATCGACTTGAAGTTGGCATAGACCTCTGCGGCGCTCTTGATAGAGTTCCCCCCCTTGAGGAGGACATCCAGAGTAGCCAGACCCACCATGAGATCCCGGTTCTTCTTGAGCTGCTTTACCGAGTGGCGCTTGGTGATGTGGGTGATCTCGTGGCCCAGCACCGACGCGAGCTCGTCATCGGACTCGGCCAGCTTGATCAGGCCCGTGTAGAAGTAGATCGGTCCTCCGGGGATCGCAAAGGCATTGATCTGGTCCGACTGGACCACCTTCACGCTGTAGGGGACGTCCCAGTCTTTGCGTGCCAGCGGGAGCAGCTTGGCGGCGACGCGCTGGACGCGCTCTACCTCGGGGCCGCGCGTGATGATGGGACCATCCGGGAGCTTTTGCTCGTACTCACGTGCGACATCTTGCCCCATCTCTATCTCTTTATCTTTGGAGGGCAAGCCCCCCTTGCAACCGACACTGACCAGGGCAACTACCGCCAGCGAGGCGCACCAGAACCGTCTCATGGCTTCTTTGGTTCTTTCTTCTTCTCGGTCTCCCAGAGAGAGCCCACTTGTTTTGATAGGGATTGTACCGTACTTTGTAGCTCCCCGACCGGGTCGGCGCCTTGTGCCCCGGCATAGGCTTTTTGCGCTGTCTCCGCCGCGAGCTTGGTCTCCTTGGCCGCTTCGTCGAGGCGCTTGGCCTTCAGGAGAGTCTGGGCTCTCTCCGCGTGGGACTTAGACTCACGGAGGAGTGCCAGCGAGCGGGTGAGAGTCGGCTTGTCCCCTGGCACCGCGCGATGCTTCCCCGTGGCGGCACGCAGCTGTGCGACCTCGGTCTTGAGCTTCTGAACCTGCCAGATGTTCCAGGCCAGCGCCGCGGTCAGTGCGACAAAAAAGAGCCCGCGCAGAATCGCGCCAAAGAACTTCATTTCACTCCCCCTTGTTTTGCGTGCATCGCGTGCTTCAGCCGTAGCTCTAGAGACAGCGCAAGCCGCCCCGACGTTGCGAGGAGCGCCCCTAGTGGCCGGCCCGCTCCCGTGGTGGTCAACGAGACACGCTGATTGTACCGATCTTGTGCGCCCCAGCGGTACTTGTAGCCCTCGTCGCCGCGCAGAAAGTCAAAGGTAGTAGCACCATCGTGATCGATCGCGTATTGGATCGCCTTGGCCGTGAGTACCGTCCCCGGCGAGAGCTTGGAGAGGGTTGGGTCGAAGCCTCCCAAGTAGTAGTAGGTTGTGTGTCCCTTGTGAAAGCAGTAGATCGCCGCCACGGCCCGCCCATCGAGCCAGAGCGTGTGGAGGCGCAGGTTCCCGGACTCCAGCAGGCGCGTGGCCGCCTCGGTGTGGAAGGCGCGGGCGGCCTGAGAAGCGAACGCACCGGGCATCCAGCGCCCCCGCCAGCGGAGCTGATGTAGCGAGAAAAACGCCTCCATGTCCTCGGTGAGGGTTGGGGCCGTGGCGAGGCGCAGCTCCAGCGCGTGGGTCTTTGCCATCGAGCGCTCGTAGTAGCCGATGTTCTGGCGGTGCTTCTTGCTCAGGGTCTTCAGGAACGCATCGTAGCTCTCGGGCAGCGGCAGGTACGGGCAGGTCTCCCCCTGCCAGACCTGGGCAGTGGGTAGCGTCGTCGCTATCCCACCGGGCGGCACTTGCTGACAGTCGGCCCAGAGCCAGCGCAGCGAGTTCTGTGCGAGCCACTGCCCTACCGCCTGAACAACAGCGTCTTCTTGCCCAGGGAGTGCCAGCAGATCCAGGTAGTCCGAGCCCCCCGTCCCGACCAGCCGAAGCGTCCCCGCAGCAGAGAAGAAGGGGGCGAGGCCGACGACCTCTACCTGCTCGTCCTCGACCAGCAGGGCAAAGAGGCGCTTGCCGGCTTTGTTGTGTGCCCACCACGCCGCACTCCACTCCCAGGTCTGGAAGACGGTCGCGCTCGGGGATGCCGCCGCGAGCGCTTTCCAGGAGCTCTCCAGCGCCGCAAGGTCGGAGATACAGTGAATCTTGAGCACGAGGGCTATTGTACCTTGCCATTTCGTCCCCGAAACTGTATACTTAATTCCGATCAATTTACTCACCTTAACAAGGGCGAGAGTGAGAAAGACGTCAATCGCCTATGACATTCACGACAAAAGAAGACTATGGCCTCCGTGCGGTACTGGATCTTGCCGCGCAGGGGGGCAGTGCGCCCGTGCAGGCGCGTGAGATCGCGGCGCGACAGCAGATCCCCGAGCCCTTTCTCGAGCAGCTTCTGGCATCGCTCCGGCGAGCCGAGGTCGTGCGCTCGATCCGTGGAGCCGGCGGCGGCTATGTGCTGGCTGACACCCCCGAGCGGGTCACGGTGGGGGCGATCCTACGGGCGCTCTCGGGGCCGCTGATTCCCCATGAGCTGATCCAAGGCACCCCCGAGGAGCCCGAGTCTCTGGGCGCGATCCCTGAGGTGCAAGTTGTCCGCGGTGTCTGGCACGAGCTCCGTGCCGCCCTCCTCTCTGTCGTCGAGACCGTTACGGTCGCGGAGCTCCTAGAGCGCCGCATCGCCACCCGCGAGGGATTCCTCGCCATGCATATCTAAGGAACCACTATGAAAATCTACAACAACCCCACCGAGCTGATTGGCAATACCCCCCTCGTGCGTCTCAACCGAGTCACCGAGGGCGCGGGGGCCGAGATTCTCGCCAAGCTGGAGTACTTCAACCCGGGCCTCTCCGTGAAGGACCGCATCGGTGTCAACATGATCGAGGCCGCCGAGAAAGCGGGCCGGATCGCCCCGGGACGCAATGTCATTGTCGAGCCCACGAGCGGCAACACCGGGATCGCGCTGGCGTTTGTGGCCGCCGCCAAGGGCTACGAGATCATCCTGGTCATGCCGGAGACCATGTCGATCGAGCGCCGCTTGCTCCTCAAGGGCTACGGCGCGACCCTGGAGCTGGTTCCCCCGAGCTACGGGATCGGCATGACGGGCGCGATCAAGAAGGCCAATGAGATCGCGGCCGAGGATCCCGAGAAGTACTTTATCCCCCAGCAGTTTGAGAACCCGGCCAACCCGGAGATTCACCGCAACACCACGGCGGAGGAGATCTGGAACGACACCGACGGCACCGTGGACATTCTGGTCGCCGGGGTCGGCACCGGCGGAACCATCACAGGAGTCGCCGAGGTGATCAAGGCGCGCAAGCCTAGCTTTACGGCGATCGCGGTCGAGCCCGTCGCCTCTCAGGTGATCGCCCAGACCAAGGCGGGCGATGCCCTGGCCCCTGCGCCCCACAAGATCCAGGGAATCGGGGCGGGCTTTGTGCCCAAGAACCTCAACACCGATGCGGTCGATGAGACCTTCCCCGTGAGCAACGAGGACGCGGTCGCGATGGCCCGCCGCGTGATGCGCGAAGAAGGACTGGCCGTGGGGATTTCGTCGGGGGCCGCGATCTACGCCGCCATCGAGGTCGCCAAGCGCCCCGAGAACGCCGGCAAGCGGATCGTCGTGATCGTCCCCAGCAACGCCGAGCGCTACCTCTCCACGATTCTCTTTGAGGACCTGCGCGGGTAGGGCACTCCCCCGGCTCGTTCCTCGCCACCCCCTCTCCCTCTGGATCCACGTTCCGTGGGAGGAGAGGGGGTGAAATTTTGGGAGGGGGTAAAATTTTGGTATGAGCACTCCCACTCCCTGGTCGGTTCTTCGGACACGCGCGCCCTTTCGGCGGCTCTGGCTGGGGGCGCTGGTCTCGTCGCTGGGGGGCACGTTCACCTGGATCGCGCTTACCTGGTTTCTTGTCGAGCGCACCCACTCCGATGCGGAAGCGGGAGCCGCGATTGGGCTCATGCTCCTCTGTATCTCCCTGCCCGCAGTACTGACCGGCGGGCTGATCGGCAAGCTCCTGGACCGCGTGCAGCCCCGCCCTGTCCTTATCCTGGATAACCTGGCACGGGCCGTGCTGATCGCCCTGATTCCCCTCTTCGACCTCCTCGGCTGGCTTCCCCTCGTGTCCGTCTACGTGATCTCCACGCTGATGGGTGCCCTTGAGCCCGCCACGAGAGTGGGAACGCGCTTGCTCACACCACACCTGATCCCCGACGAGGAGCTGGAGGTCGCCAATGGTGCCCTTGCCCTCACGGAGCATCTCCCCGTGATTGTCGGACCTGCGCTAGCCGGTTTTGTCATTGCACAGTGGGGGGCACCACGCGCCCTCCTACTCGATGCGGCGAGTTTCCTGGTCTTTGTGGGAGCCGCCGCCACGATGCCCGATATCCTCCGCACCGAAGCCAAGCCCGACTCGAAAAGAGGCTTTGGGCCGCAGGTGCTCCTACGCTTCCCCCTGCTACTCTTTGTGACTCTCATGAGCGCGGCCGCGACCTTTGCCTACGGCCCCACGGAGGCGGCGCTTCCGCTCTTTGTGAAGAACCAGCTCCATCAGGGCGCGAGCGGGCTGGGCTGGCTCTGGTCCGCTGTCGGGGTTGGTGCAGCCGTGGGAAGCCTCGCCACGGGCTGGCTCATCCGTCGCGTCCCCGCAGGGCTCGCCATGTCCCTGAACTGTCTGATCTGGGGCCTCTGTGAGGTTGCGCTTGCCTTCTCCCCAACGCTCTGGCATGCGCTCGCCTGCTTCTTCCTCGGTGGCATTGTTTGGGGCCCCTACATGGCGGTAGAGGCCAGCTTCCTCCAGCGCAACACCCCCGCGGACCAGCAAGGGACGGTCTTTGGGGCGCACGCCGCGCTCTTAGCCCCGATGATGCCCCTCGGTGCGGCAGTGGGAGGGGCACTCCTTCGCGTCACCAGTGCCCAGAACGTGATCCTCGGAGCCGCCCTCGCCTGTGTCCTGACGGGCGCAGTCGCGCTATGCGTCCCGGGGCTCCGGCGCGGCAAGTCCGGGGAGGGAGCCGGGGATTAAAAGCCCCGTCTCTCGGAGACAGCGTCCCGAGGACGCGCAGAAATAAGCGCTTTCCGCGCCCACGGGGCGCTCCCTTCCCTCTGCCGGGGCTTTCAATCCCCGGCTCTATCCCATCGCCAGCGCATGCGCTATACTGGAGGGTGAAATGAGTCGTCTTTCCCCCCGTGCGCTCAACTGCGCCCCCTCCCCCACGCTCGCCATCACCGCCAAGGCCAACCAGCTCAAGGCGGACGGTCACGATGTCCTCGGCTTCGGTGCCGGGGAGCCGGACTTCGATACCCCGCAGCACATCAAAGATGCGGCTATCGATGCGCTGGCTAAAGGCAAGACCAAGTACACGCCCTCGGCAGGCATCCCCGAGCTGCGAAAAGCCATCTGTGAAAAACTCAAGACCGACAACGGCCTCGACTACGCCCCCGGCAACGTCATTGTCTCCTGCGGCGGCAAGCACACACTCTACAACATCTTCCAGGCCATGGTCAGCGAGGGCGATGAGGTCGTGATTCCCGCGCCCTACTGGGTCAGCTACCCCGAGCAGGTCAAGCTCGCCGACGGCACCCCGGTCATTCTCCAGACCACCGACGAGACCAACTTCGCCCCGACAATCGACCAGCTCAAGGCCGCGATCACGCCCAAGACCAAGATTGTCGTGCTGAACTCCCCGAGCAACCCCACCGGCGCGATGTGGCCCCGCGCCACGATCGAGGCCCTGGCGGAGCTCGCCATCCAGCACGATTTCTACGTCATCTCCGACGAGATCTACGAAAAAATTGTCTACGATGCCAATGAGTTTATCTCGATTGCAGCACTCGGACCGGAGATCAAGAAACGCACCTTTACGGTCAATGGCATGTCCAAGGCCTACTCCATGACTGGCTGGCGCCTGGGCTATGTCGCGGCGGAGGCGGAGTATGTCGGGGCGATGAACCGGCTGCAAGACCAGAGCACGAGCAACCCGACCAGTATCGCGCAGTGGGCGGGTCTGGCCGCGCTCACGGGCGACCAGAGCTTCCTCGCCGAGTGGTGCACGGAGTTCGATGCCCGCCGCAAGCTAATTGTCGCCGGGCTCAATGGAATCGACGGCCTGAGCTGCCTGATGCCCGAGGGAGCGTTCTATGTCTTCCCCAAGGTCAGCGCACTCTACGGCAAGACCACGCCTGAGGGCAAGACCCTGCAGAGCGGCGATGACGTCGCCGACTACCTGCTCGCGACCCAGAAAGTCGCGGTGGTACCGGGCTCGGGCTTTGGTGCCGATGACTATGTGCGCCTGAGCTATGCCACCAGCCGCGCGACTATCGAGAAGGGTGTCGCACGGATCGCCGAGGCCGTGGCGGCACTGAAGTGAGGCATCCCTCCCCCAGGCATCTCTCCCCCCTGCCCCCTCCCTTCCCCGTGTTTCCTCCTTCGTCGGCGGGAAAGGAGGGGGGGCTCTCCCCCGAGCACTCCCCTGCCTCGTGCCTCGGCACCCCCTCTCGTCCCAACGAAGGAGGAAACAGAGCGAGAGGGGGTCGCGCGTCGTGAGGAACGAACAGAGCGCGGGGGGAGTGTCCGCGGGGGGAGTGCCAGCGTTCGCGAAGCGCTGGGGGTTTGCGCCCGGGAGTGCTCTCCTGGAGCAGGCACTCACCCACCGCTCGGCGGCTCCTCACCCCCACTCCAACGAGCGCCTGGAGTTCCTGGGCGATGCGCTGCTCAATGTCTATGTGGCCCGACTGCTCATGGACGCCCTCCCCGACGCCGCCGAGGGGACGCTCACCCTGGCCCGCGCGAGTGTGGTGGACCGCGAGACCCAAGCCGATGCTGCCCAGGTGCTGGGAGTCCCCGAGCTGCTCCGGCTCGATCCGGGTGGGCAGAAGATGGGCCTTGCGCAGCAGACACGCCTGCTCTCGGGAGCCTACGAGGCGCTGGTCGGGGCGCTCTACCAGGAGGCGGGCGAGGCCGTGGCGCTCGCCTTTGTCGAGGCCACCCTCGCCGAGCCGCTCCAGGCCGTGATCCAGAACCCCGCTACCAAGCACCCCAAGAGCCGCCTGCAAGAGGCGCTCCAGGCCCAAGGCCGCAAGAAGCCCGAGTACCGTGCGCTAGACTCCGGGCCACAACAGGAGCCCGTGACAGTCGAGGTGCTCTGTGAGGGTACCCTGCTAGGCACAGGGACGGGCCGCGCTCTGCGTGCGGCAGAGCGAGCCGCTGCGCTGGATGCCCTTGCGCACTTGACAGACACGCCACCAGGACGTATGCTGTAGGAGAGAGAGCTTTGCCAGGCAAAGAAACAAAATTCCACCCCGACGGCACCCCGATCTTTCGGATTGTCACCAGTGCGGGGGAGGCAGAAGAGCACCTACGGGTCATCCGGCAGGCGATGGAGCGCTCCACCAAGCACTCCACCCTCTCGGGGCTCTCGGGGGTGCTGGCAGGGTGCTACGCCCTCGCAGCGGCGGTGTTCGCCCCCACGAAGCTGGGGACTCTCACCGATAAGCTGCTGTTTGTGGCACTCTGGGGGGCGACCCTTGTCCTCGCCTTGGTCACCGACGTGCTCCTAACCAAGCGGCGCGCGGCCAAGGTGGGCAAGACGGCCTTCTCCGCGCTGGGTGTCCACCTGGCACGGGCCGTGGCACCGGGCTTGCTGGCGGGCGCAGGGATCACCCTGTTCCACCTGCTCCACCCGGAGGCGCTAGGGACCTATCTCTACGGCCTTTGGATCCTGTGCTACGCAGTCGCACTGCTGGCCATTGCGATGTTCAGCCGGCGCGAGGTCTCGATCATGGGCTGGGCGTTTCTGGGGGCGGGGATCATCGCCCTGCTCCTCCCGGATAACTTTATTATCGGCCCGCGGGCGCTCATGGCGCTGACCTTTGGGGGCTTTCATATAGTCTACGGGGCCTGGATGGGCCTGAAATACGGATGGTGAGAGAAGAAAATGGCAGCGGTTCGGAAACTTGATGCAATCGATGATGTGATCCACCAGAAGGTTCGGCTGGGGGTGATGTCCAGCTTGATGGCGTCTGGGGAGTGCGACTTCAACTTCCTCAAGGCCGCCCTGGGTGTCTCCGACGGGAACCTCTCCACCCACCTCACCGTGCTGGAGGAGAGCGGCTATGTCCGGGTGACCAAGGAGTTTCACGGAAAGAAGCCCCGCACCACCTACGCCCCCACCGACTCGGGCCGCCGCGCCTTTGAGGCCTATGTCGCCGCGCTGGAGGAGATGGTTCGCCGCTAACGCAAGAGAGCGCCCCTGTGCCGGGACGCTCTCAGGTACTTAGTGGGCTGTCGCTCTACTTCTTGATGTTGTAGAAGCGCATCACCATCAGGCTATTGGCCTCGCCTTTGTCCGGGTTCACCCGTACCACCACCATGTCGTGGTCCTTGCGGTAGGAGTGCCCCCCACGCTTGTTGTCACGCCCATCCTCCAGCCGATAGCCCGCCTTGAGGAGCTGCTCGTCGTACCAGCCATAGACCAGTGCAGGCGCATCCTCGGTGCGAAACCCCGCAATGGCAGTGCGCTGTGCCGGGACAAAGCGCCCACCAATCTTCATGCCCGCTCGGCCGATCTTGGTGGAGTTCTCGTCAAACTGAATCTTGGGATAGAGGGGGGTATCGCCCAGCTCTGCCAGGACCTGCTCCTTGTCGATGGGCTTCTTGAGCTCCTCTTTCATGGCATTGGACATCTGGACGCCGCAGGCCCCTATTCCCACAATGCTCCCCACCAGCAGCACCGCGCACCCAATCCCGGTCACCGCCCAAGGCGACATGCGCTTCCTGGGAGGCGGGGGGGGATTAAAGGCATCTTTTCCTATATCAAAACTCACGGTCTCTACTCCTTTACATACGTCTAAAACAGCACTTGTTGGCGAAATGTTACCGCCCAGACACCTTCATTCGGGAGAGCATCAGCACGGCAGGCTCTGCGAGGCTCACGGTAATTATGTCGTCCTTGTCGGAGAACTTAAGCGTGGTTGCCTTCTCCTGGGTCTCCCCCTGAAACACATAACCTTTTTCGGTGAGGGTCTTCTTGTACCAGTCCTTCACCTCTGCTTGGGGAGCCGACAGCCGAAAGCTCGCTGTCGCCATCTCCAGTTTTGCGAACTTTGACGCCACAACAGAACCCGCCCGTATGCTCTTGGTCAGGTCTTCGTCCCACTGTGCCTTAGGATGGATGGGAAGCTTTAGTTTTGCCAGGACAGCCTCTTTGTCGAGCGGCTTGCTCATCTCCTCCGACACCGACTTCGAGACCAGCAGGCCAAGCCCACCGATCCCCACCACCCCGAGTGCCGCGACTCCAAGACAGCCCACACCTGCAATGATCCACGGGGACATTCGCGCCATTTTGTCGTTCTCCTTACCGTATTGTACCCTGCAACTCCCAAAGGTTGCGGGCCGCGGCGCGCGTTTCTGCCCCTAGCTGCGCCACGAGAGCCGCCGCGGGAAGGCGCTCGGCTGTCAGCCCGACACTCTGCCCGGCGTAGAGGCACATGGCATCGATATCCCCGACAACGCCGGGCGCGGGCAGGTTCGATGAGAGCCGCGGGATCGCCTCGCCATCTTCGTAGTGCGCGATAATCTCCCCCGCGCGCTCCCAGTGCTCGGGGAGGTTGAGGACCCGGTGCGGCGCGTTCGGCCAGCCGCCCGAGAACCGCTCGGTGTGGAGGGTATCTGCCTCCGTGGCCTCTTGTAGCCGTCGCTGGTAGTGCGGATGCACCCGTGCCTCGTCGGTGAGCAAGAAGCGTGTCCCCATCCACGCCGCCTCCGCTCCCAGAGCCAGCGCGGCCGCGATCCCCCGCCCATCGGCGATCCCTCCCGCGGCGAGCACGGGTAGCTCAGGAACCGCATCGACCACCCGTGGCACCAGCGCCAGCGTGGTCACCTGGCCCCAGACATGTCCGCCCGCCTCCCAGCCCTGCGCGACAATGCCATCCGCGCCTGCATCCGCCGCCTGCCGCGCCTCGTCGGCGCTCCCCACTGTGACCAGAGCCGTCGCACCCGCCCGGTGCACGGTCTCAAGGGAGCGTGTCGGGTCGCCCCAGAAGAACGAGAGCAGGCGCACCCCTTCTTCCAAGCAGATCTCCAGCCGCTCGGTCATGTCCCACGCCAAGACCAGGTTCACGCCAAAGGGCCTCCGGGTCCGCTCCTGTGTCTGACGGATGAGCAAGCGGAGCGCCTCGGGCTCGCGCCAGGTCCCGGAGAGCATCCCCAGCCCCCCCGCATTACTGACCGCCGCGACCAGCTCCGGGCAGGAGGCACTTCCGACGGGCGCTTGCACCACGGGCACGCTCATGCCCCAAGCCTCACAGAAACGATTTTTCATATCGCAGAGTGTACCTCCTTGCGAAAATCGAATTTACCCGGTATACTTCTCCCTTGGCATTTCAGGAGCGAATCGTATTCCCATGGCAAAGAAAAGTTCAGAGAACCGCATCATCATTACCCTCCGTTCTTCGGAGAGCGGTGCAACCTACACGACAATCAAAAACAAGCGCAACGACCCCAGCCGGATTGAGCTGAAGAAGTATGATCCTGTCCTGCGCAAGCAC
The DNA here is from genome assembly GCF_014202505.1 of Armatimonas rosea. NCBI lineage: Bacteria > Bacillati > Armatimonadota > Armatimonadia > Armatimonadales > Armatimonadaceae > Armatimonas > Armatimonas rosea. The sequence goes on along the minus strand of NZ_JACHGW010000003.1, from coordinate 878,225 downwards.
GTGACCTTCAAGGAGACAAAGTAATGTCTAAAGTCTGCGCCGTCAGCGGCCGCAAGGCCCAGGCCGGGCGTAACACCCGCCACGTCCACTCTGGTCAGTGGGCGCACCGCGCCCCCAAGACCTGCCGTGTCTTCAATGTGAACCTTCAGACGGTCTCCGTCCCGGCTCCCGGCGGCGGCACCCAGAAGATCAAAGTGGCAGCTCGCATGCTCACCAGCCGCAAGTTCAAGGCGATCCTGGCGGGCCAGGCTCCCCTGCCTAAGAGCTTCTAAGACAGGCAATTTATTAAAAGACAGCCCTCGCTTCGGAGAGGGCTGTTTTTTTGTCGCCCCCGTTATTTGTATCGCCCCCGTTAGAGGGGGGCGTCTTGCTGTCCTCGTGCCTCGGACACAAAGGCCTTCGGCCATAATCAGGTAAAATGCGGCCATGAAGACCGTTCTTGCGATTGCGAGCTTTGAAAAAGGCCAGGCCTTTCTGCGCCAGTGCAAGGCGGAGGGCTGCCGAACCCTCCTGCTGACCTCCCAGAGCCTGGAGAACGGAGACTGGCCGCGGGAGTGCCTCGACGATATCTACTTCATGCCGGATGTGGACAAAGAGTGGAACCTGACCGACATGATCCACGCTGTCAGCTACCTCGCCCGCACGGTCAAGATCGATAAGATCGTCCCCCTCGACGACTTCGATGTCGAGAAAGCGGCCCTGCTGCGCGAGCACCTGCGGCTCGGAGGGATGGGCGACACCACCGCACGCTACTTCCGCGATAAGCTGGCAATGCGCGCCAAGGCCCGTGATGGTGGCCTGCCCATCCCGCGCTTCGTGGGGGTTCTCAACTACGACGATATCCGGGCCTTTATGGCGGAGGTCCCGCCGCCCTATGTCCTCAAGCCGCGAACCCAGGCGGGGGCAATTGGGATCAAGAAGGTCGAGAGTGAGGCAGAGCTCTGGCCGCTTCTCGAAGCCTTGGGCGACCGGCAGTCCTACTACCTCTTGGAGGAGTTTCTTCCCGGCACGATCTGGCACGTAGACTCCATTGTCGATGACAAGAGAGTGGTCTGGGCGCTGGTGAGCCGCTACGCCCGCCCGCCACTTGAAGTGAGCCACGAGGGGCGTGTCTTTTGCACCCAGAATGTCCCCTACGGCTCGGTGGAGGAAAAAGCGCTCAAGAAGCTCAACGCCACCGTTCTCAAGACCCTAGGGCTGGTGCGCGGGGTCTCGCACACGGAGTACATCCAGAGCGCCGCCGACGGCCGGTTCTACTTCTTAGAGACGAGCGCCCGTGTCGGCGGTGCCCATATTGCGGAGATGATCGAGGCGGCCTCGGGCTTAAACCTCTGGGCGGAGTGGGCCAAGCTAGAGGTGCGGGAGAGCTACACCCCGGAGCCGCCCTACAAGCGCTACGCCGGCCTGCTGGTCTCGCTGGCCAAGCAAGAGGAGCCCGATCTATCCGGCTACGACGCTCCCGAGATCTGGTGGCAGCTCAAGAAGAAACACCACGCGGGAGTTGTCCTCGCCTCCGAGAGCCATGCCCGCATCTCCGAGCTACTCACCTCCTACACCGAGCGCTTCTACCAGGACTTCTTCCAGCGCCTTCCGCCCAAAGAGAAAGCAACCGATTAGTCATGAACCGTGTTTTTCATAGCTGGCACAGCCCTCGTCTGAACCGGACGATGGAGCTCTTGGAGTTTGGGCACGCAGGAATGCCTGTCTTGGTCTTCCCGACCTCCCTGGGCAAGTTCTACGAGTACGAGGACCGCGGGATGGTCAGCGCGCTCTCGGCCAAGATCGAGGCGGGCTACCTGCACCTCTACTGTGTCGATAGTGTCGATGCGGAGAGCTGGTACAACAAGCAGGCAGCGCCTTGGGATAAGATTCGCCGTCACAATGAGTACGAGGCCTACTTACTCCACGAGGTGCTTCCCTTGATGGGGGGAGGACGGATCGGGGTGACGGGCTGCTCGTTTGGGGGCTACCACGCGGTCAACTTCGCCCTGCGCCACCCGGATGTGGTGAGCCACTGCGTCAGCATGGGCGGTGCCTACGATCTCACTAGCTTCCTGGGCGACTACCGCGGTGAGGACTTCTACTTCCACCAGCCCCTGATGTACCTGCCCCAAGACGACGACGGCTGGTACTGGGAGCGCTACCGCGAGCTGACTCTGATCTTGGCAACCGGGGAGAACGATATCTGCCGCCGCGACAACGAGCGCCTCAGCGAGGTGCTCTCCCGCCGCTCCATCCCCCACCGATTGGACATCTGGGACAACGGCACGGGCCACGACTGGCCCTGGTGGCAGCAGATGGCCCGGACGTATTTTTAGACCGCCCCCGATTCTGTATCGCCCCCGTTAGAGGGGGGCGTCTCGCTCCCATGAACGGGAGCGTCTATCTGTCCTCGTGCCTCGGACACAAAGGGCTGCGCCCATAATCCCGAGTAAACTCGGTATGGCCGGAACGGCCTTCGCAGCCGTAGGCTCTCAAGCCCCCCCGTTCTGATCGGGGGGGACTCGACGCTTCCCACTCCCCCCGCTCTCTTCGGGGATATGCGATATAATCTCCCTGCATGCGTCGCCCCCTTCTGACTGCGCCTCTTTTGCGCCGCGCCAAGATCGCGGAAGCAACCGACAGAATTACCCTGGAGAAAGCACGAAACCTACTCTGGCGTGGTCGGTGTCAGATTGAGGAAAGTACCCCCACTAGCGCCACCATGATTGTCGAGGCGGGGCCACACGACCGCGCCCGTGTCCGGGTGGAGATCCTCGAAGAGGGAAGCATCTCCTGCGACTGCAACTGCCCCTTCTTCACGGGAGATCGCCCCTGTGTCCATATCGCCACCGCCGCGATGGGCCTAGAGCAGCACCTCCACTCGCATCCTCCCCAAACCTGGGAGAGCCGCCTTCAGGCAATCCTCGGGAGCGAGACCACCGCAACCAAGTCCCGGCGAAGCGCACGCATCTTAGCCTTCTCCCTGCAGCCGTCGTACCGCAACTGGCAGCTGATCGCCTACGCCGTCCCTCAGACCGCCCTGACCGGGGTGACCGATCTGACAGACTTCGACAGTATCGCGCGGGTTCTCAAAGACGAGATCGGGCGGAGCTGGCGCGTCCGCAACCCCGATGCCGAGACCTTTGAGAACGCCACCCAGGAGCTCAAGCTCGCGGCGCGCCTGACCGCCGCCCAGCTCTCGTACTACAGCTACTATGGCAACGAGACCTCCCAGCTCCACTCCCTGCTCTCCCTCCTGCCCGAGGCGCTGGTCTTCACGGGAACCGAGGGAGCGCCGTTCCAGAGCAGAATCCGAGTCCGCCCCGATGCCGGTAGTGTCGCGCTCCACCTGACCACCAGCACCGACGGTAGCATGACCCTCGCCCCGCGCCTGCTAATCGCCGGGGAGCCCATCACGGTCAAGCGCCCAGAGATCCTGATCAAAGACCCCCTCTGGCTCAAGCTCCCCGATAGCCTGGTCAGCTTTGGTAGTGTTCCCAAGTCTGTCATCACGCTTCTGGAGAGCGAGCCGGTGGTGGTTCCCGCCGAAGAGGTCCCGTTCTTTCGGAGCGAGTACCTGCCCCGCGCCGCGGAGCGCCTGCCGCTCACCGGGGAGGGGCTCTTTGGCGAGGATATCCGCGAGCAGACCCCCGAGAAGCGCCTCTACCTGAGCGAGCAAGAAAAAGAGCTCGTGGCACAGCTTCGCTTTGGCTACGGCGGCACCGAGCTGGCCTGGCGCAAGGATGCAGTCTCGGTCCTGCTGGAGTTCAACCCGCAGACCGGCCTCCTAGACCGAATCCACCGCGACACCACGACCGAGCTAGCGGCCTACGATGCCCTCCTCTCCCACGGCCTCAAGCGGGGCGGCGAGGCGGGCGAGTTCACCCTTCGCGCACGCCTGACCCCCGTGGACTTTCTGCTCCACCACCTGCCACGCCTGGTCGAGGAGGGCTTTGCGGTCTATGGGGAAGAGGCGCTCCAGAGTGTCAAGGTCAACCGTGCCCGCCCGAACCTCTCGTTCAATGTCACCAGCGGGATCGACTGGTTCGATGTCGAGGGCATGGTGGAGTTTGGTGACACCCACGCCACCCTCAAGGAGCTGCGCCGCGCGATCCGCAAGAAAGAGCGCTATGTCAAGCTCGCCGATGGCTCTATCGGGATGATCCCCAACGAGTGGATCGAGAAGTTCCGGCATGTCTTTGCGCTGGCGGGCGAGACAAAGGACACGGATGCCCTGCGCCTCTCCCCCCTCCATGCACTACTCTTTGAGCAAGCAATCACCGACAGCGACGGCGACTCGGTGGCGGATGCGGAGTTTGAGAAGAAGAAGCAGGCGCTCCGCCGCTTCGAAAAAGTGGACGAGACCCCGCTGCCGGAGTCGCTCGCCAGTGTCCTTCGTCCGTACCAAAAGGCCGGCTACGACTGGCTGCACTTTCTCCGTACGAGCGGCTTTGGTGGCTGCCTCGCCGACGACATGGGAACAGGCAAGACCGCCCAGACCCTGGCGTTGCTGCTCTCCCTCCAGGGCAAGAGCAAGAAGGCGAGCCTGCTGGTGGTGCCGCGCTCTCTGGTCTTCAACTGGGAGCGGGAGGCGGAGAAGTTCGCCCCGCAGCTCAAGCTCCTCCGCTACGACGACAGCGCACGCGCCGTGGACACCAAGGAGTTCGATGGCCACGACCTGATCATCACCACCTATGGCATCCTGCTGCGCGATATCGAGAAGCTGAGCAAGTACCCCTTCTTCTACGCGATCCTGGACGAGGCGCAGGCGATCAAGAACCCGCTCTCACAGACCAGCCGCGCGGCACGCTTGCTCAAGGCGCAGCACAAGCTAACCCTGACAGGCACCCCAATTGAAAATGGAACCGCAGAGCTCTGGAGCCAGTTCGCCTTTCTCAATCCAGGCCTGCTAGGAGGGCTCGAGCTCTTCAAAGAGAGCTTCTTGGGGCCGATCGAGCGGGGCAAGGACGAAGACGCGGCGGCGGCTCTCCGTGCACTTACCCGTCCATTTCTCCTCAGGCGCACCAAGGCGCAGGTGGCGAGCGACCTGCCACCCCGGACGGAGCGCATCATCACGGTGGAGCTGGAGAAGGCCCAGCGCAAGCTCTACGAGCAGACACGCGACAAGTACCGGGCACAGATCCTGGGAATCTTAGACGCCGAGGGGAGCTCCAATGCCCAGCTCCGGGTGCTGGAGGGCCTCTTGCGCCTCCGTCAGGTCTGCTGCGACCCGCGCCTGATGGACCCGACATCGAAGGTGGGCTCGGCAAAGCTGGAAGCGCTCCTCGAGACCATGGAGACACTCCGTGCCGAGGGGCACAAGGCGCTGATCTTCTCCCAGTTCACCCAGATGCTGGGGCTCTTGCGCAACGAGCTCGACGCGCGCCAGATCCCCTATCTCTACCTGGACGGCCGGACGAAAGACCGCCAGGGCCGCGTGGACACGTTCCAGAGCGACGAGAGCATTCCGTTCTTCCTCATCTCCCTCAAGGCAGGGGGAGTCGGGCTCAATCTCACGGCAGCCGACTACGTGATCCATATCGACCCGTGGTGGAACCCCGCCGTGGAGCAGCAGGCATCGGACCGCACGCACCGGATCGGGCAGACGCGCCCGGTGTTTGTCTACAAGTTCCTAGCACGGGACACGGTCGAGGAAAAGATCGTGCTGCTCCAGGAAAAGAAGAAGGCATTGGTCGATTCGCTAATCCAAACCGAGACAAGCCTCTTCAAGTCGCTCACCCGCGACGATATCGCGGCCCTCTTTTCTTGATCTGTCGGCCCCCTAGCCCCCCGAGATGGAGGAGGGGGGCAGCTTTCCCATCCGCAAGACACGCAGTCCGTTGAGCGTGACGAGCAAGCTCCCGCCCACATCGGCAAAGACGGCCATCGGAAGGGTCGCTTTTCCTAGCAAGGCGAGAATGAAGAAGACCAACTTCAGCCCCAGTGCCACCGTGATGTTCTGGGTAAGGGTCTGGGAGACCATGCGGGAGAGGCGGATAAAGGCGGGGATCAGGCGCAGGTCCTCGCGAAGCAGCGCGACATCGGCGATCTCCAGCGCCACCCCGGTTCCTGTACGTCCCATCGCAAATCCCACCTGAGCACGCGCCAGCGCCGGACCATCGTTGATCCCATCGCCCACCATCCCCACGCCACCACCCTGCTGGGCAAGCGCCGTGACCGCCGAGAGCTTGTCCTCGGGGAGTAGCTCCGCACGCACGTCGGTGATCCCTGCCTGCCGCGCGATCTCCGCTGCCGCCGCGTGGCTATCTCCCGTCAGCATCACCACCGCAACCCCGAGTGCCTTGAGCTGCGCCACCGCCTCGATTGCCGTGGAGCGCACCGTGTCCGCCACCCCGATCACCGCCAGTGCCTGCTGGGCATCGGTGAGCACGACCGTGGTCTTTCCCTCGCCTTCCAGCCGCGCCAAGAGCGCCTCGACATGCGGCCCGCAGACCTGGTTCTCCTCGGTCAGGCGGTGGTTGCCGACATAGTGGCGACGCCCGCCCAGGGTCCCCGCCACGCCGCGCCCCACCACGGCCTCAAAAGCCTCGACAGGGAGATGCTGGCAGTCGTGGGTCTGGGCACAGTGCGTGACAATCGCCTCCGCCACGGGGTGCTCCGACGCCGCATCCAGGCTCGCCGCTAGATGAAGCAGCTCCGCGGGCGCACGGTCCGTGAGGGGGAGAATATCGGTCACTGCGGGCTGTCCCTTGGTCAGGGTGCCGGTCTTATCAAAGGCGATCGTGCGAAGATTGCGCCCCTCCTCCAGATACGCCCCGCCCCGCACCAGCAGGCCCAGCCGCGCCGCGGCAGTCAAGCCGCTCACGATGGTCACGGGGGTCGAGATCACCAGGGCGCAGGGGCAGGCGATCACCAGCATCACCAGCGCACGGTGTAGCTGCTCCGCCCAGCCCGCCCCGAGAAAGAGCGGGGGGAGCACGGCATAGAGGAGCGCCAGCATCACCACGGTGGGTGTGTAGACCTGGGCGAACTTGTCGATAAACCGCTGAGTCGGGGCGCGCTCTTGCTGCGCTTCTTTCACCGCGGCGACAATCCGATCCATTGTGGTGTCGCCACGCGCCGCTGTCACCTCAAAGATAAAGGTCCCGGTCGTGTTGCGCGTCCCCGCAAAGATCGCATCGCCCGGCTTCTTCTCCATCGGCAGGCTCTCCCCCGTGATCGCCGCCTGATTCACCGCCGAGAGCCCCTCGGTGACAGTCCCATCGAGGGGAATGCTCTGCCCCGGCCGCACCCGTACCCGGTCGCCCACCCGCACGAGCGCCAGCTTGCTCTCGTGAAAGCTCCCGCAGTCTGAGAGCACCTCCACGGTCTCGGGCGCGGCCTCCATCAGCCCCTGGACAGCCTTGCGTGCCCGCTCCAGTGAGAGCCCCTCGATCACCTCCGCGACCGTGAAGAGCACCGAGGCCATCGCCGCCTCGGGCCACTGCCGGATCACCACGGCCCCCACAATCGCCAGTCCCATCAGAAAGTTAATATTGAGTGTTCGTGTCCGAAGCGCCATCCAGGCCTTGCGCGCGGTCTCCGCCCCGGAGAGCAAGAGCGAGCCCACCGCCAGCACGACCACAGGAAGCGCATTATCGGCGTGTGCCTGCCCACTCCCCTCCAGCGCCCATGCCAGCCCCTCCGCGCTCGCCGCCAGCACGCCCGCCGCCACGAGTCGGATCAGCTTGGCCCGAGGGAGCGCGGGAGCCACCTGGAGCGTCCCCTCGTTCTCCGCCGTGAGCGGCTTGGCGTGCATGCCAAGCTCCGCCAGCGCACTCTCCGCCGTGGACTTGGCGTCGTCGGTGTGCGTGACAGTCAAGATGCGCTCGATCAGGTCGAACTGGAGCGCCTCGATCCCCGTGACGGTCTTCAGGCGGTTGCGGATCAGCTGCTCTTCGGTAGGACAGTCCATCGCGGCGATAAAGTAGCGGGAGATAGCCATTACACTCTAGGATACCCGCTTCCCCTCTCTCCGGTTCCCTGTCGGGTATCCTAGAGGCAGCAGGCCATGACGCAACAGCAGCAGCACGCTCAGCTCAGCCACGACGGTAAGCGCAAGCTCGCCGCGCAGCTTGTTGCCACCACGCGCCTAGACACCAGCCTGAAGCTCCTGGAGGGCTGGGACCGCGACACCGCCCTTACCACCCTCCTGGAGCTCCACCCCGAGGCGGAGCGCTTTGCCCCCAGAGCACGCGCCAACTACCGGCAGTACCTCATTGCCTACGCCCTCACGTCCCTGGCAAGCTTTCTTCTCTGGGGCTTTGAGAGCGGGCCTGTAGTCTTGCTTTTCAGCGGTATCGTCCCCCTGTTTCTCTACTGCGCCCACCGCGCGACCGCCTCCGAGAAGGGGACGCTCCAGGCGCAGATCGCGGAGGTTCTCCTAGAGTACTATCTTCCCACGGCCACGCCCTCCGACCTCCCGGCGGTGCTGGAGATCGGAGCCCGGCTCGGCTCACCCGAGGCCCATCCCCCGCTCAAGGCCACTCTCATCCGGCTTCTGCCCTACTTCAGCGAGTCCACCGCAGCGGCCCTGACCCCCTCCCAGCACAGGTTTCTCCTACGCCTCCTGCCCACCGCCGATGAGGAGCTGCTCCTGGTCACCCTGCTCGCGCTGGGCACCCTCGGGGACCCGCGTGATGCCGATCCCATCCGCTTCACCGCCAGCGGCCTGAGCCTGCGGGTGCGTGAGGCGAAACAAGAGTGCCTGGAGACCCTGGAATCCCGTATCATAGGGCATGCTCTCCCCAAAGCAACAGACCCTCGTCCCTGACCTACGCGGCAAGACCAAGCAAGAGGCCCTTGCCCTCCTAAAGCAAGCCCACCTCCGTGTCGGAGCGCTGGCCGAGGGCAGTAGCACGCTCGCCAAGGGGCTGGTCTGCGAGCAGGTGCCCGCCGCAGGCGTGCGGGTGCCGTGGAATGCACCTGTCGACCTGCGCCTGAGCCGCGGCCCCAGCGACGATCCCGGGGTGCTGAAGAATGGGAAAGAGGGCGCGAGCTACTCCCCACCCGCCCGTGGCAAGAGTGTCATCCGGCTCCCACGGCAAGTCGAAAACCCACCGACAAGCTTTCTCAAGGGGGGCACCAAGATCACGCTGGTGGCGGAGGGACTGGAGAACCCGCGCTGGCTGACCGTGGCAGAGAATGGGGATATCTTCGTGGTGGAGTCCCGCCTAGAGATCAAGAAGCAGAAGCAGCCCAACCGCGTGACCGTCCTGCGCGATACCGACGGCGATGGCAAGGCGGACCAGCGCAGTGTCTGGGCCGACAACCTCTACCTGCCCTTTGGGATCGCGTTTCATCGCGGCTTTCTCTATGTCGCCAATACTGGCTCCGTGGTACGCTGGCCCTACAAACCCGGTGCGCTGGTCGCGCCCCAGCCAGCAGAGACCGTGATCTCCGATATCCCCGAGACGGGAATGCGGCAACACTGGACCCGCAACCTCGCCTTCTCCCCCGACGGCAAGTGGCTCTATGTGACGATTGGGAGCAAGGAGAACGCCGATATCGAGGAGTCGCCCCGAGCCAGCATTGTCCGCTACGCCCTCGATCCTACAGGCAAGCCCATTGGAAAGCTCGCGGTCTTCGCATCGGGGCTACGCAACCCCATCGGCATGGCCTTTCACCCCAAGACCGGCGCGCTCTGGGCGGTGGTGAGCGAGCGGGACTACCTCGGCGATGAGCTTGTCCCGGACTTTCTCACGGAGATTAAAGAAAACGGTTTCTACGGCTGGCCCTACTACTACCTCGGCCCGCACCACGATCCCCGCCTCCCCGAGCGCCCCGACCTCAAAAAGAAGACACTAGTCCCCGATGTTCTCTTCCCCGCCCACTCCGCCCCGCTGGGACTGGTCTTTGATCGCGCGGGAAATGCCTATGTCGCGCTCCACGGCTCCCAGAACCGTAGCCGCTTCACGGGCTATAAGATCGTCAAGATTCCCGCGGGACGTAAAAAACCGCAGGACTTTGTCACCGGCTGGCTTGTCGATCCCAACCACAACGCCGTCAATGGCCGCCCCGCCGGGCTCGCGTGGGACCGCGACGGCTCCCTGCTCATCGCCGACGACTGGGCAGGCCGCATCTGGCGCGTGACAGGAAAATAAAAAGCCGCCCCACGCATGCGCGGGGCGGCTTTAGGTTTAGAGCAAAACGCGCTTACTTAGCGGCGAGTGCTTTCTCGATCTCTGCGACCACGGCAGGGGTCAGCGGATCGGTGCCGGCCTTGACGCGGCCAAGGATCTCACCG
>NZ_JACHGW010000003.1:600000-867899 GCF_014202505.1 Armatimonas rosea | reverse complement strand
CACCGGGTTGCCAAGAATGTCCTTCATCGTGAAGTTCAGCACGGGTGCGACCTTCACATTCGGGTAATCGGGATTGGTCGGAGCCGCATCGTTGCCGAGGGCCTCGGGCTTGACACCAGCCAGCTTGGCCTCAGCAACATTGTCAAATCCCGCGAGCGAGAAGTTGTTGAGCTTGTAGTAGATGCCGCGGAAGTTGCGGGGGTTCTTGCCCGAGGCGAGGTGGCAGTAGTTACACTTCTGCTTCTCTTTCGCCGCAAACGCAGGGGTTGCCTTCGCCGACGAGCCGACGGTCAGGAAAGCTGCCGCGGCGAGCACCGCCAGCGCAGCATTCTTGAGAAGTTGTTTTAGCATTTCGTGTTTGGTTCCTTACTTGGAAGAGGGTCGAGGTGGTTTGATACCATCCCAAGTATAGCATATCAACTCGCGCTTACTTAGCGGCGAGTGCTTTCTCGATCTCTGCGACCACGGCAGGGGTCAGCGGATCGGTGCCGGCCTTGACGCGGCCAAGGATCTCACCGTGGCGGCCAATGATGAACTTGGCGAAGTTCCACTCGATCGGGCCGCTGAACTTGGGGTTGGTCGCCTTGTCGGTCAGGAACTTGTACAGCGGCGCGGTTGCATCACCCTTCACCGCAACCTTGGAGAACATCGGGAACGCAACCTTGTAGGTCGCCTCGCAGAACTCCTTGATCTCTTTCTCCGTGCCGGGCTCCTGCGCACCGAAGTCGTTGCAAGGGAAGCCAAGAACCACAAGACCCTTGTCCTTGTACTTCTCGTAGAGCGTCTCAAGGCTCTTGTACTGGGGCGTGTTGCCGCACTTGGACGCGACATTCACCACCAGCACGACACTGCCTTCGTAGCGGGACAGCTTCACCGGGTTGCCAAGAATGTCCTTCATCGTGAAGTTCAGCACGGGTGCGACCTTCACATTCGGGTAATCGGGATTGGTCGGAGCCGCATCGTTGCCCACAAAATCGGGCTTGACACCGGCGAGCCTCGCCTCCGCGACATTGTCGAAGTTCGCAAAGGAGTAGCGGTGCAGCCGGTAGTACAGCCCACGGTAGGTAAAGTAGCCCGCCGCGATATTGACATGGCAGTAGCCACAGTCCACCTTCTCCTTCTTGGCGTAGTCCGGGCGCGCCAAGGCCGGTGTACTCAACAGCAGAACCGCGAGCCAGACGTAGGTTCGGAGCCAGGGGTGCATCGCCGAGAGTATAGCACAGCCTGCAAATCGCTTTTACCAAATGCACGCGCCGAGCCGACAATGTAGGTCATGGAAAGAAAACTGGCGAGTGTCCAGCGCGTGCTGGCGCTCCACCCTATCGAGAACGCCGATGCTATCGAGCTGGCGCAGATCAACGGCTGGCAGTGCGTCGTCAAGAAGGGCGAGTTCACCCCCGGCGCACTCGGGGTGTTCTTTGAGATCGATGCCATCCCGCCCGACCTGCCACAGCTCGCGTTTCTGTGGACATCGCGCAACGCCGACGGCCCACAGCCGCGCCCGGAGAGCTTCCGCATCAAGACCATGCGCCTGCGGGGCGCACTCTCCCAGGGCCTGCTCATGCCACTGTCGCAGTTTGCGCTCCCAGCCAATCCCAGCGAGGGTGACGATCTCACCGCAGCGCTGGGGGTCGGCAAGTGGGAGCCCGCGATTCCCTCTGGCATGGGCGACTGCCGTGGCCCGTTCCCGCCGCTCGTGCGCAAGACCGATGAGATGCGCGTGCAGAGTGTTCCCGGTGTCCTTGACGAGCTACGGGGCCTGCCCTATGTCATCACGCTCAAGTGCGACGGCACCAGCGCGACCTACTGTATCGACCCACGCACCGACGAGTTCCACGCCTGTGGCCGCAACCAGAGCATCACCGAGGGGGCGAACCACTACTGGAATATCGCCAAGAAGTACGAGATCGAGGCCGCGCTACGAACAGCCCCACACCTGGCGGTGCAGGGTGAGATCTGCGGCCCGGGAATCCAGAAAAACCGCCTCGGGCTGAAGTCGCTGGAGTTCTTTGCCTTCACTGTCTACAACCAGCAGCAGGGCAAGTACCTCAGCCACGACGAAGCCAGGGCGTTTCTGGAGTCGGCCAACCTCCCGATGGTTCCGGTTGTCGAGGAGGGGGAGAGCTTTGACCACACACAGGAGTCGCTGCTCGCCCTCGCCGAAGGCAAGTACGCCGGCACCAGCAACGAGCGCGAGGGGATTGTGATCCGGCCCCGTGTCGAGCGCAATAGCCTGCTTCTCGCTGGGCGGCTCTCGTTCAAGGCGATCTCGAACCGCTTCTTGCTCAAAGAGGGAGAGTAAGTTGCTGTAATCGCCCCGGTTGGAGCGGGGCGTCAACGAGCCTGCGGCTGGGAAGGGCTTCGCCCATAAGAGAGCCTCCTCGCTTTACTATGGCCGAAGGCCTTGGCGGCGGAGCCTGCGACGCCCGTTGACGCCCCCCTCCAACGGGGGCGCTCCAACCGGGGGGACAAGCGCGGTAGAATGAGCACTAGCTTATGGAGAACTTCAAGCGCCTCATCCAGTACCTTCGGCCCTACCGTGTCCGAGTCGGGCTCTCGGTGCTGCTGATGTTCGTGGTCACGCTCTCCGCGATCCCCATGCCCCTCTTCCAGAAGCAAGTGCTCGATGTCGCCATCCCCAACCGCGACTCCGCACTGCTCTGGCGCATCTTCTTTGGGGTGATCGGGCTCTCCGCTCTGCGCGGGGTCGTGAGCTTCACCCTCAACTACCTCATCTCCTGGCTTGGGCAGCGCGTGGTCTTCGACCTGCGCTTCCAGAGCTACCGGCACCTCCAGCGGCTCTCGCTGGCCTACTACGACGGCCGCCAGCCAGGTAAGATCATGGCGCGGCTCACGGGCGATATCGATGTCATCCAGTACGCACTCACCCAGGGCTTTGTCTACCTCATCACCGACCTGGCCACCCTGGTGATCATTATCGGCTGGCTCTTCTACATCGAGTGGCGGCTCGCGGTGATCGCCCTCATCACCCTGCCGCTCTACGTGGTCAACTACAAGCTCCTTCTCGGGCGCATTCGCCCCGTCTCGGTCGAGCTGCGGGAGAAGTGGGAGCAGATGCTCGCAGGCCTCACGGAGAAGATCGGCGCGATTGCGGTCGTGAAGGCCTTTGCGCGCGAGGGCTTTGAGGAGAGCGAGTTTATCAAGGCCGAGCGCGAGCGCTTTGTGATCGGCATGACCCAGACCCGCCTCAACCGTATCCTAGGCGCCAGCAGCCAGCTAATCCGTATGCTTGGCACGGCCACCCTGCTCTGGTACGGCGGCGGCCTGGTCGGGATGAAGGAGATGACCGCAGGGAAGCTCCTGGCGTTCTACTCCTACCTGGCCTACCTCTACGACCCCGCCGTGCGTGTCGTGGACTTCAATGTCCAGCTCCAGTGGGCCAGCGCCGCGATCGAGCGTGTCTTTGAGACCCTGGACACCCGCCCGGAGATCATCGATGCCCCCGATGCCGCTTATCTTCCGACCGTCAAGGGCGCGATCCACTTCGACCATGTCTCCTTTGGCTACGACCCGGCCAATCCCGTTCTCCACGATATCGACTTCAAGGTAAACCCCGGCGAGATTATCGCCATTGTTGGGCCGAGCGGTGCGGGCAAGTCCACGCTAGTGAATCTTCTCGCACGCTTCTACGATGTGAGCAAGGGGCGCATCTTTGTCGATGGCCACGATGTGCGAAAAGTGCGGCTGGAGACCATGCGCCGCCATATCGGGCTGGTGTCGCAGGAGACCATTCTCTTCTCGGTGAGCCTGCGGGAGAACATTCGCTACGGGCGCAAGGACGCCAGCGAGGCCGATGTGGTCGCCGCCGCCAAGGCCGCGGACCTGCATGAGTTTATTCTCTCGCTCCCCGATGGTTATGACACGAAGATCGGTGAGGATGGCATCAAGCTCTCGGGCGGGCAGAAGCAGCGCATGGCGATCGCACGGGCGCTGCTCGCCAACCCGCGTATCCTCATCCTCGACGATGCCACGAGCGCGCTGGACTCGCACACGGAGTCCCATATCCAGGCGGCACTGGCGGAGCTGATGAAGGGGCGCACCAACTTCGTGATCGCCCACCGCCTCTCGACCATCCTCAACGCCGACCGGATCCTGGTGATGCAAGACGGCCGCATTATCGACCAAGGCACCCACACCGAGCTCAGCGCCCGCCCCGGCCTCTACCAGGACCTCTACAACGAGCAGTTCAAGACCGTCCAGGACCTCACCGACGAAGAAAAAGCACGCTTGCTGGAGGCCGTCTCCTAGCGCCCCGGCTCCGAGTAGGTAAAGTCGTCGTTGTAGCGGATCGTGATCGTTCCGCCGCGCCACTTGACGGTTGCCATGGGAGCCCCCTTCTCCTTGGAGCCATTCCAGACATAGGAGATCAGGGAGTTGCCCGCTTTATCGCGAAAGGCATCCGAGCCCCCTTTGATGTACTTGGTCGTGCCGGTTCCCACCAGCAGGTCGAGCAGGTCGCTCCCCGGCGGAGGGAAGTCCTTGTTGTCGAGGGCGTACTGCTCCAGCGCGGAGTCGAACATGCGGGCATTCGCGACCGCAACCCGCTTCTCCGCCTCCCTTCGTGCGACCTCGTAGGCAGCGCGCGGCACCCGCAACAATGGGACCGCGTAGAGGCAGCTGCTCTGGTAGTAGAGCGCAAACCTACCGTCGCCGTGGACACCTCCCGGCAAGGCCCCCACGGCCAAGAGCGCCTCCGAGCTCTTCTCCCCTTCCAGCCAGAGCGCGCTCTCCTGCACCAAGCGCGCCGCACTATCGGAGACAGTCGCCTTACTCGCGACGGTCTGAAGCAGGGTCTTGGTCTCTGCGGGGACGAGCGGCTGGGGTGGGCTCGTGGGCGTCAGCTCCCCGCTAGGGTAAGCGAGTGCCCAGTAGCGGATCGCCTCGGTTTTCTCCTCGCGCGCAAAAAACACCAGCCCGGTGGCTTCCGTAGTCCAGTCATGGCTCGATAGCCCCGATAGGCGCGACGGTCGCAGGTCTTTAGGAAAGGTCAGGCTCGGGCCGATTTTTCCGTCGCTGCTCAGAAACTGCACGGACTTCTCCGGCCCCGTACGAATCAGCGCCGCCAGGTTTCCTTTCGGAGAGACCGCCACCGCCGTCAGTGGGTCGAGCTCCGTGAGCTTGCGAACCGTCCCCGCCTCGGCATCGAAGCGTAGGAGCGTACGACTCTCTCCGTCTTGTAGCTCGATCAAGACCCCACCCGCGAAGGCACCCAAAAAGTGGATGTAGCCAAACCGCGCGGTCTTGTAGCGCCACAGGACGGTTGAGCGGCGCAGGCGCGGGTTCCAGAGGCTCACCGAGCAGTCCACTTCCAGCTCTCCACGACTGGCAGGGGGAAGAAAGAGTGTCTCCGCCTCGGGCTTGACATACGAGCGTGCGGACAAGACCCAGCGCCCCGTGGGCTCAACAAAAACATCGGTGGTTCCCGCGCCCGAGATCTGCTCCGCAGGCTCGGGGAGATAGGCCCACACCCCGCTGACAACGGCACTCGTCGTGTACTGGAACTGGGCAGAGGCGACTAAAGGGGCGGAGAGCGCCAGACAACAGGCAAGCAGGACTCGTAGCATGCCCAAGATTATCGGCCACCCAAGCAAAAGCGCTTAGAGCAAGGCGTTTTCTTGCTCTAAGCGCTCTTTCCTACCGAAGCGACCTGCTACCAGCGGTAGTCCACGGTCTTGAGGAACACCCGCGAGAGGACCATATGGCCGGCTGGCGAGGGGTGGACCTTGTCACCCGCAAGAGTGGCAAAGGGAACACTCTGAAGCGCCTTGTCGTAGGCGGCCTGGGTGTCCCCGAAGCGACAGCCGGTCTCCTTGGCGATCTTGCGCACCAGCTTGCCGTACTCGTCCATGCGCTTGCGCATCGGCTGCTCGTGGTCCGGCTCGATATAGAACGGGGTCAGCAGCGTGATTCCCTTCACCAGCGGACGGGTCTGGAGGATCAGCTCGTTGTAGGTCTTCTCAAACTCGTCGGGAAGGACGCTATCGGGGTTGTTGGTGCCTTGGAACTGCCGCCAGACATCGTTGGTGCCGATCATGATCGAGAGCCAGTCCGGCTTGAGGTCGATGACATCTTTCTGCCAGCGCGACTTTAGGTTGCGGATCGTGTTGCCCGAGATGCCCGTGTTGAGTACCCGAATCTTGCGCTCCGGGTAGGTCGCCCCGAGGAGGGCCGCCACCTGCGACGGATACCCGCCCCCTAGACCACCGCCCTCACCGACAGGCCGTGCCCGTCCCGCATCCGTAATCGAGTCGCCGATAAACAGCAACGTGCCGCTTTCAATCTTCATAGTGCTTCAATTCCTCGTAGAAAGGCCCGCGCGATCGTCATGTGTCCGACCGGGCCGGGGTGAATCCGATCCCACGCAATGCTGGCAGGATGGTGGTGCTGGAGGAGCGCGTTAAAAGCAGCCTGCGTGTCCACAAAGACCGCCTCAAACTCCTCCGAGATCTCTTTAACCGCCGCGCCGTACTCGTCCATCCGTGCTCGCATCGGGTCGTCGGGGTTGGCCTCGATCATAAAGGGAGTCATCAGAACCAGGCCCTTGAGCTTGGGGCGGGTGCGGTGGCAGAGGCTCCAGAGTGTCTCGCTGTACTCGGCCAGCGGCACGGCGCGCTCGGGGGCGAGCGGGGAGTCGAACTGCCGCCAGACATCGTTGATCCCGATCATGATCGAGAGCCAGTCGGGAGCGAGGTCGGTGACATCGGGCTTCCAGCGCGACGCCAGATCGCGCACGGTGTTGCCGCTACTGCCGACATTGCGAACGCGGATCGCACGCTCGGGATAGGCCGCGCCCAGGATCGCCGCCACATCGCGGACGTAGCCACTCCCCACCTCGCCCCAGTTCCAGGGATTGGCCTCCCCAACCGGCCGAACGCGGCCACAGTCGGTGATGGAGTCGCCGATAAAGAGTAGGTTTGAGTTGGCTTGGATGCGCATGGAGCACTCTTCCGCAAAGGAAACGCTATTTCCTGCGACTCGCTTCGGCCATTTTTTGCAAGAGCCGCTGCCGACGCTCCCCGTAGAGCTTCTTGCGACGCTCGAAGCCGACCGCGTTTCCCCAGGCCGCAAAGGCAAGAATCGGCCCGAACACAAGTAGGAGAATTCCCACCACGCGCGTGGGCGCCGGTCCGTCTGGCTGCAGGAGCTGGTAGACACCGAGCGCCACCGCGATCAGCCCCGCGGCAATCGCTATCCAGCGACTCGGTTCGGTGGTCTGCCCGTAGCGGTTGCGGTAGACATAGCGCAGCCGCTCCCGCTCCCAGTCTTGATCCAGCAAGTACAGCTCCGACTGAAGCTCCGCTGTCCCCGCACGACGCTCCGCACGGTCCACGCGCTCCAGCATCGCATCGGCCTCTTCCACGGTCAAGGCATCGTGGGAAGTGCTCCCCAGGAGCTTGGCCTTTGCCTGAGCAAGCTCGGTGTCGCTGAGAAAGCCGTCGGCGCGGAGCTTTTGTAGGCGCTCCAGCTCAGAGACCAGAGAGGGTTGTTGTTGCTGTTGCATGGTCGTCTTCTCTGACTAAGTATCGGTTGAAAAGTTGCGCTGGCAATTGCGATGCCAGGCAAGAAGATGTCGCTCTCGTAGAGCGACATAGCCACGCTCCAAGGCTTGCGCGGCAACTTTGGAGACGTTGTGGCAACGGCTACGCTGGTAGTTGCTTGTCAATGCAAGTACTCCTGTCAGAGAGCCAAATCCTCGAATTTCACTACAGGGAAAATGCTCCATGAACGCTGAACCCGCTTCGATAGCACCTTTATCCGCTTGGAATCTTAGCTCCGTCTGATACTTTTCGCCGCTGGCCAGGTAGCCCGCGACAGCAAGCCTACCCTGTTGCTCGGCTCCCCAAACCTCAGTGCCACAGCCGGTTCGGTACTCGGGATGTGTCAGACGAAGCTCCACCAGAGAGTTATGGGAATTCGTGTCTGTGGTGGTGAGCAGGAAAGCGATCACGTTATCGCGAGCACTCAGAAACATCTCAAAATGGTACGGGCCACGCTGTGCTGTGCAGAGGCCAGTTTCCGCGTTGCACTCCCACCGGGCTATGCACGCATCTACCGTGGGAAACGTGGCAAGCAAATCCAGGAGCTGCCCCTGCGTCGGCGCATGTTGAACGGAGATGCGAAGCCCGCTTAGCTCGCTGGATAGAGCCGAAGCAAGGGAACCGCTCCCCGTTAGGCAAAGGGGAGCGGAGACGTTGCTCATTTTCCGGCGAGGCGGCGGCGCTCGTGGAGGAGGTAGCCGAGCAGGGCGGGCTCAGAGCCGACCATGGCCCCCACACGCTCCAGGGTGCGCGAGAAGGCGCGCTCGTTCTGCTCCCCACCGGTTCCGCCGAGCTTGTCCATCGCGGCATCGATCACGGCCAGCGCCTCTTGCAGGTAGCGCCCCTTGCCCGAGGCCATCGTCCGGTACTCGTAGCCGCTCCAGAGCTGGTTGAGCTGGTTGTAGATATCGTCCCAGGTGGCCGCGTCCGATGCCTGGGTCGGGGTGGCGTTGAGGCTCTCTTGTCGTTGCTGCTGAAGCTTCGCCAGCGCCGCCTCGCCCGCCTTCACCGAGTTCCAGGCCTCGATGGTCGGGGAGTCCAGCACGCGTAGCTTCAGCTCTCGGTTGCCCGTGACATGCCGTAGCGCCTGCTCGATCTTCATCTGGGAATCATTGGACTTGAGTGTGCCCGAGATCAGACCATCGGTGGTCTCGATCCCAATCGCAAAGACATTTCCCTCCCAGGCAATCGGCACGGAGGCATCCAGTGCTCGGTACATAGCAGGGGCCACCGCCGCCTGCTTCGCCATCTCGACGACTCTTGTCCAAACGGACCTCATCTCAGCTTGATCTGCCATAGCGTCCCTACGATACCACAAAATGCTCCAAGATAGTGCGCCAAGCCAAGGAGAAAGCGGTACAATGTCGCCATGAAAGCCGTCGTCATGGCAGGTGGCGAGGGGACCCGGCTGCGGCCGCTCACCTCCAACCGGCCAAAACCTCTTGTCCCGATTCTCAACAAGCCGATCGCACAGCACATTATCGAGCACCTCAAGCGAGCCGGCATCAACGACATTGTTGTCACCCTGTACTATCTCGGCGAGGAGATCCAGCGCTACTTTGGCGATGGCTCCGACATGGATGTCAACCTCATCTACTCGGTCGAGGAGACCCCCCTCGGCACCGCGGGCTCGGTCAAACAGGCTGAGGAGCACCTCAAAGACGGTACCTTTGTGATTGTCTCGGGCGATGCTCTCACGGACCTGGATATCGAGAAGGCCCTCGCCTTTCACCGTGCCAAGGGCGCCGAGGCGACCCTGGTTCTCAAGCCCGTCCCCAACCCGGTCGAGTTTGGCGTCGTGATGACCGAGCCCGATGGCCGTATCGTCCGGTTCCTGGAGAAGCCCGACAAAGCGCAGGTCTTCTCCGATAGCGCCAACACGGGAATGTACATCCTAGAGCCCACGGTCTTTGAGCTGATGGAGTCCGGGAAGAACTACGACTGGTCGCAAGACATCTTCCCGCGCCTGCTGGAAGAGGGGCGTCCGATCTACGGCTACGCCATGGAGGAGTACTGGTGCGACGTGGGCTCGCTGGAGCAGTACCGCCAGGCCCAGTACGAGATGCTGGAGGGCCAGACCGCGCTTCCTATCCCGGGCGCGAGCCACCCCAACCGGGTCTTTGTCGGGGGCGGCACCGAGATCCACCCCACCGCGAAGATTGTCGGCCCGGTCGCGATCGGCGGGGACTGCCGGATCGGACCGGGAGCGGTGATCGGACCCGATGCCGTCCTCGGGGATGGCGCGATTGTCGAGGCCAACGCCCGCATCGAGAAGGCGATCCTGTGGCGCTCCGCCTATGTCGGTGCGGGGGCCTACCTCAGCGCCTGTACGATCTGCAACCACGTCCATATCGGCGAGAATGTCAAGGTCGAGGAGAGCGCGGTTGTTGGGGATAAGTGCTCCATCGAGGCCGGCGCCACGATCCGCCCCCGTGTCAAGCTCTGGCCCGACAAGCTGATCGAGGAGCGCTCCGTTGTCACCGAGAGCCTGGTGTGGGGCGCGAAGGCCTACTCCAACCTCTTCCGTGGGCTCGGCGTCCCCGGCATCACCAATATCGAGCTCACCCCCGACTTCGCCGCCAAGCTCGGGGCATCGTTCGGTGCCTTTCTTAAGAAGGGCGCGACCATTGTGGTGAGCCGCGACGGGCACCCGGCCAGTCGTATGCTCAAGCGTGCCTTCATGGCGGGGGTTTCGTCGGTGGGGGTGAGCATGCTGGATGTGGAGGAGATGGCTCTCCCGGTCCTACGCAACACCATCCGTACCAACCGTGCCAAGGGCGGTGTCCATGTCCGCCAGGACCCCGACCACGCCGGCCGCACCCTGGTCGAGTTCTTCGATGACCGCGGGATCTACCTCACCAAGAACAACGAGCGCAAGGTCGAGACCATCTTCTTCCGAGAAGACTACGGCCGTGTCTTGATGGACGAGGTCGGGACCATCAACCCGGCGACCCGTCCGCTGGAGCAGTACACGCAGCTCTTCTTGAAGCAGATCGCCGCCAAGGACATCGAGCGCCAGGAGTTCACCGTGGTCATCGACTATGCCTATGGCTCGTCGCTGGCGCGCGTCCTCCCCCCCATTCTCGGGCAGCTGGGCTGTAAGGTCTTTGTGCTCAACCCCTACCCGGACTGGAAGCGCGCGCCTAAGAACGCCCGAGACCGCGAGCAGCTGGTGGCGGAGCTCTCCAAGGTCGTGCACCAGCAGAAGGCCGATCTGGGCGTGATGATCCACTCCGACGGCGAGCGGCTGGAGCTGGTCGATGAGAAGGGCAATGCGCTCAACCGGGCCCGCCTCCTGGCGACCCTGGCGTCGATGGTGGCCCAGACCACACGCGCCGGGCAGTGCAAGATCGCGGTTCCCATCAATGCCCCCTCCGCGCTGGAGGGCATCCTCGCCCACAGCGGCGGGACGGTCACCCGCACCAAGACCGACCCACGCTTCCTGATGAATGTCGCATCAGCCTCGGCCGAGAAGATCGTCATGGCGGGCGACCTGCTGGGCGGCTTTATCTTCCCCGGCACCGAGGAGGCGTTCCATCCCACCTTCGACGGCCTCTTCGCCTTCGTGAAGACCCTAGAGATGATGGCCCTGCACCAGCGCCGCCCGCTGAGCTCGTTTGTGGCGGAGCTTCCTGCGATGCACCTCGCCAGCCGCACCTTGCCTTGCCCCCAGTCGGACAATGGGCGGGTGATGCGCCTCCTCACCGAGGAGGCCCACAGTGCACCGGGAACCCTGGAGCTTCTGGATGGGATTCGGGTGGTCGATGCCCCCAATGCCTGGAGCCTGATCCTCCCCGATCCCGCCGAGCCCTTGATCCATATCCACAGCGAGGGCACCAGCCTCGCGGATGTGAATGCGCGTACCCAGCGCTACGCCGACCGGATCGTCGAGCTCCTGAGCTAGCAGAAATAAAAAATCCCCGGATGGGCAAGTGCCCATCCGGGGATTTTTTTGGGGCTCTACCCTAGCCGGAGCAGAGGAACTCGACCACATCGCCCTCTTGCATGACGTAGTCCTTGCCCTCCGTGCGGAGCCAGCCGTGCTCACGTGCGGCGGCGATACTGCCTGCCTCAACAAGCTTCTGCCAGTCAATGACCAGGGCTCGGACAAAGGTGCGCTCCAGATCGGTGTGGATGACCCCGGCGGCTGTGGGGGCTTTGTCGCCCTGGCGAATGGTCCAGGCACGCACTTCCTTCTCCCCCGCGGTGAGGAAGGTCTGGAGCCCCAGCATCCGGTAGGCGACCCGCACCAGTCGGTTTAGGCCCGGCTCGCTCAGGCCTAAATCGTTGAGGAAGACCAGCGCCTCCTCTGGGTCGAGCTCAGAGAGCTCCGCTTCGATCTGCGCCGAGATGGGAACAACATCCATCCCCTCTTCGGCGGCGAGCTTCTTTAGCCCGATGACATGGGCATTGTTGGCCCCATCGGGCAGGTCGGAGTCGGGGACATTGGCGACATAGATCATCGGCTTAGCGGTGAGTAGGCCGGTCTCTTTGAAGAACTTCGCCCGAACCTCGGGCTCGCCCTCCGTGAATGTCCGGGCGGGCTTGCCCGCGCTCAGGTGCTCCAGGAGGCGCTCGATCAAGGGCAGGAGCGCGGCGTCGTCTTTGTTGGCCCGGGCGTTCTTGCGGAGCCGGTCCATGCGCTTCTCCAGGCTCTGCAGATCGGCGAGGGCCAGCTCCAGGTTGATGGTGATCGCATCCCCGACGGGATCGACGCGCCCCTCCACATGGACAATCTCCTCGCTCTCGAAGCAGCGCACCACGTGGGCGATTGCGGCGACCTCGCGGATATTGGCGAGGAACTGGTTGCCCAGGCCCTCCCCTTTATGCGCCCCCTTCACCAGCCCGGCGATATCGACAAACTCGACATAGGTCGGGACGGGCGAGGGGGTTCGATTGCCCTTGAGGTAGAGCGTGGCCAGGATTCCCAGCCGCTCATCGGGCAGGGAGACGATCCCTACGTTCTTATCGATAGTCGCAAACGGGTAGTTGGCCGCGACCGCGCCCGCCTTGGTGATTGCGTTAAAGAGAGTGGACTTGCCCACGTTGGGCAGTCCGACAATGCCGACTCCTAGTGCCATAACGCCACAGAGTACCGCAGAAACCGGCCTATAGCACGTCTTTGAGGACTAAAACCACCTCACGCTCGGTTCCTTCGGCACTCCGCACCCGCACCTTTAGCGCTGTTCCTGGCTCCTGTCGGAAGAGCTCGCGGCTCCGGCTCAGCCCCATTCCCTTGGTTGGCTCCCCGTTCATCGCCAGCAAGACGGCTCCCTTGGCAATGCCGACCGCCTCCGCTGGGCCACCCGGGACGACAGTCAGGACCTTGAAGCCGTCGCCCTCAAAGATGCCCGCGAGGCCGGCTCGGGAGAAGACAAAGGGCTTCCCCAAGTCCGCATTCGGGGTCAGAAAGACCCGCTTGCCCGGATAGTCCAGGGTCAGGGTGAAGCGAGAGAGCACCTCCCCCCCGAGCAGCGCGATCGTCCCCGTGTCCGCCAGAGCGCCGCTTTTATCGGCCGAGAGCCCGGTGACCACGCCCTGCACTTTCGTTTTTCCGAGCTCCAGGGTCTTCACACGGGTGACCTCCCCGGTAGTCACGCCTCCCAGTCCTTGGCCCAGGACCGTCTCGATGCGCTTGGGGTATTTTTTCGTCAGCTCGTTTTTCTGGACGGTCGGCGATGTGAAGGTCAGGGTGCCGGAGAAGCCCGTATCGAGACGCAGGCTCCCCGCGAGGCCGTCGATCGTGCCCGGAATCTCGGGGATATTCATCCGCAGGTTCATCGGGAGCATGTCGGCCTTGGGATCGGGCGAGAAGCGTGCGGGCTCGATAAAGCGCACCCGCTTGGCCGCGTAGTCGATCTGCACCACGTAGTTTTTCAGGAACGGGTAGCCCACGATCCCATCGAACTCCGCCTTGGAGCCGCTGGGAAGGTCCAGGATCACGCCGAGCTGCTTCTCCTGCACCGCCCCGCCCAGCTCGATCCGCGCAGTCGTGATCTTAGCGGGCACGAGCTTCTCCCCACCACCGCCGACAAGGGTCTGGCCCACCGACTGGAGCTGGAGCTTCTCAGCGGACTTGGGTGTGTAGAGCCCGGCACCCGCGCCGGAGTCGAGGATCAGCTTGGCCGGCTGGCCATTGACCTTTCCTTCGACAACGATCAGGTAGCCCTCTAGGGTGAAGGGCAGCTCGTAGGCAACACTCGGGGCGGCTTGCGCGGGGGGCGCTTGCGGCAAAAACGGCATGGGTCACAATCCTCCACAGCTAAAGACGACACGAGAGATAAAAAGTCACGAAAGCAGGGAAAAATCTTTTTCTGTCGAACGTAGTCTCTGTGGAAATCTTTCGCTACCAGCACCCTGAGCATGGCCCACGCCTCGGTGCAGAGACCTCTGAGGGCTTCTTTGACCTGACCGCACACGACCCCGAGGTATTTGCCTCGATCTCGTCCTGGCTGGCACACGAGCGTCCGGCCGAGATCGCGCTGCTCGCGGAGTCGGCGGTGAGCAGCTACTCTGAGATCGATCCCGAGTGGAAGATCCTACCGCCAGTCGATGGACAGATGGAGGTCTGGGCCGCTGGAGTGACCTACGAGGACTCCAAGCGCGCCCGCATGTCCGAGTCCGAGGGAGGCGGGGATTTCTACGACAAGGTCTACACAGCAGAGCGCCCCGAGCTCTTCTTCAAGGCCAATCCCTGGCGCGTGATCGCCCCCGGCGACCCGGTCCAGATCCGCCCGGACTCCCGCTGGGATGTCCCCGAGCCCGAGCTCACCCTGGTACTCTGCTCCGCAGGGAGGATTGTGGGTGTCACGGTCGGGAATGACATGTCGTCGCGCTCCATCGAGGGCGAGAACCCGCTCTATCTGCCGCAGGCCAAGTGCTACACGGGCGCGTGCGCGGTCGGCCCGACCATCCGTATCGTGGATGTGGAGATCGACCTGAAGAACCTGGCGGTCAAGCTGGAGATCAGCCGTGCGGGGGCAGTGGCCTTCACCGGCGAGACCAGTACTTCTCGCATGAAGCGCACGCCGTCGGAGCTGGCCGAGTGGCTCTTCAAGACCCTTCCCTTCCCCGATGGCGCGCTCCTGATGACCGGCACGGGGCTGATCCCGCCGGACACCTTCACGCTCCAGAGCGGCGACACCGTCACTATCTCCATCGAAGGAGTTGGAACACTCATCAACTCGGTGGCGTAGAATAGAGACAATGGACTCCCCTGCACCGTCGGATCGGCAAGCGCTGATCCGGCGGCTTCTTGCCTTTATCGCCCCCTTTCGCAAGCAGCTCACCCTTGGCTTGCTCTGTAGCGCGGTCTCTGCCGCCGCCCTCCCTATCGCCCTCAAGCAGCTCACGGACTTCCTGGGTAGAGCGCGGGCAGCGGGCACCCAGACCCCCGCGCTCCTGGCCGATGTGACCCATGTCGGGCTCACCATTGTGGGAGCCTATACCGGTCTGCTGCTCTTTCGGTTCTTCCAAGGTCTCTTTCTCTCCGAGGTTGCGCAGCGGGTGGGGATGGGGATTCGGAGCGCGGTCTTCACGCACCTCCAGCGGATGCCGCTCTCGTTTTTCCATAGCCAGCGCACGGGAGCGCTCCTCGCGACCCTCACCAACGATGTCAACCGGCTACAAAACGCCGCGATGCTCTTGCGCGATGGGGTTGTCCTCCCGGTCCAGGCACTGCTCTACCTAGGCACCATGCTGTGGTCGTCGCTGGAGATGGCGGTCGTGACCCTGGTGGCGGTTCCGCTCATGGTGGGGGTGATCCACCTCATCACCAAGAAGCTCCGCGCCCTCTCGACGGAGTCACAGAACCGCCTGGCCGAGGCGACCAGCATTCTGAGCGAGACGCTCTCGGCACCGCGGGTGGTCCAGGCGTTCTCCGCCGAGGAGCGCGAGGTCGCCCGCTTCAACCAGGCCAACGACGGTGCCTTCCAAGCCGCGATGCGTGGCATCCGGCGCACGTCGCTGCTGACCCCCACGGTAGACTGGATCGGGGCCGTGGCGCTGGCACTGATCCTCTATGCCGGGGTCTACTTCCGGGTTCCCACCGACCGGTTCTTGATGTTTGTGGCGATGGCCAACCTCCTGGCGAACTCGATCAGCGGCTTTGGCAATGTCCGTGGCCAGTTTGAGGAGCTCCTCGGGGCGGCGGACCGGATCTTTACCCAAGTGCTCGATGTGGTCCCCAGTATCCGCGATGCCGACAACGCCACGGAGCTCCCGCCGCTCTCCGGGCGGATTGTCTTTGAGGACGTGAGCTTTGGCTACGCGGAGGACAAGCCTGTGCTGAGCCAAGTCTCGCTGACCATCGAGCCGGGCGAGGTGGTCGCCTTTGTGGGGCCGACCGGCGCGGGCAAGTCCACCCTCGCCGATCTCATCCCGCGCTTCAACGACCCGACCTGCGGCCGTGTCCTGGTCGATGGGGTCGATATCCGCACCGTGACCATCGCCTCGCTCCGCCAGCAGATTGGGATTGTCCCTCAAGACAGCATTCTCTTCTCCGGGACCATCGCCAGCAATATCGCCTACGGCAAGCCCGGTGCCACCGAGCAAGAGATTACCGCCGCCGCCTGCGCTGCCAACGCCCACGACTTCATCCAGGCCCAAGCCGACGGCTACCAGACCGTTGTTGGGGAGCGTGGGACGACCCTCTCGGGCGGTCAAAAACAGCGCCTTGCGATCGCCCGTGCGCTCCTGACCAACCCCCATATCCTGATCTTCGACGAGGCCACCAGCGCCCTGGATACCCAGACAGAGAGCGTGGTGCAGGAGGCGCTGGGGACCTGGTTCAAGGGCCGTACGACCCTGATTATCGCTCACCGCCTCTCGACCATTGTCAATGCCGATAAGATTGTCGTGCTCCAAGAGGGCAAGATCGCGGAGGTCGGGACGCACACGGAGCTGCTCGCCACCGGCGGGCTCTACAGCCTGCTCTACAACGCACAACAACGAGGACTTAGCGCATGACCCCCCAACCTCCCCCGCCTTCGCACGACTCAGGCACCCCCTCCGGCTCCGCGAAGGGGGGGGAGAAGCCGCGGCCGTTGACGTTTAAGGTGCGGGCGCTCTCGGGGGTGATCGCGGGGCTGGTGCGGCTGCTTGCCGGGACGGCACGCCTTACCATCGAGGGCGAAGAGGCGGCGATGGCGAGCCTGAAGGAGAATAACGGGGGGATTCTGGTGACCTGGCACGGGCGCACCCTGATCCCGCTCTACCGCTACCGCAACCGGGGCTACTGGGCGCTGGTCTCGCTCTCCCGCGACGGTGATATCCAGGCGCGCAACTTTGCCAACTTCGGCTTCCAGATTGTCCGCGGCTCCACCGGCCGGGGCGGCGACCGCGCCGCGGTGCAGATGCTCCGTGAGCTGAAAAAAGGCGGGGTCCTCGCCTTCACCCCCGACGGTCCCCGTGGCCCCGCGCGCAAGGTCCAGCCCGGCGTGGTCTTCTTCGCCCGGCGCTCGGGGAAGCCCATCCTCCCGCTGGTCGCCACCGCCACCCCCGGCAAGCGCCTCACCACCTGGGACGACTACCTCCTCCCCGCCCCCTTCAGCCGCGCCGCCTGGGTCTTCGGGGAGCCGATCTTTGTCGCCGCCGACGAGTCCGACGAGGACGCGTGCCGCCGGGTGGAGGAGGCGCTCAATGCGTGTGAAGCCAAGGCGGAGGGGATGCTGAACCCACCCGGCCACTCGTAGAACTCGCGTCCACCCTCCCTGCCGCAGGGAGGGTCGGCGAAGTGAGGAACGAACGGAGCCGGGGTGGGTTCGCGGGTGGGTACAAAAAGGCAAACCATGGAAGAAAATACTCCCGACGAACCCATTCACGAACAAATCCGTGCGCTCATTGCAGAACACGGCGACCCAAAATCCTTCACCGGCGGCGTCTCTCTTGAGGTCGTACGGGAGATTGAAAGCGATCTAGCCATCAAGCTCCCCGAGGGCTACATCTGGTTTCTCCAGAACTACGGCCACGGCAGCATCTTTGGCTCAGAAATTCTGGGCACGGGCTTCGTGAAGCCGTACAGCGTTGTCAAGTCGACACTCTACTACCGAGAGCGTGGCATGCCCTCACACTTTGTCACTCTCATGCTATGCGATGAGTTTCACTACTGCCTCGATACAGAGACAGGCAAGATCATGAACTGGAGCCCCTATGAGTCGGGTATCTACCTGACTGCGGAGAGCTTCTTGGCGTTCTTTCTCGACGAGCTTGAAAACGCCGTGCTGAATATGTACGACTGACTAGTCGAGGATCGGCAGCGGCTCCAAGTCCGGCTCTACAAACGTGGCGCGGGCGGTCTCGCTCTTGATGACCTCGGTGCTGTAGTGTTTCTGGACGCAGCCGAAGGTGAGCAGATCCGGGTTGGCGGCTGCGAACGCGGGCCAGTCCGAAGACTCCGTGAGGCGCGAGGCGATCAGGCGCGCGAAGGCGATGGTGATGGTGTGGTGGTAGCCCGTGTGGTTGCCCTTGGCGGCGTTGTAGCGCTGGATTCCCGCGATAATGGTCGCCTCGGCGTCGGCGTAGGGCAGGCGGCTCAGGTAGAGAAAGCCCATCCGCACGTGCGCGGCGTGGGTCCACTCGTAGCGCGGGAGGCTCATGTCCTCAAAAGCAGTCAGAAAAATTTCGTCGGTCATATCCTCATTCTCCCCCCGTGGGACGGGGGCTAGGGGGTAGGAAGCCCCAGAGCACGCGCGGCCCAGGGCAGCGCGGACTCAAGCTGGGTGCGCTGGACCGTGCGGACGGTCGGGGCGCCTTCGGGGGGCGGCAGGCCCGCCTGGCAGCCGAAGAACCCGGCGAGCGCGGCGGCCCATGGTGCGGCATCGGGCAGGAGGGTCTCGGGGAGCGGGCCGCCCTCGGCGTGCAGGCTGGGAAGCCAGCAGGCGAGATCGGCGTCGGGGTTGCCCACGCACGACCAGTTCCAATCGACAATCACCGCACGCTCCCCGACAAAGCAGAGGTTGTCCGAGCGAATATCGAGGTGCACGAGGCTCTCGCCCGAAAGCACCAGCTGGCTCTCGGCGTCCAGCAGCGACGGCAGGGCGTGGTCCAGCCAAGCGGCGCTACAGAGCCCCAGTGAGAGAAGGGGCTCCGGGGCGGCGGCGAGCTCCGCCCAGCGTGTCAGAACCAGGCGCTCGGCCTCCAGTGGCGGCGTGTTGGGAGGAAGCGGCGCACGCCGAACCGCGGCGAGGGCGGTGAGGACGGAGTCGATGCGGGCGGAAGTCCACGGCGGCGGCCAGTGCGCCTCGCTCAGGTCTTCCAGGAGCAGAAAGGGCTGCGCCCCGTGGTCGCTCCAGCCTCGGAACTCCGCGAGAAACGGCTGGGAGCCCAGCGCCTGGTAGACCACGGCCTCGCGGCGCAGCCAGTTTGCGGTCGGCTCGGTGGTCGCGACCTTGGCGAAGACGAACGTCCCATCGGCGAGCTCTAGCCGTAGGCGGAGGGCGAGCGAGTAGCCTCCTGTGCGGCGCGTGGCTCCGACGATGCGCCGCCCGAGTGCCTCCTCGAGTCGGACGCGTAGCTCGGGGCTTAAGAGTGGCTCCGTCATTGTCTTCCCTCTCCGAACTCTTTCTCAAAGCGCCGGACTACCCATGTTTGTTCCGGCACGGTGCCGCAATCGGTAAATCCCGCGCGGGTGTAAAACGCCTTGAGCGCCTCGTTGCCGTCCCAGCAGTCCAGCCGGAGCCGGGGCGTGGCCGCGTGGCATGCCGCCTCGGTGAGGAGCGCCTGGCCTTGCCCTGCATGGCTCCGGGCCAGCACGAGCCCCGCGAGATAGCGGGCCGCGACCGTGTCGGTATCGGGCCAGAGCACGGGGTCGGGCGGGACAAAGAGAAAGCCCCCCACCGCCCGCTTGTCTTCCCACGCCACATAGGCGTCGGTCTGGGCAAGGCGCTCCACGGAGTGCTCCCCCACCTGCCACTGCGACACACCCCGCTCGCTCAGCCAGCGCACGGTATCGTCGTAGAGGGCCGCGAGGGCGGGCAGCTCCGCAGAAGTGGCGCGCGCAACCGTCATAGCACGGAGTCTAGCAGACGCTGGCTCGCCGTGTCCAGTGCGCCCCGGTCCGGGATCTCAAAGCGGTTGTTGTCGGCGTCGATGATCAACAGGTGTGTCTCCGAGAGCCAGAGGCAGGACTCCGAGAGGTTCTGCACCACAAAGTCCCGCTCGCCCCGGTCGGTGACGGCGTGCCAGTAGGTCACCCCAAACTCTTGCCGGACACTCGTGAGCACCTGAATCTTAGCCGTGAGATAGCGCCGCGCCAGCTCCCGCTCCGCGACCTTTCGGCTCTCAGGCATAAGGTCGTCCAGCGACGGCACGAGCGCGATCTCCTCGCTCTTGCCATCCAGGAGCGAGAGAAACCTCCCCGGCCTGCGGAGCGGCGACGACTGGTAGAGCGCCACCTTGGGGTAGGAGCGCTCGTCGTCCACCGTGAGACGCAGGACACCGGGCGGGTCGTAGAAGAGCTGCAGATTGGTCATCGGGTCGCGTTCCTTTGCTGGAGCTGGAGCAGCACGGCCTGGCCGCCGTGATACGCCTCGTGGACAATCACATGGGTCATCAGCCAGGCAAGCGTGAACTCCCGCTCGCCGCGCAGGGCCGTGTGCCGGGGATTGTCGAGCGCCCCGATCAGCGTCTTGGTGCGCTCCCGTATCGTGACGAGAAGCGATTTGTAGAAGCTCAAGGGATGCGGCGGTGGCGTGGGCCACTTGATCCCAAACTGGTCGATCTCGGCATGGAGCACCTCGCCCTCCAGGTCCTGGTACGGCTCGCCGCAGGCAATGTGATGGAGCCAGTAGGCCTCGACCTCCGCGATGTGCACGAGAAGCGCACCAATGCTATGTCCGTCGGGGAAGGCCTGCCACGTGAGCTCTGCCTCCGTCGCGTCGTCGTCGAGCTGGCTCAGCCACTCCTGGGTTGTCTGGTCTAGCTGCTGAAGCCAGTTTTGAATCTCGTTCATGTTTTTCTTTCTTTTGGATCGCTCCCCTCTTAACCGCTCCCATGAACGGGAGCGTCTTGCTGTCGTCGCGGGCTCCGACACGAAGGCCTCCGGCCATAATCCCGAGTTCACTTGGGATGGGCGCAGCCCTTTGTGTCCGAGGCACGAGGACAGCAAGACGCCCCGCTCTAACCGGGGCGATACAAAACGGGCGCAATTACAAATTTAAATCGTCTCCGCCAGTGCCTTGCTGGTCTGGTTTTGTGTCTCGACTAAGTTGTAGAAGATCCCCTGCTTCTCCATGAGCTCGGCGTGGGTTCCTAGCTCGGCGATGCGGCCCTTATCAATCACGACCAGCCTATCGGCGTTGCGGAGGGTCGAGAGGCGGTGTGCGATAGCGAACGTCGTGCGGCCGGCGGTCAGGTTGCCGATTGCCTGCTGGATCTTCTTCTCCGTCTCCACATCCACCGAGCTGGTCGCCTCATCGAGAATCAGAATCTTCGGGTTGTGGAGAATCGCGCGTGCGATCGAGATGCGCTGCTTCTCCCCGCCCGAGAGCTTACCCCCTTTTTCGCCGACATTCGTGTCGTAGGCATCGGGCTTCTGCACAATGAACTCATGGGCGCAGGCCGCGCGTGCCGCCTCGATAATCTCCTCGAAGCTCGCCTCAGGCTTGCCGTAGGCGATATTCTCCGCAATCGTGCCATTGAAGAGAAACGGCTCCTGGAGGACAATCCCAATATGCCTGCGGAGCGACGAGAGCTCGATATCGCGCAGGTCGATCCCGTCTAAGCGGACACAGCCACCATCGGCCTCGTAGAAGCGGCAGAGGAGGTTCACGGTCGTGGACTTGCCCGCGCCGCTCCGGCCCACCAGCCCGATCAGCTCGCCCGGCTTGACGGTCAGGTCGATCCCCTTGAGCACCGGGTTGGACTTGTCGTAGCCAAAGCGGACATTCTCAAAGCGAATCTCCCCCTCGACCGTCTCCAGCGCCACCGCGCCCGGCTTGTCGTAGGTCTCGGACTGCGAGTCGATCACCTCAAAGACACGCTCGGCACCGGCCATGGCGCGGGAGAACCACTGGTTGACCTGCCCAAACCACTGCAGCGGGCCGTAGACCTGCCAGAGCAATATCTGCATCGCCATCAGCTTGCCCAGGGTCAGCTCGCTGTGGAGCACGAGGTAGCCCCCAAAGCCCCAGTTGATCAGCGGTGCCAGCCCCACGAGAACCGTCACAAAGGTCTCCGAGCGGAACCACCACCTATCGGCGATCAGGCCGCTCTGCGCCAGCTCCGAGTTGCGGCTGCGGAACTTATCCCACTCGCCGTCCTCACGGACAAAAGCCTTCACGACCCGAATTCCATTGAGTGACTCATTGAGCTGCGTGTGCAAGCGCCCCCACTTTTGCCCGACTTTATGGTACTTCGACGCCATCGGCTTCCAGATCAGCGACATCAGCACGGCCACCAAAGGGACCGGTAGCAGGATCGCCAGAGTCAGCTTCCACGAGAGCAGGAGCCCCGAGACCAGCCCTCCGACCAGCGTCAGAGTGCCCGAGAGCAGATACGGCACGCCATCGACCAGAAAGCCCCAGACCCGGTCGGTGTCCTGGGTGACCCGGCTGATGATCGCGCCCATCTGTCGCTTGTCAAAGAAGCTCAGCTGGAGGTGCTCCAGGGCGCGGTAGATGCTCGCGCGGAGGTCTTTGGCGATATTGGCGGAGAGAAACGATGCGTTGTAGTTCTTGTACCACTGCAAAAACGCCCCGAGCAGCAACGCGAGGAGCATCCCTCCCACATAGAGCCCTAGCTGGACACTTCCCTCCCCCAGGCTCAGCCCCGAGCGCGGCCCTAAAACTTTATCGGTGATCCCCTCGGTGAGCTTGGGCGTGGCAAAGGTATTGATCGCGGCGATCAGGAGCGACCCGCCGATCACGGAGACGGCCTGAAAGCGATAGGGCCCGAGGTAGGAGAGGATGCGCCGGAAGATCGCGGCACGCTGGACACAGGCGGGGCAGCTACTATCAGGCTCGGGGAGGAGGCGGTTGCAGCGCTCACAGCGGGTCTTCTGGTGGGTGAGCTTGACCGCCAGCTCCTCGCCCTGGGCCAGCTGCTCGATCCCCCGTGCCAGCTCCGAGACTCGCGCCGAGACCCGCGCCGTGCACTCGACCAGCGGCAGGAGAGTTCCATTCTTGAGAGTCAGCTCCAGCCGCGCACCACCTACCAGCGGTTCGGTTCGCGCGGACTTGATGTCGGCCAAGGGAACCGTGACCAGTAGCACTCCTGCCCCATCGTAGACCCGGACGGAGCGCTGGTGGAGCTGCACCACACGCTCACCAAAGCGATGCGTTTCTTCGTCGAGATCGGCCCACTCGCTCAAGAGAAGCGGGTCGTCGTTGTCGGTACTGTCTGCCTCAGAGGGAGAGGACACGGGGGAAGATTCGGCAACGGGCAAGAGATTTCTCCTGGGCCTAGCTGGCCTCTTCAGGATATATCGCCTCAAAACAGACGTTTGTTAAACAGCTCTGTAACTTTTCCTGGTGTTTTGTGTCGGAACCCCATGTTTGGACTCATGCGCTCCTGCGGCTGCGGCGTCTCGTCGGAGGCGAGGCGGCTCCGCCAGCTCCACTACTGCGGCACGTGCAAGGCCACGGGGCGGCTCTTTGGCCAGCGTGCCCGCCTGACCCTCAACCACGATGCGGTCTTTCTGGGCGAGCTGTTGTTGGCCCTGGAACACGCAGCGCTCCCGGCAAGCTTCACCGCGCGGCGCTGCTTCTCGCTCCCCATGGCTGCAGAGATTCCCGCACCGCTCGCCTACGCCGCCGCGGCCAATGTCGCGCTGGCGGAGCTTGCGATCACCGATAAGCTCGCCGATCGTGAGGGTCTGCGCTGGAGGCTCGTACAACGCGAGCTCTCCCGGGCGTTTGTGGGGGCCAGGGCACGGCTACGACTCTCTGGGCTGCCCCTGGAGCGGCTCTTTGCACAGAGCGCGGCGCAGGCGCAGGCCGAGGCAAGCCCGACCACACTCGCTGCCCTCGCAACCCCGACGGCAACCGCGACCGCGCTGGTCTTTGGACACGGAAGCCTCGTCCACGCTCCGCTGCTCACGGAGCTGGGCGAGGCCTTTGGCCGGCTGGTCTACACCCTCGATGCGCTCACGGACCGTGACGACGACCTAAAACGCGGGGCGTTCAATGCGCTGACCGCAACCAAGACCAGCCTAGAGCAGGCGCTTGTCTATGTCCGGGAGCAGCAGGCACGGGTGACGGCGGCTCTAACGGCGCTCCCCCTGCCCGTCCCGGACCGCCAGCGCTTCACCCTCCAGCTCCAGGCGAGCGTCGGCCGTGCCCTGATGAGCGTGAGCGCCCCCGAGCAGACCGAGACCCGCGACGAGCGCACCACCCGGCACTACCCCCAGCGCCAGCGCCGCCGCCAGACACGCTCCTGCTGCCAGTGCGATGGATTTGACTGTTGCGACTGTACGTGCTGCTGCGACTCACTGTTCTGTAACACATCGGGGGATCTCTGTGCAGGCTGTCACGGGTGCCATGGCTGCGAGGGCGCTTGTTGCGATGCGGGTTGCTGTCACGGGTGTGACTGTGGTTGCAGTTCTTGTTGTTAGTTATTAATGAAGGAATGCCCTCCGCCTCTGCCGAATATGGGGTTCGTGCCTCGTTGGACCCGTGAAACTATCCTCGGTGAGATACTTCGCCGCTACGAAACCCAGCAGGATCTCTCCTACTCGGGCCTGAGCCGTGACAACCTGCCTCTGCTGCGGGCGGCGGCGCGGCACTTTGGCTCCTATCCCCTGGCAGTCGCTGCGGCGGGCCTTGACTACGACGAGCTCCGGCGCTACCGCAACTGGACCAATGATCGGATCATTGAGCGTCTCCAAGAGCTGGGTCAGCAAGGGGCCGACCTCTCGTGGCGCCATGTCTCCCTCAAACTCGATCCCACGCTGGCAGCGGCGGCGGTCAAGCGGCATCACTTCGGCTCGTGGCGCGCCGCGCTCGAAGCAGCGGGCCTCGACTACGATGCCATACGCCGCTACCACGACTGGGACGAAAAAGAGGTCGTGCGGCGCATTCGGGAGCGCCATGCTCGTGGGGAACCGCTCCATGCCAAGGCGCTGGAGCGCGACGATACCGCGCTCATCACCGCCGCCCGGCGCCGCTTCCCCGCCTGGCACGCATCGCTGACCGCGGCTGGCCTCAACTACGGCGAGATCGTCCTGCGCAGCCCCTCGGAGAAGCGGTGAGGTCGCCGCACGGCTGGTCGCTGCTCTGGTTGCCTCTGGCGGTTGTACTTGCCTTCTTCTACAACCACCAGAACGCTCTAGGACTGGAGCCGGTGGCAAAGCGCATCGGGCGCGAGGGCAACACCGCCGCGCTGGTCATCGCACTCGGGTATCTGCTCTTTCTTGCCTGGCGCAACAAAGACAAGCTGCTCGCCCGCTGGGTCATTCTGGTGATGCTCGTGGAGACGGTAGTCTACCTGGCGATCAAGGGTGCGACTTGGGGTATCAATATCAAGCACCACACCTACGGCCTTGCCCTACTCCCCCGGCCGTCGGGCGGCGACGGCGGCTTTCCGAGCGGGCACACCGCCGCGCATGTCTGCCTCGCCTATCTCCTCACGGAGCGCTACCCAAAACTCGCCCCGCTCTGGTGGTTCTGGGCAGCGCTCATGGCCTGGTCCCGCGTCGAGGCCGGTGCCCACTGGGCCTACCAGATCGTCGCGGGTGCGGTCTTGGGCGCGGCGGTCTGCCTCACCCTCGGC
This sequence comes from Armatimonas rosea, assembly GCF_014202505.1. NCBI lineage: Bacteria > Bacillati > Armatimonadota > Armatimonadia > Armatimonadales > Armatimonadaceae > Armatimonas > Armatimonas rosea. Next base: position 842,634 of record NZ_JACHGW010000003.1, on the reverse strand, counting down.
AAGAAGCTCAGCCCTCCGCCAAGAGCTTAACCACTGCTTTTTCTAGCTCGTCGTCGCGCAGGTCGCGGTGCCGGATCTTTCCCTCTTTGTCGAGCACGTAGATTGTGGGCCACCCATGAACATTCCACGCGGTCGCAATCGGGCCTTGTGTGTTGCCATCGATCACATTGCGCCAGGTAATCTTCTCGCGCTCTAGGATCTTATTGACGACCGACCGGTCGCCATCGCTATTGATTCCGATGAGAGCAAAGGGCTTGTCAGCGAGTCGCTTGACCATCTCCTTCTCGTGCGGAAGCATCGCTTGGCAGGGCCCTCACCAAAAGCCCCAGAAATCCAACACCACCACCTTGCCCCGGTACTCCGAGAGCTGGAAGGTCTTCCCTTCTTGGTCCGGCCCGGTGATCTCTGGCGCAATCATCCCCACTTGTAGGTGCTCCGACTCAAAGATTGCCCCGGTGGCCAGCTTCGCATAACTGCTAGTCGGATACTGTGCCAGGAGCCGTCGGTAGAGCGGGATCGCCGACTTTGCATCGGTGTCTTTTGTCACCTCAGCCAGGGCATAGAGCGCCGCGGCACGCACGGTCGCATCCTTGGACTTGCCCAGTGCATCCAGTTTCGCCTTGATGGTTGCTTTCTTTTCGGGCTGGTAGTTGTCGTAGCGCAGGCTCATTGCCAACTGTGCGGTCTCAGCCTGGTCACGGTTCTCCCGCAGGATATCCGCGATCAGCTGATCCGCTTGGCCAGGCTTTTGTGCGCCTTGCGCCAGCTCCATGGCGGCCATCCGGGCTCGAACCTGGACACCCCCCTTGGTCTTCTTAATCAGGGCTTGGTAGCGCGGCCAGAAGTCACTAAAGAGCCGCGTATTGAAGTCCTGATAGGCGCGCTGCTGCTCGCTGTCCTTGAGCTTCTCAAGACGCTTGAAAAACTCTTGCTGGCGCTGGCGCTGCTCATTTTGCAGCCTCTCCAGCTCCGCTTGGGCCGCGCTCGGCGGCACTTTTTTCTCTTGTTTCACCATCCCCCCTTACTGTCCTAAAAATTTCCTAGGTCGATCTTCTTCACCTTACGCACTCCCCGAGTTGGGGTATAGCGGAAGCTGACGGTCTTGGCGATTGTTGGGTTGATGCTCAGGACCACTTCCGAGAAGCTAATGTCCAGCTTGTCTTGCTTGAGCTTCATCGCGAGGCGGTCGGGCTGGTTGTTGGGGCCGACAAAGATCGAGATCACCTCGCCCTTGGGGCCTCCGGTCTGCAGATCATAGACCCGGAGCGTCCGCGCGCCCCGCTGCTCGTCGCGCACCTTCAGGTTCACCTCGCCGGGCTTCATCCCACTCTCTAGCGCCGCCGCCAGCTCGGGGGTGGGCTCGGGGGCATCGAGCGCCTTGAGCTGCGCAGGCTCCAGCTTCTCCAGCGCTTTCTGCGCCAGCCCCGTGAGCAGGCCCCGCACCAGAAACTCATTGTCGCTGGCGACTGGCTGGATCGCGTAGGTCTTGGCATCCACATCCTGCACCCAGGTGGTCTTGCCGCTGCTGGTGACCTTGTAGTGGTGCGGTTTCCCTCCCGTGGGCGACTGCACCAGGATATCGCTGAGGTAGGCACCGCTGGCCTTCTGCACCAGCTTGATCTCCGCCTGGAGTGTCACCGAGAGGTTGTCGCCCTTCAGGTCCATCCGCACCTGCGAGGTCACCATGCCCTCACGTAGGGGCTTGAGTGCCTTGGTAAAGAGAAAGAAGTCCCGTGCGGTAGCGGGCGTACTCTCGGGAACGGCCACGGCGGGCTTTGTCTCACCCGCAGGCATCGTGTCCTGAGCGAGAGTCGGGGTGCCCCCAATCAGGGCCAGCGCGGTAAAGATCACGAGGTGTTGCATGGCGCATTTTACCACTTTAGGACTTAATGCAATGGTTTCTGAAGTGCTGCCTTCACGAGCGCGAGGATCTGTTGGTTTTCGGTGCTCTTAGCCGCTTCCAGCACGGTCGTGCCGTACGCACTCTTGCGGCGTGGGTCTGCTCCCGCATCCAGAAGCATCTTCACAACAGTAGGGCTTTGCGTCTCGATAGCCGCAAAGAGCTGTGGATCGTCGTGATAGCCTTTCTCGTTGGGGTTGGCTCCGGCTCTCAGCAGCACCTGCATCAGTTCGGGGCGCTGGGCGAGGATCGCACAGCCGAGCGCGGTGTAGTCCTGTGGAAGTACGGCGTCGTGGCCTCGGGCATCACGATTTGCCCCACTCTTGAGTAAGAGCGCAAGCAAGGGCTCACGGCCTGCGATGGGGCCGTAGGCATGCCAATAGGGTCGTCCAGAAAGAACGACGTGTCCCGGTTTGCCGCCAATCGCGTGATGAAGTGGGGTGAAGCCCTGATTATCACGTGCATTGACGATTGCCCCCCTTGCAAGCAGGCTCTGGACTACGGGCAGGTTTCCCAGCTCGGCGGCAAGGTGCAGGTAGGTGTAGTTGTTGGGGCCAGTTGCCTTGACATTGGCTATCTCCACCAGTCCAAGGGCTTTTGAAGTATCTCCCAGCCAGAGTGCGTCCCAGAGATTGACAGGCGAGCCTCTCTGAAGGAGGCGCTGAGCGAGCGCACGGGAGCAGTGGTTGTACCAGAGAGCGTGGGTAAGCGCGGTTCCCCCCACCGTGTCGGCGGGACGCAGGTCTGCACCGGCAGCGAGAAGCCACTGCGCCGCCTCTTCGTGCTCTGCGATCACAGCCTGCATGAGCGGGGTCATTCCTGCCTTTGTCTGGCTGTTAAGTGGTGTCCCCGCTTTGAGCAGAGCCTCGACGATCCCCTTGACGGGTGCCCGACCTGTAGGCGAATGGATTTCAGGCTCCTGCCCATACCCCACGGCATGGTGCAGCGCCGTCCAGCCGTTGGTGTCACGCTGGTCGGGTTTAGCTCCTTGCGCGAGAAATTTCTGCACGGCGGTGAGATTGCCTGATGCCGCTGCGTCGAGCAGTGTTTTCGGGGGACCGGGAGAGCGATAGCCTTGCATGATAGTTTCCTTTAGCGCACGGAACCTCTCCCCTAGCCCCTCTCCCGGGCGCTCATTCTTCGCTGGGAAAGGGGAAACGGACGGGGAATTCCCCTTTCCCAAGGAGGAACGACTGCCCGGGAGAGGGGCTAGGGGAGAGGTTTCAGAGGTCTACCCGTAGGCACCATTGGGCAGGAAGCCCAGCAGGCGCTTGAGGCGCGGGCTGGCGTTTGCGTAGACATGCTCGGGCATCTGGTAGTTCATAAAGGGACTGTACTTGTGCCCCACGAGCCGCCGGGCGTAGCTCACCTGGGTGATGTAGCGCACGCGGTCCGAGAGATTAGGCGCACCCCGGTGCCAGACCTGGTTGTTGAACATCACGACGCTGCCCGCCTTCCCGCAGCCATAGACCGTCTTGTCTGCCCACTCCGTGCCATCAAGGGTCGGGGGGCAGGGCTTGCCAAAGAGGTGCGAGCCGGGAAGCACCTGGGTCGGGCCGTGTTCGGGAGTCTCGACATCGGTGAGGTAGTAGTTTGCAGTGAAGAGGAGCACGGGGAGCTTGATGTTCTTTGGGGCCTCTCCCTCAGTCACCAGAAAGTGCGGCGCATCGTCCTGGTGCCAGGTCGTGATCCCCTTGCCCGGCCCTGGGTAGACCTTGAAGCTGTTGTTGTGGATCACGTGGGTGACATTGTTAATGAGCTTCTCTGCAAACGTGGCGATAGGCTCCAGGTCAAAGAGCGAGAGGTTCGTGGGGCTGACCTCGAACATCCGGTGGTGGAGCTGGATGATCCCGTCGCCGTCTTCGTGGTTCTCTGTGAGCGCCCTATCGAGATCGTCGCGCATGGCGGCGCACATCTCGGGGGTGAGGACATCTTGCAGGACCAGAAACCCATCGCGGTGGAACTGCTCCACCCAGGCGTTGATCTGCTCGTCGGGGACGATTGTATTGGCGAGGTACTCGGGCATTTTTTCTCCCTTCGGGAACGGGCGGGTAAACCAGCCCGCCGTTGCGGCAAGCCCCCTGAAGGGGCCTCCGGAGCTAGGTGTCGATTTTTTGTGCGTGTTTTTGGGGCGGTGGCCCCACGGTTTTCCCTTGGAGAAGTCGCTCCGTCCAGTGCAGGTAGGCAGGGAGCACATCGTCGTTTGGGTAGCGCTTCAGGAGGCTTCGGATTTGGCGTGGGTAGTCCTCAAACAGCTCGGGGTACTTTGCACTGGCAAGCTGCCAACCGTTCTTGCCCTGCTGAAAGACCTCCAGCCAGCGTGGTTGCTCCCCATGGCAGGGGCAATAACCAATGCAGTGAAAGGTACTAAGAGTCCAGCGACCGTCGAACTTTCGGAGCCGAACGCCATGTTCGCTGAAGAGAGAGGTGGTTTCCTGAAGGGCACCTTGATGAAGGCGGTAGCAGTTCACCTCAGTGGGTTGCCAGGAGCCACCAAGGCGATCCTGCACTATGACGATCTCGCCAGAGAGCACCTTAAGATGGGCATTGGTTGCTTGAGGGCTGAGGGTACGCTGGGCAAGGCACTGCCAGTTCCCTCCGCTCTTTCTAGCCACTAAGACAGAGGGTTGGCACTGTTCCTCTACCTCCTTCACAAAGCTAAGAGCGACCCAAACTCCCTGATGCACATCTAAAGGCTCTAGCGCCCCAACGATCTGATTGGGCTTAAGGAACGAGGCCATACCTCGGGCCATGCTTGCCTGAAACAGTTGCCAGTCCGCTTCTTTGATATTGCCCAAGCGCCGCTGAAACGTGGCAGCCTCATCAAAGTTGCCCAGCACGTCGGCAACCCAAGCCGAGTGCTTGAGAAAGCGCCTCTGGAGCAAGGTAGAGACACGTGGGAGCTGCGGTTCCAGAGCCCGTAGCTCTTTTCGCGAACGATACATTAGCTCCCGAAAGCGCTCGGGGAACGTGAGCTCATTGCGGGGGGCGGTGACAAACCACTCAAAGCCCGTGGTGGATTCCAGCTCGGCGAGGGTGGCGACGGTCAAGCGGGGGGTGGGCGGATTCATTGCTTCTTGTCACTCCTCGATCCAGTGCCGGTAGCGATCCGTGCCATGCACCAAAATGGGCTTCCAGCGCTTGCCGTGGGAGTTGAGCGTGCTCTGGTGGACGTCGGTGGGAATGTAGCGCAGGGTCAGGCCACAGCGGCGGCGCGTCGAGGCATTGGGCAGGCTCCCGTGGATCAGGCAGCCCTCGTGAAGCGATGCAAAGCCCGCGGGGAGCGGCAGGCTGACCGCACTCGCTTCTTCTGCCTCCGTCACGGGCACTTCCTGGTTAATACTCAGCAGGTTCCCCGCCTGCTCTGCCGTCCCATGCTCCCGAATCCCCGCAGCGTGCGAGCCCGGAATCACCCGCATGCAGCCGTTCTCCTCATCGGCATCGTCGATAGCCAGCCAGACCGTCACCGCGACCGGCGGCTCCAGCCCCCAGTAGGTCACGTCTTGGTGCCAGGCCACAAACTTCGCCGCGGAGTCGCCCTCGCCGTACTTGCAGAAGAAGTGGGTCGCCAGCAGAAAGAAGTCCGGCCCGAGGACACTCTCGACAGCCTCCAAGACCTTGGGATGGACCGCCAGCTCGTAGATAAAACTCTCCGTCAGGTGCCGATCCAGCAGCCCGATCTGCGCCGTCTCCCGCCCCACCTGTGCCTCCAGCACATCGAACTGCTCCCGCACACGGCTTGCTTGGTCGGGGGTCAGCACCGGAAGGGCCGCAAGAAAGCCATCTTTGGCAAAGGATACTGCATTGTCCCCCCGCCCCGCGGGGGTTAGGGGGGAATGGGGCATGGGTTCAGTCCACCTTCACATGAAACGAGATCGTCAGCTTGCCGCCCTCAGCGATTACCTCGGCGCGCTTCACGTGGGCCAGCAATGCGTTGATCTGCGACGCCTCCGGGGCCTTGGCGTCCTTGGGGAGCTCGATCTCCTTCGTCAGCCCCTGCTTCAGCCCTTCGGAGAGGGTTTCATTGATCAGCTCTTGGCGGATCGGGATGACTCCCTCAATCTCCAGCCCCGCCAGCTCCTTGGCGCCGCCGGTAAGAATCTTCTCGAGTAGCTCTCTCATGCCTTTTCCTCCGGGACACGCAGGGCGAAGTGGATATCGAGGAATCCGCGGCGGGTGCTGAGCTCCAGTGTGTCGATCAGCGACCCAAAGTCATGGCCGCTCTTCTCTTTGAGCTGTGCCCCCAGGTCGATAGATAGTGTCGTCCCATTGGCCGTCACCCCCGGGACCATGCCCGCCAGCAGCGGGATCAGCACCCCGACCAGGCCTCCGGGCGGGTCGAGCTGAACCGTGGCGATCAGCTCTCCGTCTTTGGCGACCGTGGGCTCGATCGTGAAGGGAAGCTCCAGGGTCTTGGGCAGGAGAAACTGGTCGATCGCCACCACCGCAATCGCCTTGTTTCCCTCCAGCAGCGCCACCATCACCCCTTTGACGGGGCCACTTTTCTTGGCGATCGCTTCTTTGAGCGCCTGGTTGATTAGTGCTCCGGGGACGGGGAGCTTCCCTTTGATCTGAGTGCCGGGCAGGGAAGCGAAGCCACTGGCGAGCTCACGCTCAAGAATCTTTTGTAGCATCGCTGGAAAGGTTCGCCATCCTTGACTCTGGTTCCTCCCTATGTTATACTAGCCCTTGCGCCAAAATTTGGTGAGGGTCGTGCATGTCTTCAGAGGTAGCAAGTTCTATACAAGAAAAGGTCAACGAGTACAGCGTGCTCGTTGCGCCGGTTGAGCACGCCCTCCGTGAGCTACAGCTCGCCCGCGGGATGCTCCGTGCCCGCGCTGAGGACGAGATTTTAGCGCTCTCGCCAGCCCTGGCTGCCATCTCGGAGACCCTGGGAATCTCGGTGCTGGATCTGCTCCTCTCCAAGGATCGCGAGGCGTTCCTGCGCGAGGCGGTCGAGCATGCGGCGCTTCCGGTGGACGTCATCCGAGACCGCATTCTCGCGGCAGCGGGTGCGGGTGGGGGCGAGCAGCTCAAGGCGCTAGGGCTCCCGGAGACCCCTACCTCATGAGCCGCCCCAACAACACACCGCTTCTTGCCGTCGTCGTTCTGGCTGCCTTGGGGGGGATTGCCTTCCTCAACCGTGCCCAGTACGAGAGCCGTCCTCGGTCTCCGGAAGAGATCCAGCAGGAGGAGCAAGAGCGCAATAAGCCCAAGTCTCAGGGAACGTCGTCTTCCGAGGCGGCCCCTGCCCCAGGGGGGGACCTTGAGGGACTGCAGCCTGAGAGCTATGTGGGGACGATGGCCCCCGAGCGTGAGGTCACGATTGGCTACACCCTCTCTCCCACTGTCCAGGGCGATCCTGCCCAGGCAACCGATGCCCTACGACACTTCAGCGAGATGCTGGAGCGGGTCAACTCCCAGACGAGCCTAAACACACGCTTTCGTCTGGTCAATGTCGATATCATCCGCGATGTTCCTGAGGGAATCTGGCTCGACGGTCACTACGTCACCATGTTCAACCTGGGCACACTGCGCTCCGAAGGCTCCCACTTAGTGGAGACGATCATGCGGGAGATCAAGTCTAGCTTCCCGCCCTCAAAAAAACCTAGTCCCCTGAAAAAATAAGGATAGAAATTCAATGCCCAATATCAAGTCGGTAAAAAAAGATGTCCTGCGCTCCCGGATCAACCGTGACCGCAACAACGCGGCCAAGAGCCGGATGAAGACCTTTGTCAAGAAGGCAAGTGTCGCCATCCAGACCGGTGATGCCGAGCTGTCCCGTGTCCTGTCGCAGGCCGTCTCGGTGATCGACAAGACCGCCAAGCGTGGGATCATCCACAAGAACGCCGCTGCTCGCCGCAAGTCCCGCCTCATGAAGCGCGCCTCCGCGGCTGCAAAGGCCTAAGAAAAAAACTCTGGCATTTTGTCAGAAACCGGGTCGCCCAGCCGTTATAGGGGTGCGGCCGTATTAGTTTTCAGGGAGAGGTTAAGTCGCTCTCTGGAATCCCTGCCTCTGCCCAAAAACAGAGGCCAATTTCAAGACCATAGGGAGGAAGACGATGGCAACAGCCTACGAGGCCATCTATATTGTGGATGCATCACTGGCCGAGGATCAAGTCAAAGCGATCATCGAGAAGTATGCAGGCGTGATCACCAAGAGCAATGGCTCTGTGGAGGACACGGATATCTGGGACCCGCGCAAGCTGGCCTACGAGATCAAAGGGCACCGCGAAGGCCGCTATATCGTGGTGAACTTTCTAAGCGACGCGGCGTGTAAGAACGAGCTGGATCGTATCTTCCGGATCAGCGACGATGTCATTCGACACATGATCGTCAAGCAGGATCCGAAGGCGGACCGATTCCCCTCGAAGACCCGTGCCGCAGAGCAGGAGCGTCGAGAGCGTGAGGCAGCTGCCCGCGCCGCCGCCGCGCCGCTTGCTCCTCAGCCGGTCACCGACCTGGGCAGTGCTTCCGACGATGAGGAAGAGGCAGCTCCCGAGGCCGAGACCACCGAGGAGTAGTTCGGGCAGGGACGCTCCCCGCCCGTCTGGCACCGATGCAACTTATAAACTCTAGTGGCTAGGTGAAGTGTGTGTTGACTTGGTAACCCGCACCAAAGCGTGTGCGGGTGGAGGATAGATGAGATGTTGAATCGAGTGATCTTGATCGGGCGACTGGTAGCAGACCCCGAGCTGAAGTACACCCCTTCGGGTATCGCGGTTGCACAGTTCCGTATCGCCGTGGACCGGCCCCTCTCCCAGGAAGCCAAACAGCAAGGCCAGGAGAAGCAAGCCGATTTTATTGATATCGTCGCCTGGCGCCAGAGCGCTGAGTTCGCGTCGCAGTATCTCAACAAGGGCAGGCTGGTCGCCGTCGAGGGCCGCCTGCAGATCCGTGAGTACGTGACCCAGGACGGCCAGCGCCGCAAAGCCGCCGAGATTGTCGCCGACAACCTCAAGGGCCTAGACCGTCCCCGTGACGGCGAGGGCGGTGGGGATGCCTATGCAGGAGGCTACGAGCAGCCTGCAGCGGCTCCCGCGGCGCGCGGCGGTGGCTACGAGCGGACCGCAGCGCCGGCAAGGCCGGCAGGCGGTGGCTACGCCGGGGGCGGCGGACGTGCACGACAGGTACCCGCAAACGACTACGATGACAGCGATCTGAGCGATCCGTTCGCTGAGTAGCTACGAGGAAAAGTAAGATGGCAACTATCGCCAAGACGGTTAAGACCCGCAAATTTAAGAAAGTCAAACGTAAAGTCTGCTACTTCACCGTGCAGAAAGTGGACTACATCGACTACAAGAATGTCGCGCTCCTGCGGCGTTTTGTCAGCGAGCGTGGCAAGATCCTGCCCCGCCGCACCACCGGTACCTGCGCCAAGTACCAGCGCCCTCTCGCGCAGGCCATCAAGCGTGCCCGTGAGATCGCTCTCCTGCCATTTGTGGCAGAGGGTGTGTAAACTAGTCAGGATACGGTAAAGCCGGACACGACAGCCTCCAATCTCTTGATTGGAGGCTGTTATTTTTATGCAAGAGCTGAGGCGTGGCATTGAGGATGTTCTGGAGACCCTGCGAAGGGCGAACCTGCGAGGCGAGAAGGCGACCCTTCTTGTCGGGGCGGGTTGCTCGGTCTCGGCGGGCATCCCGCTAGCGGAGGAGATGCTACACAGCATCGAGGAGGAGTTCCCCCGTGCCGCCCAGCGCGCCTCAGAGCGCAGCTACGCCGCCTACCTCAAGGAGCTCGCACCGGGCGAGCAGCAGGCACTCATCAACCGCTGTGTCCACCACTCCCAGGTAAACCCCACCTACCTGGCGATCGCCCACCTGATGAAGGGAGGTTTTGTCGATCGGGTCCTAACCACGAACTTCGACCCCTTGCTTGTCCGCGCCTGTGCCCTTGCCGGCGAGTTTCCTGCGGTCTTCAATGTCCCCCAGCTCTCCCCGGACCAGCTCCTCAAGCTCCCCGATACCGCCCTCTTCTACCTCCAGGGGCAAGGAACCGGCAACACCCACATCCCTCCCCGCTACCTAAAGGCCGTCTTAGAGGAGTCCACCCAGAACCGCCCGCTGATTGTCGTGGGCTACAGTGGCACCGACACGACTGTCTTCCCCCGGCTCGCTCTGCAGAAACACTACTCCAACCGCCTCTACTGGGTCGGCCACGGCGACGAAGCTCCTGCGGCGTGTGTCCAGAGCCGCCTCCTCAAACCGGGGAAAGAGGCCTACTGGCTGAGCGGGTACTCGTCGGACCAGTTCTTTGTCCAGCTCGTCCGGCAGCTCGGGGTCTTCTCCTCAGACTTCGCCGACCGGCTCCTGGAGCACCCTCAGGCCATCATGGAGACCCTCTGTCCCGCCTCCCAGCCCGATGTGATCCTAGAGCGCCTCCAGGAACAAGTCAAAACACCGCGCCCTAAAGATGTCCACCCGAGCTTTGTGGCCGCCCAGCTCCGTGAGGCCGATGAGCTTGTGCTGCGGGCGCAGTTCAAGGCCAACCGCGAGGCCGATGTGCTCTTTGAGGCGGCCTACGCTCGCTATGCAGGAGCGCTGGTTCTCCAGCCCGACACCACCGAGGTTCTGGTCCAGTGGGCCATGGCACTCTCCGAGCAAGCCAAGCTCAAGTCCGGTGCCGATGCAGAGCGCTTGCTGAGCACTGCCTGTGAGAAGTACCAGCAGGCGACGGCTCTCCAGAGCCAGGACTCCAATATCGAGTACCTCTGGGGGATGGCTCTCTCACGCCGCGCCCAGCTCACCCGCGGCGAGGTGTCTCAGGCGCTGGTCTGTGAGGCGCTGGAGCACCTCAGCAAGGCGGAGCTCCTCACCCCCGGGAGCGCGGCCTACTTCCTTGCGTGTCTCACGGGCTCACGGGGCGATCTGGAGGGGACTCGTCGCTGGCTCACGCGCTGCCAGGAGCAAGGTGTTCTTCCTCTGCGCGGGATGCTGGAGAGCAATCCGGTCTTTCGCAACTTTGTCGCGCAACCTTGGTTTGCGGCCCTCTACCAGCACGAGCACTCCTAGGCAGCATTCTCTTTGGTACAATAAGGCGTGTTTGAGCTATTGCTTCCTGTCGCCCTGGGAGTCTTGGGCGGCGGGATCGGCCTGGCGCTTGCGGGCCGGGGCCGTAAGAGCCGCCAGGAGGTCTTGGAGGAGGCGGATGCCCTCCAGTCCCAGGGAGCCAGTCTCGCCGCAGTCGCCCTGCTAGAGCGTGCGCTTCGCCAGGTTGGCCCCACCGAGACCGCCTTTATCGCGGAGGCGCGCTACCGCCTCTGTGGGCTCTACGTCTCCCTCCAAAAGTGGCGCCTTGGGGAGCAGGTCTGCCAAGAGCTCCTCCAGTCCGCCTCGGAGCTTGGCCCCTCCGGGCGGCACGATGTCTTGCGTCACCTAGCGCGCTGCCAGGACGCCCTGGATCTCCCCCAGGAGGCCGAGGCGAGCCGCTCGCAAGCAGATGCCCTGATCGAAGAGATCCCCGACACCGCCTACCGCCTCTTTGCCCGCCAGGAGCGCTTGGTGCGCCTCCACCAGTACCCCCAAGCGCTTCTTCTGCAAGAGGAGCTCCTGACCAGCTACCCAGAGCGCGTCGCGGTTCCCACGCTGCTCTGCTTTACCGCCTTCACCGCCCAGCACGCCGGCTACGCCGCCACGGCGCGTAGCTACCTCACCCAGGCACTGGCGACCCCGGAGCTTGCACCGGCTCTCCAGTGGGAGATGCACCGGGTGGGCTTCCATGCCGCCGAGGCCCAGCACGACTGGGAGGCACTCCTCACCCATGCCAAGGCGCTCCATACCCTCTCTCCCCAGGCGACCAGCCGTCGCTATCTGGCAACCGCTCTGCTTCTCAACAACCAGCTGAGCGAGACCGAAGCCCTGCTCACGGGCGAGGATATCGGGCTCGGAGTGACCCTGGCGCGGCTCCAGCGCGACTTCCCCAAGGCACAGCAGTGGCTAGAGCGGGCAGCTCCCGGCCCAAAGACCACCCTCTTGGCGGCCACAGTCGCTCTGGAGGCAGGAGATGGCTCCACGGCCCTGATGCACCTAGAGGACCTGAGAGAGAGAGCTCCTCTCGTGCAGCTACGGCGTGCTTGGGCGCTGGCGCTCACCGGGATCACCACGCCGCCCCCACAGCCTGCCGATGACTCCCCTGAGCAACGAGAGGCCTATGCCCAGGCTCTCTGGCACCAAGGTGCCCGTACCCAGGCCTGCGAAGCCCAGGCAGAGCTCCTCCGCCAGCCCCTCGCCCCCGCGTTCCGAGCCTACCACGAAGCCCTCTACCAACAATGGACAGCAACACCTTAACCACCGCACAGCGTCTCAGTGATCTTGGAAAGCTCGACAAGGCCATTGCGCTCCTTGAGCCGCACCTTTGCCCCCCGTTCACGGCACTGAATGACCTCCAGTGCTCTGCGCTCTTTACCCTCTCAGGGCTCTACCTGACCGTCGAGCGCTTCAACGAGGGAGAGGCGCTGGTCAAGGCCGCGCTCACCGTCGCGAGCCCCGAGCACCACTCGGATCTCTACCGCCGCCTGAGCCACTTCTACGAAGCCCGGGGCCATACCCAGAAAGCCGCGGAGATGCGCGAGAAAACCGCCCAAGCCGAAGAGCTCCTCACCGATCCCGGGAGCCGTGCCTTCGCCCGCGTCATTCGGCTCAGCCAGGAGCACGATCCCGACAGAACGTACGCTGCCACCCTTGAGGCCCTGGAGGCCCTCCCCGATGACCGAGTCGCGGTTCCCGGGATGCTAGCGATGGCGGCTGCCTCTGCCTTCGATTCCGGCCGGGACAGTGATGCCTGGTCTTGGGCGAGCAAGGCGCTTGTTCATAGAAACGCGACAGCGGATCATAAGACCGATGCCATGCGGATCAAGGCACTGGTCTTTGGGGTCCAAGGCCGATCCGACGAGGCGCTCGATCGGCTCAAAGAGGCAACCTACCTGGCACGGCAGGGGGCGGACTGGCACTCGGTTGTCCAAGTTGCTCTACAGACCTCGCGAGGCCTTCTCCTGCGTGGGCGCGTGGGCCTTGCGGAGGAGCTGGCACGCGAGGTTGAGGATGCGCTCCCCTACGCACGTGCACGGGCGCTGAGCCTGCGTGTTACCTGTGCCTGCGTACGTGGGGCACACGACGAGGCCGACGCGCTACTGGAGGAGGCGATTGCTGCCACCCGCAAGCGAGCCACTACCTTGGCGGCCCGAATCAGCCTCGACCTAGCGCGGGAAGACTACCAGCAGGCACTCAAGCACACCAATGAGCAGCTTCGTGCATTGGGAGGGCGTGGCAAGTACCTGACGCGTCTGGGGCGCGTTTCGATTCTCTGGCACATGGGCCAAGAGGCAAAGGCGCAAGAGGAGGCCACCGAGCTCCGCGCCCAGGGTGGGGAGAGTGCATCCCAGGAGCAGCGAGCCGCGCTGGCACGCATGGAGGCACGGCTTGCCTCACTTCAGGGGGACTGGCAGACAGGGGCAGCGCAGTGGAAGAACGTCCTGCGCCTAGAGCCCCACCCGATCAACCAACCCGAGAACTGGGTGATGCTGGGCGACTGCTACGGCAAGCTAGGGGAGAGTAGCGCCGCGCGCTTTGCCTGGGAGCGGGCGGCGGCGCTCCCGGTTGAGTCGATCTGGGTGCGCCGCGCCAACGAGCGTCTCGAGCTCTCGGAGAGCTAGAACCGCTGCCCCACCCCGAGCTGAAAGTCGGTGCGGGTGTTCATATAGGTGAGCTGGAGCTGGAGAAAGAACGGGCCATCGATACTGGTGCCGACCAGCAGCTTACCTCCGGCAGACTGCGAGGTCACCGAACCACCTCCCAGAAACGTATCTGACTGGCGGTTGCGGTAGAAGCCCAGCCCAAAGCCATAGTACGCCCCCACCCCCGCTTTATCGGTGACCTTGTAGAGGCGCTGGAATCCCGCCCCGATCACCTCGTCGGTGACCTTGCGCGCCACCACCTCGGCAGGGCGGTTGATCACGCGAAACGCATCGGCATAGAACTCTAGGGACTCGTTCTTATCGCGGCCCAGAGCCTTGGAGTAACCAATCGCGGAGAGGGTCTGGCGTGCAATCTCATTGTCTCTGTTCCCGAGGCTGGGGCCAATCCAGAAGCGAACCCCTTGCGGCTCCGCCTGCGCCTTTGCTGACCCGGCCAGTGCCCCAAGGGCGAGAACCGTCGCGACCACACACAACCCACCACGTCCACTTTTCATACAAAACCTTCCTTCGGAAAAAACCTCTGAGTTTAGCACTTAGTATACGCTGAAAATCCCCGACTAGCATTGAATTTGCAGCGTAGTGGAAAAAGCGATAGAATGTCCCTCGCGCCTGGCGGTCGGATATCGTCGGGAATTGCTTGAAAGGACTTAACTCTCATGCGCGAAGGAATCCACCCGGACTACCGCCTCGTCGTTTTTAAAGATGCTTCCAGCGACTTTTCTTTCCTAGCAGGTTCGACCCTCAAGACTGAGCGAACCACCACATGGACAGATGGCAAAGAGTATCCCCTCTATGTCGCGGAAATTACCTCCGACACCCACCCCTTCTTTACCGGAAAGCAGAAGATTCTGGACAGCGAAGGCCGTGTCGAGAAGTTCCAGTCGAAGTTTGCAAAGTTCCTGAAGAAGTAGTCGTCGCAAACTATGTCAGATCTGTATGGGGGCCAGGCAGTCATCGAGGGCGTGATGATGCGTGGCCCCCATCACTTTGCCGTCGCCGCTCGCCGTGCCAATGGCGAGATCGCCCTCACCTGCGAGCCGGTGCCGAAGATCCTGCGCCCCGCCTGGCAGAAGATCCCCTTCCTGCGCGGTGGCTTCTCCCTCGTCGATGCCATGACCCTGGGCACCAAGTCGCTCTTCTGGGCTGCCAAGGTCGCCGAAGAGGACACACGCCCTGTACAAGAACTCGATGAGGCAGTTCCTGCAAGCGACGCAGTGCTCGTCGAAGGTGTCGTGCCCGTCAAGAAGTCCGTCGGGGTCAGTGACACGCTGATCGGGGGGGCGATGTTCACCGGGCTGATCTTTGCGGTCTTTCTCTTTAAGATCCTGCCGCAGTTTGGGATCGAGGCCCTCAAGAAAACCACCTCCCTCCATGGCTGGCAGCTGGGGATCGTGGATTTCCTGGTGCGCTTCTCCATCTTCACGATCTATATTCTCGCCATCGCACGGATGAACCATGTCTACCGCGTGTTCCAGTACCACGGCGCCGAGCACAAGGCGATCAATGCACTTGAGGCCGGCAAGGAGCTGACGGTCGCAAATGTCCGGGAGGCGAGCCGCCTGCACCCGCGCTGCGGGACCTCGTTTCTGGTGATCGTGATCTTTCTCTCGGTCCTAGCCGTCGCCTTCTTCTACGATCGTCCGCTCTGGCAGCGTATTCTCATCCAGCTCGCGATGGTCTTTCCGGTCGCAGGAGTTGCCTTTGAGCTCCTTCGCATTGCCGGGAAGTTTCGCCACAACCCGCTCATGGCGGCGCTCTCTCGCCCTGGGATGTGGACTCAGCTGCTCACGACACGCGAGCCCGACGACAGCCAGATCGAGGTCTCCATCGCATCGCTAAAGGCCGCGATGGCTGCGGAAAACAGCGCGATATAGAAATAAAGATAGAAACGCGCTGGAAACGCATTTCGGGTAGCATAGAGCTATGCCCGCTCTCTCCGAACGTATGGACTGGTCCCCCAAGCTCACGTATGTTATTGGTCACCAGCGCCCCGATACCGATGCTATCGCCTCCGCCCTAGGGTACGCCTGGTTTCTCTCGCACGACACCGATGAAAAGTACCAGGCGGCACGGGCAGGCCAGCCCTCGGAGCAGGCACGCTACGCTCTCCACCGCTACGAGCAAGAGGCCCCCCCCCTGCTCTCGGAGGCCTCGCCCACCTTTGGACATATCCTAGAGCGCACGCCGACCGTTGAGGCGCAGGCTCCCCTCACCGAGGCACTCGCTCAGCTCGCCTCGGGGGAGAGTGCGGTTCCCGTGCTCCAAGCGGGAGGCCGTGCCTGTGGGCTGGTCTCTCCCCTCGCGTTGGCGCGGGCACTTGCCACGGGTAACCTGGAGTCCCGCCTCTGTGGAGCACTCGCGGAGACCGTCCCACTGGTGCGCCAGCGCGACCGCCTCTCCGACCACAAGGCAACCCTGCTCCGCGCGGAGGCAAGCCGCTTTATTGTCCAAGACGATTCGGGACGCTACGTCGGGCTTGCGTCCCAGCAAGCGCTCCTGCACCCGCCCCGTGCGCGCCTGATCCTGGTCGACCACAACGAGCTGGGCCAGGCCGTGCCCGGTGCCGACGAAGCCGAGATCGTGGGGGTACTGGACCACCACCGCCTCGGGAACCCGCCCACTCCGGCCCCGATCCCCTTTGTGGTCGATCCTGTCGGGAGCACGTCCACGCTGGTGGCCGAGCAGTGCCGTGCCAAGCGCATCACCCCGCCGCGTGCCCTGGCGGGCATGCTTCTCTCCGGTATCCTCTCCGACACGCTGGTCTTCCGCTCCCCCACCAGCACCCCGCGAGACCAAGTCATGGCCGAGTGGCTCGGTGGCGTCGCCCGGGTCGATGTTGCTCTCTACGGCGAGGAGCTCCTGCGCGCCGCCCCCGGGCTCTCGTCGCGCACCGCCGAGGATATCGTCGACTCCGACCGCAAGACCTATGTCATGGCCCAGCAGCTTGTCAGTATCGGTCAGGTCGAGGTGAGCAGCCTCCTAGAGCTCCCGGAGCGCCAGGAAGAGCTCCTCGATGCCATGACCATCCGCCGGGTGCGTGAGGGCCACGCGATTGTCTGCCTGATGGTGACCAATGTGATCGACGGCACGAGCCACTTGCTGGTGGTCGGGGAGCGCACGATGGTGGATGTCCTGCCCTTTGCCCGCCTGAGCACCAATGAGTTTGATCTGGGGCACGTCGTCTCGCGTAAGAAACAGCTCGTCCCCGCGCTCCAAGCCAGCATCGAGCAGTAGTCCCCCCCGATCAGAACGGGGGGGCTGGAGAGCCTTCGGCTACAAAGGTCGTTCCGGCCATACGGGAGCTATCTCCTACCGTCCGGCGGTGCTGTACTTGACGTTTCGCAGGACCTTGAGCTGGTAGGTTGTCAGCCCGACGAGCACGAGGCCCATCATCCAGGCGGCGGCGGTGGCGTAGCCGAACTTGAGGTACATGAAGGCGTTGTACCAGATCTCCAGCCCGATGGTGTGGGTGGCATAGTCGGGGCCACCGGCGGTCTGGACCAGCACGGGCTCCATGATCTTGAAGGCACCAATAGTCGCACCCACCAGGTTGATGAGGATCAGCGGCGAGAGGGTCGGGAGGGTGATGCGCCAGATCTTGGTGAGCACGCCCGCGCCGTCTAAGTCCGCCGCCTCGTACATCTCATCGGGGATGCCTTGCAGAGCGGCCAGATAGATAATGCTCCCCGGCCCCGCCCCCGCCCAGATCAGTGGCAGCACGACCGCGAACTTGGCCTGCGCCGGGTCTTGGAGCCACTTCTGGGGCTCGACATGGAAGAGCGCCAGCAGCGAGTTGGCAAAGCCTTGTGGGCTGGCATCGAAGAACTGCTTCCAGAGCATCGCCACCACGACACTGGTCGTGACCGCAGGTAGGTAGTAGAGCATCCGGTAGACCACCTTGCCCTTGGGAATCTCATTAAGCATGAGGGCGAGGATAATCGGCAGGAAAAAGCCCAGCCCGAGCAGCCAGCCCGTGAAGGCGAAGGCGTTGTAGAACCCTTTCCAGAAGGTCTCCTGGGTCGCGGCCTCGATAAAGTTATCCAGCCCGATCCACTTGGAGTCGCCCAAGATGCGGAAGTCCTGGAAGGCCATGACCATGCCACGCAGGAGCGGCAGGTAGGCCCAGATCGCAACCGAGAGCAGTGCCGGCAGCATGAAGGCCCACGCCGCTAGGTGCGTGCGGAGGGAGAGCTTCCCCCCCGGCGCGGCCCCGAGCTTGCGTGCCTGCCATGCCTGCACCAGCGCCCGCCCCAGCAGCGCGACCAGCCCCGCCAGGATCACGCCCGCGATCCCATTGGCGACCTTGCGCCGCGATGCCACGATGGCAGGGTCGGCGTAGTTGAGGAGCTTGGCGTTGACCTTTTGCTCCGCCGCGCTCAGAATCTCCTTCACCGAGCGGTCGGGGTAGAGCGTGACCTGATCCAGCGGCTCGTCCAGGAGCTTGTAGATAAAGGCCATGTTCGGTCCCGCGGGCTCGGGCTTCCCCGAGGCAAAGAGCGCTTCCTGGGACTCCAGCCAGGGCCGCGCCGACGCCGTGATGAACTCGTCGTAGCCCCACTTCTTGAGCTCCTTGGGGTTGACAAGCTGCCCCAGCCCGTTCTCCACGTAGGCCTGGACCCGGATCTGGCTCGCCTCCTCGCTGGCCATGAAGTTCACAAAGTCGTAGCACGCCTGGAGCTTGCGCTCGTCCCTCACCGACGCGTTGATGCCCCACATCGATGCGTTGAGCTCGTTGCCGCGCAAGCCCGTCGGGCCTTGGGGGAGCGGTGCGATTCCCAGCAGCGATGGGTTCAGGTCGAACGAGTTCATGTTGGTCAGGTCGTCGCTCTGGTAGCTGAACCACATCGCCAGCTTCCCCGCCGAGATGTCCTGCGAGCGGGTCGTGGACTTGGTGCTCACTCCCTTGAGGGTCTTGCCGGTCTTGGGATCGGTCCAGGGCGCGGTCATGAGCTTGCGGTAGAACTCCAGTGCCTGCGCTCCCGCCTCGGAGTTGAACGCGGCGGTGTACTGCCCCTGTTCGTTCTGCTTGGTGACATCGCCGCCCGCCGCATACAAGAAGTTGATCCAGTACCAGCTTCCGTCCGACGGCGGAAAGGTAAAGCCCCACTGGCCTTTTTTCTCATCGTAGAGCTTCTGGCAGTAGGTGTAGAACTCGTCCCAGGTCTGCGGCGGTCGGTCAGGGTCGAGGCCCGCCTCCCGAAAGAGGTCCTTGCGGTAGTAGAGCGCCTGCACAAACTGGGCATAGGGCACGGAGTAGACATGCCCCTCTACCGTCAGCTCTTTCTTGAGGTTGGGGTGCACCCGCTTGAGGGTCTCGGGGTACTTGGTCAGCAGGCCATCCAGCGGCTGCAAAAAACCCTGCCCGATGTACTGGCGCATGAGCCGCATGTTGACGTAGACGATATCCGGGGCGGTCCCACCTGCGTAGGCCATGAGAATCCCGGACTCCGCCGCGGGCCCTTGGATGCTCAGCGATGTGAACCGCTCCAGCTTGATCTCCGGGTGTTTCTTGGTAAAGGCCTCAAAGACCGTGCGCCGCGCCCGGTCAAAGGGTGCCGTGGAGTTGGGGTCGGGGATGCCCCAGGTCGAGTACGCCCCCCCGACCTTGATCACAATCGGCTCCGTCTGCGCCCGCACGACACTCGCCCAGACCAGCACTAGCAAACACCAGAGAATCCGCATGCCCTATTGTACCTGCCTCTTGCCCTTGCCTCCCTGTGCCTCATGAACGAGGCGGGCCCGCTTCGCTTCTGGCGTGCCGCCACAAAGTCGCTCCGCGACATCAATGTTTCATTTGTTTAGGTTGGTAGATCGTCTTCGGTGGATTGCTCCCAGGCGGCTCGTGTTGTTCTTTCCATGTGATGCTCTTTTTGGCGCTCGACATATTGGATTGCATTGTGTCGGTGGGCGCGGCTCAACGAGAAGACGGCGTAGCCATCTGCCCACTGGAAGAACTGATCTGGCCCAGCGAGACTTCGGGCGAGTGATGACGAAGCCCCCTTCATCTGCTTCATTAGGTTTGAGATGCTAGTGGTAACGGAAAGATAGAGCACGACGTGCACATGGTCGGGCATCCCATTAATCGCCAAGACATGGCAACCAAGCTTCTCTGCTTCCCCGCTGATACTCCTATAGATCGCCCGCTCAAGCTCTGAGGTCACGAGTGGTCTCCGCTGCACCGTTGTCCAAATCACATGAAGCCCAACCGAAACCCGATTTCTCCCCCAGCGTGAGCGCCGCACGACTTGTCTGTTTCCCTTCATGCCCCTATAACGGCTGACACCTACCAAATCTGATAAAAATTAAAAAAATATTTCTTCCCCCTCCCATGTCGCGGAGCGACTTTGTGGCGGCACGCCAGAAGCGAAGCTGGCCCGTGTCTTCTATGACACACGGTACAATAGGCGCATGCAAAATCCTAAACTCAAAAATCCGGCGGCACTCAAGGAGAAGGCACCGGCTAAGTTCAAAGTACGGTTCGAGACCACCAAGGGAGTCTTCGTGGTCGAGGCTACCCGTGAGCTCTCCCCCAACGGAGTCGATCGCTTCTACAACCTGGTGACGAATGGGTTCTTCGACGGGATCAAGTTCTTCCGTGTCGTACGCGGCTTTGTGGTCCAGTTCGGCATCCATGGTGATCCGTCGCTGGCGACCAAATGGCTGGAGAGCAATATCCCCGATGATGCCGTGAAGGCGAGCAACAAGCGTGGCTTCCTCACCTACGCCAAGTCCAGCGCCCCCAACTCCCGCTCCACCCAGTTCTTTATCAACCTCAAGGATAATGTTAACCTCGACAGTATGGGCTTCTCTCCCTTTGCCAAGGTCGTTTCGGGCATGGATGTCGTTGATAAGCTCTACGACGAGTACGGTGAGAGCCTGACGCAGCTTCAGGGGCAGATCGCGGCGGAGGGCAATAAGTTTCTGGAGAAGAACTTCCCCAAGCTCGATGCCATCAAGACCGCAAAGCTGATCAAGTAGTTGAGCCTCCTGCGCCTGCATGGGGTCACCGTGCGCTACGACACTCGGCAGGTCCTGCGGGAGGTCTACTTCAAGCTGGCAAAAGGGGAGCGAGTTGGACTGATCGGGCAGAATGGGACGGGGAAAACCACGCTCCTTCGGCTCTTTCTAGGCGAGCTCGCTCCCAGCGAGGGCCGGGTCGAGCAAGAGCCCGGCCTCAAGGTGGGCTACTTCTCTCAGTTCTCCCAGCTCGACAGCACCCTGAGCGTGGAAGAGGTACTTGGCGAGGTTCTGGCCGAGCCACGTCAGATCGAGGCAGAGCTAGAGGCAATTGGCAGCCAGTTCGCCGACGACGGTGCCGACCTAGAGGCGCTGTTGGAGAAACAGGCGGCGCTTCTGGAGCGCATGGAGCTCCTCGACGGCTGGAACTGGCGGGTGGAGATCGACACCGTTCTGGGCAAGCTGGGCTTCAACGACGAGCACCGTTCGCGGCCCATCGCGCAGCTCTCCGGGGGGTGGCGCAACCGTGCGGCGCTGGCGAAGATTCTGCTGGAGTCCCCTGATGCGTTGCTTCTGGACGAGCCGACCAACTACCTCGATGTCGAGGGAGTCGCCTGGCTGGAGGAGTGGCTCCGGGGCTTTCCCGGCGCGGTTCTCTTGGTCTCCCACGACCGGCAGTTCTTGGACCGGGTTGTCACCCGCATTGTCGAGCTGGAGAACTACCGCCTCAGCGACTACGCCGGCAACTACACAGACTACATCCGTGAGAAGCCCTTCCGCCTCAAGACCAGCGAGCGGCAGTTTCTGCATGAGGAAGAGCTGCTTTTATTGGAGGCCGAGGCGCTAAAAGACCACAAGGAGCGCCGCGAGCGCAAGCTGGCAGACCTCAAGAAGCGGGTCACACCCCGCCCCGCGCAAGTGCTGATCACCGAGATCTACGAGGGGCTACACGTAAGAGATAACCTCCTCCGGGTCGAAGACCTGTGTAAGGCCTATGGGGACCAGACTCTCTTTACCAACCTGACCTTCGAGCTCCACGGCAACGAGCGCCTCGCGATTGTCGGGCGCAATGGGAGCGGCAAGTCCACGCTTCTGCGGCTACTGACGGGCGAGGAAGCGCCGGACTCCGGGATTGTGCGCTGGGAGGGCGGCGTCAAGGCGGTGCACTTCAACCAGCTCCTCGAGAACTTGGAGCCCAAGGACACGCTCTCGCACGCCGTGAACACGTTTGGGCTGGCCTTTCACGCCCCGCGCAAGCATGTCCATAAGTTTTTAGAGATGCTGCGCTTCTCCGAGATGGACTTGCAGCAGCGCCTCGGGACGCTCTCCGGTGGGCAGAAGTCGCGGGTCGCACTGGCGCAGTGCCTCCTCTCCGGCTCTCCCGTGATTATCCTCGACGAGCCCACCAACCACCTCGACATGCCCAGCATCCAGGTGATGGAGCAGGCCCTCACCCACTTCCCCGGCGCGGTCTTAGTGGTCAGCCACGATAGATTCTTTTTGGACAAAGTCGCCACCCGAAGGCTGATTTTTGAGGGCGAGGGCAAGGTGCGCGACGAGAGCGCCTAGAGCTGCTCCAAGAGGCGAACTCCTGGCGTCTCCAGTTGTGCCTTCGCGGCGGCATTCACCAGCCTGTTGCCGTCGTGGGAGAGAAGCTCCAGCAAATCTGGTGGTGTGAGTGGGTTCAGTGCAAGCCCCAGCCGTCGCCGCCAGTTCACTGCCTTTACGAGATTTTTATGGTCGCCCTGTACGGAGGGTGAGTTAGCCAGCGCAAGTACACAGGAAAGTTGGGTTATATCGCCCGAACAGTGTCGAACTGCCACAAGCTCGCGGTGAACCAGAGAAGAGGCATCAGGCAGCACTTCGAACCGCTTTGCCAGCCAATAAACACTATTCCCTGCTTTAAGGAGCATCAGTAAGGCATCGGGTGGTGTAGAAGGGTTGTTTGCGAGATCGTGAGTGAGCCCACTGTGAAACCGTGCCGTGAGTTCTGCAAGTCGGCGTAGCACTGCCGGTTTAGTTTTGCG
The DNA here is from genome assembly GCF_014202505.1 of Armatimonas rosea. Classification (NCBI taxonomy): domain Bacteria; kingdom Bacillati; phylum Armatimonadota; class Armatimonadia; order Armatimonadales; family Armatimonadaceae; genus Armatimonas; species Armatimonas rosea. Next base: position 820,055 of record NZ_JACHGW010000003.1, on the reverse strand, counting down.
GTTACAAGCGATCTCACGAAAGTACATCCAACGGCCCATTCCTAGTGCATAGTAGGGCCGACGATCTGACTTCTCAGGCCAGAGATCGCTCCTGAGTTCACGCTCCTCTTCTTCAGTAAGCGGTTCCTCTTCGCGGTCTACTGGGAGGGCATCCCCAGGTAAATCAGGGAGAGACATGGGCTCTCCTAATCCGAAATGCTCCGCGATGCTTTGCGGCACCAGTCCGACATCGTGCAGAGCTTTCAGGCTCTTGTCATCTTTTGCCTTGGGCATCTCGATAAGCTCTGTCCGCAGAACATCGGGCAGCTCATCGCGGGAGATATATCCTGCGTAGGAAACATGGCGCTTGGCAGCTTCGGAGACGAGGGGCCAGTTTTTCCCCAGCATCAGCTCGACGAACAGACGGGGGCAGTGTTCTCGCTTCAGCCAGGCAAGCATGTCGCTAGGAGGCACGAGCTTCACCAAATGAGGTGCCTCCAGCTTGAGTAACGGAAAAACAGGGTTCTCACACACAGTATCGGGGTACTTTCCTAGTGCCCGCCCTGCCAGCTTTGGAGTGAGGTTCGGATGCGCGGCGATGCGGCGGCGAATCTCGTGGGAGCCGTGGTAGCCCGGCTTCTGCTGGGGGTAGGGAAACCCAAACCAGAGCCGCTCCAGCCGCTCAGGTAGAGTGGCGGGATTGCTTACCTCGGCCAAGAGGTCTTCTGCAGTCATTCGTCGGGCGTGACGTCGGCGGGTGGGAATATCTCGGAAAGCACAATGGTGTGCTCCGGGGCAGCTTCGGGGGAGATCGTCTCGTTCTCGTTGTAGGTGACGATGCTCTGGTAGTCCTCCCCGACCGGCCTGCGGTGGACGATCACCGTGCGTCCGGTAAGATTGACGACCCAGTACTCGGGAACCCCTGCCGTGGCGTAGAGCCGTGCTTTTTGGCCTTTATCCCGCCAGAGCGTGCTATCAGAGACCTCCACGACCAGACGAAACTCACTGCCGGGGGGAATGCCCGTCTTGAGGTACTCACGGCGCGGCTTGATCGTCACGGAGACATCGGGCTCAGGCTCGCTGGTTTCACTGGCGGCCAGGGAGCTTGGGACTCGAACATAGGCACTTCCAAAGATATTCGCAAGTAAAAAAACAAGCTCGGAGTTGACAAAGGTGTAGGGTTCATTGGGCATGATTTTAACGATCTCCCCTTCCAAAAGTTCGTAGCGGCCATTTTCAAGCAGCCCCGCTTGGGCAATGGCGTGGAAGGCCGACCGGTTCCAGATCACGCGGCCCGTCTGTGGATCAGCGTCCAGAAGTGCGGCAGATGGTGTGCTAGGAAGAGGAAGAGGAGATGCAGACATATGCGTTTACCTTTGTCACTATTCTATCCCCGACTCACCTGGAAATCCGTATCTACCAGTCGTGGACCGAGCCATCGGCGCGGCGGCAGACGGGCAGGTAGTTGCGCTGGTAGGGGTATTTCTTAGCCGCCTCCTCGTTGATGTCGCAGCCGAGGCCGGGAGCTTCGGAGGGCCAGAGCTTGCCGTCGCGACACTCCGGGGCACCGGGGAAGACCTCGTGGACGATCTCCGGGAAGTAGACCATCTCTTGAACGCCGAAGTTGGGGATCGAGACATCGACATGGACATTGGCGCAGTGGGTCGCAGGGCTGATATCGCCGGGGCCGTGCCAGGCGGTCTGGATCTGGTAGGGCTCGGCCAGGATCGCGATCTTCTTGGCCTCGGTGATCCCCCCGATATGCCCAATGTCGCAGCGGATAAAGTCGATCAGCTGCTCGGTGAAGAGCGGCAGGCACTCGTACTTGGTGTGGAAGAGCTCGCCCATGGCAAGAGGCGTGGTCGAGGCATTGCGGACCAGGCGAAAGCTCTCTTTATGCTCCGGGCGCAGGGCATCTTCGAGGAAGAAGAGGTGGTAGGGCTCTAGCTCCTTGGCGAGACGGGCCGCCTGTACCGGGTTCAGGCGCTCGTGGACATCGTGGAGGAGATTGAGCTCATCGCCAAGCTTGTCTCTGAGATAGGCGAACATCTTGGGGACGACTCTCAGATAGCTCGCCGGCTCCCAGTTCCCCTCCACATGGGGCATCGGGCCACCGTCGCCGCTGCCTTTTCCGAGCCAGCTCGCGCTCGCCGCCTCTGCCGCGCCGCCCATGCCGTAGGTCGAGGTCGCGCCGGGAACGGGGCACTGGACTCGGATATGCTGGAAGCCCTTCGCCATCGCCGCCCGCACCGAGTCCTCCAGCTCCTCGTTGGTGTGGCCGCCACAGTGCGTGTAGGCCCAGGCACCGTCGCGGGTCTTGCCCCCCAGGAGCGAGTACACGGGAAGTCCGGCGCGCTTGCCCTTGATATCCCAGAGCGCGATATCGATCCCGGCGAGCGCGGTCATCAGCACGGGACCGCCGCGCCAGTAGGTCCCCCGGAAGAGCATCTGCCAGATATCCTCGATCTGGTCGGGGTCTCGGCCGATCAGCAGGGGCGCGAGGTGCTCCTGCAGCGCAGCGGCAACGGCGAGCTCACGGCCATTGAGCGTGGCGTCCCCCACTCCATACAGACCCGGCTCATCGGTGAGAATCTTTACAGCGACGTAGTTTCGTCCGGGGCACGTCACGATCACCCGGACATCGGTGATTTTCATGCCAACAGCTTCACCATGAAAAACAAAAACCCCTCCTACGCACTGCGCAGGAGGGGAGATTTCTCTTTTAGGAGCCGCCACCGCCCAGGCCAAGCCGGGGATCGGGCTTGTACTTGGGATCGTTGGGGTTATCCGGCTTCACAATCACCGGGGGAGCGTCCCCGGGACTTGAGCCACTGAACTTCCAGATCAGCAACCCAATGATTGCGACCACCACTACCCCCGCGACCACGAGCATCAGAGGGCTTACTTTTTCTTTCATGTGCTCGTCCTATGGATCGGGGATGCAGGTGTCGGAAATATTGAACTTCACGTGCGCATCGTTCATATCCATGTAAGGATTGAGCCAGAGCGACGAGTCCTTGCAGTTAATGGTCGCATTGGGCTTCCACAGAAGTGCAGTGCCCTTGTACCACTTGGCATGTCCGTCAAAGAAGGTCAGGTTGGTGCCTTCGTTGTGCTTTGCCGCAATACTTCCCGCTGAGGTCGCGGTGTAGGGAACATTCAGACCGGTATTTCCCATGAGATAGCCACGGAAACCGCCTGCGATATCCCCCGACGGCGAGTCGGCGAACATGACGTTCTTAGACGGCACCTGGATCTGAGGGATCGTCGGCAGGATCATGTCCCCACAGCCGTCTGCGGTAGCGTAGTACCAGCCGCTAATGGTCTGGTTGTAGCCCACCGAGAGCCGCCCACGGTTGTTGGTAGAAGGGATTGTCGCGTTCCACTGTGTCCACTGGTCACAGTAGTTCGTATTACTGGCAGAGTTACAGACAAAGATGCCTTGATTTTTGATGTAGGGCTGGAGAGTATCGGTCCAGAGCTTCTGGGTAGGACCCGTAGGACCGGTACTAGGACAGGCCTGGTAGCGAGGCAGCACTTTTTCGTCGTAGTCCTGAAGATACATCATCAGGCCAAGACCAAGTTGCTTCGCATTGGAGAGACAAGCGACCGCGCGGGCTTTCTCACGAGCCTGCGCAAACACGGGGAAGAGAATCGCCGCGAGAATGGCGATAATAGCAATCACAACCAAGAGTTCGATCAGCGTGAACGCGGACCGTTTTTGATGATGAGACATTTTCTGACACCTCGTAAAGGTTTATGATGAAACAACCAGTGTCCGACGGTGCGATCCCGATTTCATTATTTTTTAATACTTGACTCTTACTTAGACGATACTTTAACCCACCCTAAGGCATACGTCAAGCACTTCTCCTATTTTTTTCTTAGAAAAATCAGACTCAAGCGATCCGGTGTGGAGCCTGCCCGCTCCAGCACGGAAAGACGCTCCCCCCCCAGGTAGTCGAAGGCCACCTCACGTGCGCTATCGACCTGTAGGACCAGCCGCGTCGCCTGCGTCTTGGAGCCGCGAATCGCCTCGCGGAGGGCTTGGTTGCTAAAGGGTTTTCCGTTGAGCAGTGTCAGCTGATTGCCCACGACCAGCCCTGCCTGGGCAGCAAACGAGCTGGGCTCGACCCGTGTGATGCGGGCACCGGCGAGGCGAAAGCCCAGGGAGAAGCGGAAGTCGGTGAGGGTCTCTTGCTCGCGGCGGGGCTCGCTCAGCTCCCCGAGGTGCTCAGGCCAGCCCGCCAGCTCTAGCCCCGTGCGCGGTGCCTGCGGCTCCAGGGAATCAAAGCGCTGGTGGAGCCAGGCCGTCCAGTCGACACCGGGGAGCGTGGCGGTAAGCGTCGCCGCCAGCTCGGCCTCGGTGTAGGGACGCACCTCGGGGCCGCGGTTCACCCCACCGAAGAAGCGCCGGCAGAAATCGTCCAGCGAGAGTTTTTCGTTGCTCTTCTGCCGGATCAGGGCATCGGCCTCCAGCCAGTGGAGCATGCTCTCGTAGTAGATATCGTTGGAGAGGCGCAGGCGCGTGCTATCGCCCTTGTTGGTGATCAGCGGAAAGGCGAGCGCCGCATCGCGCAGTGACTGCCAGGTCCGTGCCCCGCGGCCGTCCAGCGAGACCAGGGTCTGCCGCAGGTGCTCTCGCTCGGCCTCGAAGGGATAGAAGCCACAGCGGGTCATCAGCACCTCCCCCAGGTACTCCGTCATCCCCTCGTAGACCCAGAGCAGGTCCGTGGAGAGCGGCTGGTTGAAGGTCTTCCCGGCGAGCCCGTACGGACGGCGGTGCTTGCCGTTCCAGCTATGGACATACTCATGCGGCAGGAGGTTGGCGTTCCACTGCCCCGGTGTGCCTGAGCCATCGCCCAGAGCATTGGGCCGGAGGACATTGACAGTCGACTCATGGTGCTCCAGCCCGTACTGCGGCAGCCCACTGGTCAGCGCGAGCAGGAACGTGAACTTGTCGTAGTGACGTGCCCCAAAGAGCGCGGCGCTCTCGGTGACCAGCTTCTGCATGCAGGCCAGCACATGGGCATTGGGAGTCGCGACCTCGTCGGTGTCGGCCACCACCGCGAGCGTGTGCGGGACGCCATCGGGGCTCGGGAGCTCGAAGCGCTTGAGGTGCTCCCCCGCAAAGATCGGCGAGTCCATCAGGCGCTCTAGGGAGACGGTCGGGGTTGTCGGCAGCGAGGTCGCTTTTTGCCAGCGCTCCGGTAGCAGGACCGTGGGAGCAAATGCAGTCTTGGTGAGCGCCGAACCACGCGGGGCGAGGAGCAAGGCGCTTGGGTTGATGACCGCGAGCGTCCCAGTTGCCGCGACCCCATAGGCGATCTCGTCCGAGTCGTTGGGCCGCGGGAGGTAGTCAAAGTGCGCCTCCAGCTCCTTCACCCCGGCAGGCACGGTGAGCTGAAAGCCGTAGGCATCGTAGCCATCGCGCCGCCACGCCACCGGCTTTCCATTCGCGGCGAACCCGAGCCGCACCAGGTTCTGCACCGGCCCGACCGGCTCGTGCATCCCCGGAATCCACTTCGGGTACTCCAGGGTCAGCGGCCCCGGCGTCACGGGAAAGCGCAGGGTCACGTGAACCACCTGCTTGCTGACCTCGCGGGCATCGATAGTCAGGCGAATGGCCGGGGGTGCCGGCGCGAGCAGAGCGGGGGCAAGGAGGGCAGGGAAAACCATGCCACATCTTACAAAACAAAAGCCCCCCGTGCCAGGCACGGGGGGCCATTTCCAGCGCTCCGAGCTACATGCGGCGGTTCTTGGCGTTCTCTCCGCCTTGAGCCACCACCATCTCGGCCTGCATGAGCATGTTCTCCAGCTCCGTGCGGTTCATGGCGCGGGTGAGAGCCATCTCCTTGGTGATCGTCCCCTTCATGGTCATGTCGCGCAGACACATGTCCATGGTCTGCATCCCGATATTTCCCGAGGTCTGGATCATCGACGTGATCTGGTGGGCCTTGGCCTCACGGATGAGGTTGCGGATAGCGGGGGTGGCGATCATGATCTCCTGGCAGCAGACACGCCCACCGCCGATACGGGGCAGGAGCTGCTGGGTGAGAACGGCGATCAGGTTGTTGGAGAGCTGCAGACGAATCTGCTCCTGCTGGCCGGGTGGGAAGGAGTCGACGATACGGTCGACGGTGGATGCGGCGGAGTTGGTGTGGACGGTCGCAAAGACAAGGTGGCCGGTCTCTGCCGCGGAGACGGCAAGTGACATGGTCTCCAGGTCTCGCATCTCACCGACCAGGATCACGTCCGGGTCTTCTCGGAGTGCGGCGCGCAGGGCGTTGGCGAAGCTCTTGGTGTCCTGGCCCAGCTCGCGCTGGTTCACCACCGACATCTTATGGCTATGGAGGTACTCGATCGGGTCCTCGACCGTCAGGATGTGCTCCGAGCGGTGCATGTTGATGTCGTTGATCATCGCCGCCAGGGTGGTGGACTTCCCCGATCCCGTGGGACCGGTGACCAGCACCAGACCACGGGTGTTGTGGGCGATCTTCTCGACGATCGGCGGGAGCTTGAGGTCGTCGAGGGTCGGGATCTTGGTGGGGATGGTTCGGAAGGCAGCCGCCACCGTCCCTCGGTCGCGGTAGAGGTTCACACGGAAGCGGCAGGCGCGCCCCAGTGCGTAGGAGAAGTCGAGCTCCATGGTGGACTCAAACTTCTGAATCTGCTCGTCGGTCAGGATATCGTAGTTGATGCGCTGGCTGGTCTGCGGCGTAAAGGGCTCGTAGGGTGCCTGTAGCAGCTTACCGTCCACGCGAATCACCGGCGGCAAGCCCGAGGCGATGTGCAGGTCCGAGGCGCCCTTGGTCTCAAAGACAAGGTGCAACAGCTCGTCGATATGCGCATCTTCCAGCGAGCGCATGCGCCCGCCACCGGCCCCTACCAGTCGCTCTGGCTGGGGAACTTCGTCTGGTCCTGTGGTTGACATAGTGGTTTATCCCTCTCCCGCCGTGAAGACAACGCGCCGGACTTCCGAGACATCCGTAATCCCGCGTAGAATCTTAATCAGGCCGTCTTCACGCATCTTCTTCATTCCGCCACGGGATGCCCCATCGGTGATATCGCCCAGCGGCGCGCGGCGCACGATCAGGTCGGCGATCTCATTGTTCATGATGAGCATCTCATGGACTCCGGTTCGTCCCTTGTAGCCCGTGTCTCCACAGACATCGCAGCCCCGTCCTCGGTAGAGGGTCACCGGCTGCTCTAGATCGGTGGGATTGAGGCCAAACTCGGGCATGAACTCATGCACCGTGGACTTGCCAAAGTTAAACGGAATCAGCTCTTTCGCGGTCGCCTGGTAGCTCTCTTTACAGCTGGCGCAGATCGTTCGGCCGAGGCGCTGTGCAAGGATACCAATCAGGGTCGCCGCAATCAGGAAGGGCTCCACCCCCATGTCCGCAAGACGCATGGTCGCCGACGGGGCATCGTTGGTGTGGAGGGTCGAGAGAACAAGGTGTCCGGTAAGCGCGGACTCGACAGCGATATCGGCGGTCTCCAGGTCGCGCATCTCCCCCACCATGATGATGTCCGGGTCCTGGCGCAGGAAGCAGCGCAGGGCGTTGGAGAAGTTCAGACCGGCCTTCTTGTTGATCTGAACCTGGGTCACCCCCATCAGCTCGTACTCAACGGGGTCCTCGACCGTAATGATATTGCGCTCGATCTTATTGAGCTTGTGAAGCACCGAGTAGAGGGTCGTGGTCTTGCCGGAACCCGTGGGCCCCGTCACGATAAACATCCCGTTGGGCTGCTCGACCAGCTCTTCGAGAGGCACCATGACCTCGGGGCGGAAGCCGAGGCGCTCCAGACCGATCTGGGTGGACGACTTGTCAAGAATACGCATGACGATCTTCTCACCGTACATCGACGGCAGACAGGACACGCGCATGTCGTAGTCTTTGTTGTTGTGCTTCAGACCGATACGACCGTCCTGGGGAACACGCCGCTCGGCGATGTTCATGTCGGACATAATCTTACAGCGGGCGGCCACGGAGTTCTGGATCAGCTTGGGGATGGGCATCACCTCACGCAGAACACCGTCGATTCGGTACCGGACACGCATGCTCCGGCGGAAGGGCTCCATGTGGATATCCGAGGCCCCCATGTCGATCGCGTTGGAGAGGATCGCGTTGACCATCTTGATGATAGGCGCCGCATCGGCATCCTCACCATCGGCCCCAATCTCATCGTCCTTGCTACCGCCCTTGGAGCTGACAACCTCATCGATCAGGCCTTTGAGGGCGAGGGCTCCCACACCGGGCTGTGGGGCACCACCGCTGGTCGCAACCGCACTACTCGTGGTCGGGGCCGAGAGCGCCGCACCATAGTTCTCTTTGATCGCCGCCTCGATATCGCTGGGCGATGCGGCAAGGGCACGGACAATCGGCACGCGCGACGCGATCTTGATATCGTCGATGGCCGGCACGTTGCGCGGGTCCGCAATCGCCACATAGAGCGTCTGGCCGTCCTTGCGAACCGGGATGGCCTTGTGACGCGTCACCACATTTTGTGGAACCACATTGAGCGCCGATGGTTCTGGTTTGTGCTTGGTGATATCGACAAAAGGCAGCCCCTCGGACTCCGCCCAGCACTTATAGACATCGACCTCCATGGCGAAGCCCTTGTCGATAACGGCCTTGCGTAGGTCGCCGCCTGCCGCTTTGGCTTCCTCTAGCTGAGCAGCCGTGACAAACTGCTTTTCCAGGAGAATGTCAGCGAGACTTTTTCGTGCGAATGACATTTGAGTTAACCCTCCCCGAAGTGATCGTTCTTGAAGGAACGGAAAATGATGCCAGCGGTATCCCGAAATGAGCGCAGATCGGTCGCGGTGGCGGGCTTACTCATCTGGTGTGAATGGTGTCGTTTCAACACTGAAATTTTAACTCTCAAACCTACTCCCGCCGCAGTAAACGTTAGGGTCCGGAACCTGTTTGGTTAGGATAGCCGATTATAACACAGAGGCCTTTTCCAGCGCAATTCAAACAATTGTTTTATTTTCATATTGACAGATCCTGCGCATGCCGATACTATAGAGACAATCACCGACATAATTAGTCGGCGACTAAAAAAATCGGGAACCTCGCCCCCTGTGTTTACGTTTACCAAAAAGACAGACTATGCACTCCTCGCCCTTTGCTTTCTGGCAACAGAAGGCACGGAGCGCTTGGTCGGTCCTCGTGAGATTGCACAGCGCTATGAGATTCCTGCCGAGCTCCTCGCAAAAGTGATGCAGACCCTCGCCAAGCACCGCCTCGTGCTCTCGGTTCCCGGCCCCACCGGCGGCTACCGTCTTGGGCGGGAGGCGACCAGCATCTCGATCGCCGAGATCGTGGAGGCAACCGACGGCCCCTTGGCCATTGCGCAGTGCTGGGAGGAGTCGGGGCTGACGGGCTGTCAGCAGGCACGCAACTGCCACCTGCGCGGCCCCCTTGCCCGCATTCAGGAGCAGATGGCGGAGATCCTGCGCCAGATGACCCTGGCCGAGCTCCTCACCCCGGAGCCACTGCGCGGGAAACGATTTGAGAATGCCGTGCCACTGATGATGGCCCAGGCCCAGAAATAAAACCTACTATGAGCGTCAAACTACCCATCTATCTCGACAACAATGCCACCACGCGCACCGATCCCCGTGTGGTCGAGGCGATGTTGCCCTACTTCTCCGAGGTCTACGGCAACGCCGCCTCGCGCAGCCATAGCTTCGGCTGGGCCGCAGAAGAGGCGATCGATATCGCCCGGGAGCAGCTCGCCAAGGTGATCGGGGCAGACCCCAAGGAGATTATCTTCACGTCGGGCGCCACCGAGTCCAACAACCTGGCCATTAAAGGTGTCGCGGAGATGTACGCGGAGAAGGGCGATCACATCATCACGGTTGTCACCGAGCACAAGGCGGTCTTAGACACCTGCAAGCATCTGGAGAAGGACGGCAAGTCCGTGACCTACCTCGGGGTGGGTGCCGACGGTCTGATCGACCTCGACGAGCTCAAGGCCGCGATCACGGACAAGACCATCCTGGTCTCGGTGATGGCCGCCAACAACGAGATCGGTGTCATTCAGCCCCTGAAGGAGATCGGGGCGATCTGCCGCGAGAAGGGTGTCCTCTTCCACACCGATGCGGTGCAGGCCTATGGGAAGGTCCCGCTCGATGTCAATGACCTGCATATCGACCTGCTCTCGTTCACGGCGCACAAGATCTACGGCCCCAAGGGAATCGGTGCGCTCTATGTTCGCCGCCGCAACCCCCGCGTGAAGCTGACGGCCCAGATCGACGGCGGCGGCCACGAGCGTGGCTTCCGCTCGGGGACGCTCAATGTCCCCGGCATTGTCGGTTTTGGAAAGGCCGCCGAGCTACTGATGGAGGAGATGGAGAGTGAGATCACACGCCTCACCGCACTGCGCGACCGCATGGCACAGACCATCATGGATGCCTGCGATAGCTGCTACATCAACGGCCACGCCACCCAGCGCCTCCCCGGCAACCTCAATATCAGCTTCGAGTTTGTCGAGGGCGAGAGCCTTCTAATGGGCCTCAAGGATGTCGCACTGAGCTCCGGCTCCGCGTGTACATCGGCCTCTCTGGAGCCCAGCTATGTCCTCAAGGCCATGGGCCTGGGCGATGAGCTGGCCCATAGCTCCCTGCGCTTTGGCTTTGGCCGCTTCACGACCGAGGAAGAAGTGGACTGGGTCGCGCGAAAGGTGATCAGCGAGGTCAGCCGCCTGCGTGAGATGAGCCCCCTCTGGGAGCTGCACCTCGAAGGCGTCGACCTCTCGACCGTGAAGTGGAACGCGCACTAGCCTGCCCACCCCCTAGCCCCCGTCCGATGGGGGAACATTACAAGGAATTAATACAATGGCATACTCTGAGAAAGTTATCGACCACTACGAGAACCCGCGCAACGTGGGCTCGTTTGACAAGAACGCGGAAGACGTCGGCACGGGGATCGTGGGCGCACCGGAGTGCGGCGATGTCATGAAGCTCCAGCTCAAGATCAGCCCCGAGGGGATTATCGAGGACGCCAAGTTCAAGACCTTCGGCTGTGGCTCCGCGATCGCCAGCTCCAGCCTCGCCACCGAGCTGGTAAAGGGCAAGACCCTAGAAGAGGCGATGTCTATCAGCAACGCCCAGATTGTCCAGGAGCTCGCGCTTCCCCCCGTGAAGATCCACTGCTCCGTGCTCGCCGAGGACGCCATTAAGGCGGCGATCGAGGACTACAAGGCCAAGCAAGCACTGTCGATCAAGTAAACGCTGATCTCAATCGGCGGAGAAGAAAAATGGAAACGATCCCGACAACCGAACCCATTGTGACCTTAACCCCGGCAGCGATTACCGCGGTGAAGCGCCAGGCCAAGAAGGCAGGTAAGGAAGAAGCCTTCCTGCGCCTTGGCGTGCGAGGCGGCGGCTGCTCGGGGCTCTCCTATGTCATCGACTTTGAGGCCAACCCTGACCCGGAGTTCGATCTGCTCTACCAGCAGGCCGATCTCGGGGTGGTGGTGGACATCAAGAGCGCCAAGTTCCTCAAAGACACGACCCTGGACTACAACATCAAGAACCTGATGGAGGGCGGCTTCGTCTTCGACAACCCCCAGGCCGTGCGCTCCTGCGGCTGTGGCACCAGCTTCACCGCCAAGTAACCTCGCGTGACCATGTCTGAGTTTCTGGACCCGACCGCCTCCTACCTCGAGATTCTCGGCGTGGGGGCGGCGGCCAGCGATGAGCAACTTGCGACCCAGTTTCGCATGCTCTCTCGCCGCTTCCACCCGGACCGTTTTGCCGCAGCCGACACGGCCACACAAGACGATGCCCTGACCTCCACCGCGCTAGTCAACGATGCCTACCGCACGCTCCGCGATCCCTTCTCCCGCGCCGAGTATCTTCTCCGCCGAGAGCGCAGTGTCAAGCTGGGTGAGATGCGCGATGCCAAGCCCCCCAAGGAGCTCTTCGCCACGGTCATGGAGCTACAAGAGGCCCTGATGGAGTTCCAGGATGGCGATGAGAGTCAGCGCAGTAGCTTAGAAGCCGCACGCGTGGAGTTCTCGGAAGCCTACGACGCGCTCAGGGCACGGCTCGGGGAGCTCTTTTTGGCCTACGATGCCGGCGATGTACAGACCGCTCTCGATGGCATGCAGGAAGTGGCGTCCACACGCGGCTATCTTAGGCGCGTGCTGGACAACCTCAACAAGACTCTCGGCTAGGCGCTACTTGTCTACGCGGACGATGCGCCCTTCGACCTTGGCGCTCGTGCCTGCGGGGAGTGCGCGCATCGCTTCGGCGAGGGTGACGGTCTTGCCGCCAGCCACAATCTGGTCTTTTTTCCAGATCTGGAAGTAGCCCTGCTGGCCGTCGGCGAGGGGCTTGGTGGTGGCGAGCTTGTAGGTCTTTTTCGGATCGAGCGGGGCTCCCCCCACCGTGATCTTCACCACGCGCTCCCCCACATCGAAGCTGCCATTGTACTGGAACGTCAGGCCCGACACTTGCAGAAAGCCCGCGAAGGGGGTGCCCGCAAACGACACCGAGCGCTCCAGAGCGTCTTTGAGCTGGCTTCCCCGGATGCTCAGCACCACAATCTCATCCGTAGCGGGGTCTAGTAGCGCCGTGGCGGCCTCGGGGGAGAGCGCCTTGCTCCCCTTGAAGGCAGCGGCGGGCACCAATGCAATCTCGGCCCCAACACTCTGACGAACGGCATCGGCGACTAGGTTACCGGCCTCCGCCTCCCCGAGGCGAATGGCGGTCTTCTCCGACGGCTGTGCCTGCACGGGGAGGCCAAGGCCTCCCAGTGCGAGGGCTGCAAGTACTAGAAATCTAAATCTCGTCGTCTCCATCGGTTGCTTCTCCTGCCGCACCTTTTCCTGCAAACCAGCGCAAGTAGCCTAGCTGTAGCGGCTCCAGGTTACCGTCCATGATCCCGTTGACATCGCTCACCTTGACGCGGCTCCGAAGATCGGTGACCTGCGTGTAGGGCTGAAAGACATAGCTACGGATCTGGCTTCCCCACTCGATTCGCTGCTGGTCGCCGCGCAGGTCCGCCATCTTCTGGTCGAACTTGCGCGCCTCTAGCTCTGCAAGCTTTGCTCTTAGGACACGCATCGCCACCTCTTTGTTTTGTAGCTGGCTGCGCTGGTCTTGGCAGGTCACCACAATATTGGTCGGCAGGTGCGTGATCCGAATCGCGCTACTGGTCTTATTGACGTGCTGGCCCCCTGCTCCACTGGAGCGGTAGGTATCGATCCGAAGCTCTTTGTCGTCGATCACCAGCTCGCTATCGTCCTCGATTGCCGGGAGCACCTCGACCGCTGCGAAGCTCGTCTGGCGCTTGCCATTGGCATTGAAGGGCGAGATACGAACCAAGCGATGGACCCCGTGCTCGGAGCGTAGCATCCCGTAGGCATTGCGCCCCGTGATGAACACGGTCGCCGACGAGATCCCCGCGACCTCTCCCGGAAGCTCCTCATTGACCTCCGCCTGGAAGCCATTGGCCTCCGCCCAGCGCAGGTACATTCGCAGGAGCATCGCGGCCCAGTCACAGGCCTCGGTGCCGCCCGCTCCGGGCTTGATCTCCAGGATGGCATCGTGGGCATCGTAGGGACCGGCGAGCAAGGTAGCGTTCTCCACCTTCTCCATCCCCGCCCCGATCGACAGTACCTCCGCGCGCACCTCGGGCTCATAGGCCTCAGGGTCGTCGTCGGACTCCGCCATCTCGATCAGAACCAGCGCATCGTCCAGCTTGCGCCTTAGCTCTAAGTACGGCAGTACCTCCTCTTTTGCTTTTGCGAGGGCCTGCATGGTCTTCTGGGCGCGCGCCACATCGTCCCAGAGTGTCGGCTCTCCAGCGAGAGCCTCCAGCTGTGCTATTTCTTTGTTTCGACGCGGAAGGTCAAAGATGCCTCCCGATATCGTCGAGGCGCTCCGCAAGCAGGCTTAAATCTTTGGATACATCCGCCAGCATATAGTTTCACCATTAGACGAAAGTACGGGTCGCCGAGATTGCGGCGACCCGTCTGCGCTTATTGTATCATGTAAGGGTTATGCCTCAGGAAGACCCCATTAAACTCTGGCAGCACCTCCATGGTGCCACCATTCATTTTGCCCTCGCTCTTGCTCTTGTCTCCGCTGCCTTTGATCTGGGTAGCAAGCTCTTTGGAAAAAAGGAGTGGCGCACGGTCGGCTTCTGGTCGCTGGTAGTGGCTGTCGCCCTCTCCGTCCCTGCCGTTCTCTCGGGCCTCTGGGGCCAGCTAGGCTGGTTCAAGGCCGATAAGTGGGAGGCCGAGCACCTGCTCTCCCACCGCAATGTCGCCTTAGCAGGCTCCAGCCTTCTGCTCGCGCTCCTGATCTGGCGCGTGCTGACCTCCGACTTTGGGAGCTCGCGGAGCATGCAGGATCGTAAGGGCCAGGGGCACTACCTAATCTATCTCTTTCTAGTTGTCCTGGCGGCAGCCACGATGGGCTACACCGGGTTTCTGGGTGGCTATGTCGCCCGAGGATATTAAATTTTATGCGTCCAAAGATCTTCACGTTTCGCAATTTTCTCCTTGCCCTCATGGCCGTGGGCACCTTCGGGGGGCTGGCCTACTGGGGCTCTAAGGGCTTTCCCCTCCCCTTTGCGGCGGTTCCTAGCACCGCAGGCAAGCTGGCCTTTACCTGGGAAAAAGACGGCCAGACCGATATCTACCTCGCCGACCCCAAGACCGGTGCCACGGAGCGCCTGAGCAACGACAAGGCCCGCGAGGCGGAGCTGGACTTCTCCCAAGACGGCCAGCACCTCACCTTCACGGCAGAGCGCGGCGAGAGCAGTGTCCGACAGGTCTGCCTGACCGAGGCGGCCCCCGGACGAAAGCTCATCGCCCTGACCACGACCCAGTCCACCAAGGAGTTTCCGCAGTTTCGAGGGGAGGGCAAGATCTTCTTTCTCGATAGCGGCAAGGTGGGAAGCACGGCAAAAGATGCCTCCGATACCGATGCGATCTTCCCGACGGTCGAGGGCAAGCGCGATGACCTCAACCTGGAGATGCTCTTTGCCGAGGGCGGGATCAGCCAGTTTGCCACGTCGAAGGACGGTGAGATCATCCTCGCGGCGGTCAAACAGGAGCGCACCCAGATCCTGGCGGTCTACCTGAAGCAAGACAAGACCCTCGCCCTCCTAGGCTCGGCTCATGAGCTCAAGTTCCAGGCACTCAGCGATGGGAGCTTTGTGGTGCTCTTCAACGGCGGCTCCCCGCTCAAAGAGGCGATCCAGCTCCAACCCCCTGCCGAGGACAAAAAAGACGAGGCCCGCGGTGCCCTTGGCGGGCTCTTCAAGATGCTGGCGGACCAGAGCGAGGCGATGGAGGGCCAGTCCTTCCTCGTGCACTTCGACTCCGGCTTCAAGCCCTCCGGGGTCGTGCCGCTCCCCTTTGCCCCGACAAGCTTCTCGGTCGCGCCAAACAATCAGCTCGTGGCGATCGCGGTGGCAGATGGCCCTGCAGGAACCCCCACCGGGCTCTTTGTCGGGAGCCTCAGCCAGCAAGAGCAGCCCCAGCGCCTCACCGAGACCCCGGTCACGTCGGTGGGCTGGTCCCCCGATAGCGGCTCGCTGGCCTATGTCTCGGGCGGTGAGCTACTGGTGATCCCGACCGGGGGAGCCGAGACCCCGACCAACCTCACCAAGGGCGTGGGGAAGGCGGGCTCGCTGGTCTGGTCCCCGGCCAAGGCAAAGTAGTTGCTCCAGCCAGGAGTTTTCGCGAACTCCTGGCAGGTTTACGACGTTGACAAGAACGACGAGAGAAGGGTACTATCTCTCGGTTATCTTCATTCAAAGGATTGTTTAACAAAACATGAGTTCCCCCGAAACCCAGACCCCAGAACCCACGATCTACGACGGGCTTAAAGGCGTTGTTGCAGCCAAGACCCAGATCGCGGAAGTCGATGGAAAAAATGGGAAGCTGACGCTCCGTGGCTACGATATCAGCGAACTCTCTGGCACGGTCACGTTCGAGGAGGTTTGTTATCTTCTCTGGCATGGCAAGCTTCCCAACCGGGCGGAGTACGATGCGCTCCTGGCAGAGATGTCCGCCGCACGCGAGCTCCCGGAGGCAACTCTGGCGACGCTACGTGCCTGCGCCCCACACGCCGAGGGCATGGATATCCTGCGTATCGGTGCCTCGACCCTGACCATTGGGGACCCCGAGTCCGCGTGGCCCATCAACGCCCCTGCCGATGTCGAGAGCGCCCTGCGCCGTGCCGCACGCCTGCAAGCCCAGATGGCCGCGATCGTGGCACACGGCTACCGGCTGGGCAACGGCAAGGAGATTGTCGCCCCCAAGCCTGAGCACAGCCTCGCGGAGGGCTTTCTCTACATGCTGGAGGGTGAGGTTCCCAGCGCGGCTCGTGTCGCGGGCCTCAATGCCTACCTGGTCGCGGTGGCAGAGCATGGCTTCAACGCCTCGACCTTTGCCGGTCGCGTGATCCAGTCCACCAACTCGGACATGGTCTCGGCGCTCACCGGCGCGATTGGTGCCCTCAAGGGCTGGCTCCATGGCGGTGTCCCCGGCCCCGTTCTGGACATGCTCGACGAGATCGGCACCGCGGAGAACGCACAGCCCTGGATCAGTGCCGCGCTGGACCGCAAGGAGCGCATCATGGGCTTCGGGCACCGTGTCTACCAGGTCCGCGATCCCCGTGCCGCCCTGCTCTCCGATGCCGCCGATAAGATGGCCGATGAGACCGGCGACCACCACCTGCTTGACCTGATTAAGGTTGTCGAGCAGACTACGATCGACGAGCTGGAGAAGCGCAAGCCGGGCAACAAGCTCCGCGCCAATGTCGAGCTCTACGCCGCACTAATCCTCCACGCCGTGGGAATCCCCTCCGAGATCTTCACACCGGTCTTTGCGATTGGGCGCACGAGTGGCTGGACCGCCCATATCCTGGAGCAGATGCCCAAGAGCCTGATCATCCGCCCCGAGTCGGTCTACGGTGGTCCGCGTGGGCTGACGTTTGTCCCGATGGACGAGCGCGCGTAGCCCCATGCGCCTGCTCATCACCGGTGCAGGCGGGATGCTAGGAAGCGATGTCGTGGCCGAGGCACAGCGCCGAGGCCACGACATTGTTGCGTTAGCAGGCCGCGCCGCGCTCGATATCACCGACCTCGCCGCAGTCCGCGCCTGTGTCACGACGCACCAGCCCGATGCCGTAGTGAACTGCTCCGCGTGGACCAATGTGGACGGTGCCGAGGCCGAGGCCGACGCGGCCTGGAAGCTCAATGCTCTTGGCGCGGCGCACCTCGCCACCGCCTGCGCCCAGACCCAGAGCTGGCTCGTTCAAGTCTCCACCGACTTTGTCTTCGATGGCGAGAAGGGCAGCGCCTACCACGAGTTCGACCCCGTGAACCCCCAGAGTGTCTACGGCGCGAGCAAAGAGGCCGGTGAGCGTCTTGTCCGCACCGCCCTCCCCGACCGCCACATGATCGCAAGAACCTCGTTTCTCTACGGCAAGAGCGGCAAGAACCTTGTCGATACCATTGTACGCGCCGCCCAGTCCCGCCCCAGCCTGACCTTTGTGGAGGACCAGATTATCAGTCCCACGTCCACGGTCGACTTGGCAACCACGCTCCTCGACCTCGCCGAGACTCCCCTCGCAGGCACCTACCACACCACCAACGCCGGCCAGTGCTCGCTCCTAGAGTTCGCTCGGTTTATCGTCGCCGAGGCGGGCCTCGCCACCCCGGTCAACCCCACCACCTTCGCGGAGTATGTCGCCAGCGCCAAGCCCGCTGCCAAGCGCCCCCGTGTCTCGCCGCTGGAGCGCAAGATGCTCGCTCTGCGCGGCATGGACACCTTCCCAAGCTGGCAGGATGCGATCCGCACCTACCTAAAGAGCTAGGCAATCTCCCGGCACGTAACAAAAAGCCCCCTCCGACCACCAAGGTCAGAGAGGGCTTTTCCACTTTATTCCCCCGCTCGGCGGGGGTTAGGGGGTTACGCAAACAGCGAGAGGCGGTTTTTCCAGCGGGCGTCGGTGAAGCCATCATTGACGGCCTCGCGGCGCAGCTCCAGCACCAGCTCCTGGCCGCCACGGGCGGTGTGAAGGGTGGCACGGGTGACGGTCCCCCCATCGGGGAGGTTCTGGGAGTCCAGCTTGACCGACGGCTGCTCCATGCCACTGCCGGTGCGGACACTGATGCCCGCGCCATTGTGGACCACCACCTCCAGCGCCGGCTCGTGGGTGCTGCCCACCACAAGACGCATCCGAGTGGCCTCAGGGGCATCCGTGGAGACCGCCTCAAGGGCGATTCGGGGCTGATCGGCTCCACCGGTTGAGGAGGGCGTGATGGCACGCATCCCACGCATCGCGTTCATCGCCATGGCCAGCTCTAGAGAGACAGGGGGAACCCCCACCGCAGGAGCGTTACTGGTCGCGGCGCGCATGGTCATCTCGCCAGGACCTGTCTGGAACATATCAATTTGCATATCAAGAGCCGACCGGTTCGCCTGAGGCGCGACACTGGCTGCAAGCGGAGCAGCCGCAACGACGGGAGGTGCCAGCACGGGCGGTGGCGCAAAGGCCGGGGCCGGAGCCGGGGTGTAGGCGGGGGCCGCAGCCACAGGAGCGGGGGCAGGCTGGACATAGACCGGAGCCGCAGGAGCAGGCGGAGGCACCTCGACAGGCGCAACCGGGGCAGGAGCAGCGACCACCGGCTCGGGCTGGGGCACCACCGCAACGGGTGTGGGAGCGACCGTCGGCCAGACCGGTGCCACCATCACAGGCTCGGGTGCAACCACCACAACGGGCTCGGGAGCCGGGGCGGGCGCTACGGGGGCTTCGGCAGCCATCACCGGGACGGGGAAGACCGGCACCACCGGAATTGAAACGGACTCTCTCTCAACAACAGGCACGGCTTCCTCCAGCTCAGCGACCGCTACCACCGGAGCAACGGGCACAGGAATCATGATCTCTTCTTCAGCCACCACAACCGCTTCGACAGGCTCGATATGCGGCACAACGAGCTCAGGCACGGCAACCACCTCGACCTCAGGCTCTGTCTTGGCCACTTCGGTCTCTGCCTCGCTTGGGCCTTCGACAATCGTCAGGATCGGCTTTGGTGCCTCTGCGGTCTCTTCCACCGAGGGCTCCTGGTTCGTGGCGACACTTAAAAAGGGAATCGGTATGGGCACCCCTTCGCCCCCACCCCCGAAGTTCCCCATCGGAAAGGCAACACCCACAGGAGCAGCACCCTCGCTCACCGTCTCGCCTTCGTCCGACGCGACATTAAAGGACGGAGGCAGCGGGATCCCGATCCCCATGGGCTCTTCTTTGCGCTCAGGCTCGGGGCTAGGAGTTGTGTCTCGCCGTCGCCATCCCTGAAGAACGGCCTCGAGGTCTTCCACACCAAAGCCACCCGCAGGCGCGGTGCTCTGGTCATCGTCTTGTTTTTGTGCTGCTACACTCATGGACTTCCCATCTGAATCGTTTACTTCCACCTTCGCATTGTCAATCGGAACAGAAGGCGGGACTATTGGACTAGTTTCGCTCACCCTAGGGGACGGAACCTCTACGGTAAGAACATTGTTACCAAGGATTTCGGTTTCTTTCTCCGGCTTCTGGAGGGTAACTTCTGGCAGAGGCACGGCCATGGACCGGGAGAAATCCCCCAGTGTCAAGCAGACCGCTCCCAGAAGCGATGCCTCACGGCTCTCCAGAATCCCAAGTGCCTTGCGCGCCGCGCTGGCCTCGGTCTCACCCAGCCCCACCACAAAGACCACCCCATCGGTGTGGGAGAGGACATGTCGGCCGGGCTCGTGGCTCAGGACATAGGGTGTGTCGAAGATCACCACATCGGCAAGACGCGGCGCGATGGAGCGGATAAAGCGCTCCAGCCGCTGGTGCGAGCCGGTGGGGCTGAAGAGAACACTGGCATCGTGGGTCAGGGTATCGCCCACGGGCAGGAGCCGCAGGCGAGGAATCGTTGTCTCTTGCAACACCTCCGAGGGGGAGGTCACCGCCATGGCGAGCAGGTCCAGTAGACCGGGCTCCTGCGACGCAAACTCCCCCCCAAAGATGCGGTGCTGACGCGGGTTGCTCGACTCCGTATCCACCAGCAGGACGCTCCGCCCCAGCCGCGTGGCCGCGATCGCCAGGTTCGCCGCCACCGACGAGCGCCCCTCACCCTCGCGGGTCGATGTTACCGCGATCGACACCCGAGACGCCTCGCCTTGCCCCGCTTTCAAGAGGATACTCTCCATCAAGTGGGTGTAGGCGATCTCAAGCCTCTGGGCCCCCGCACTTGGTTGCGGAAGCTCCCCCAGCAGGGGGATGCCCAGCTCTTTTTTTGCTTTCTCGGCGCTCTCCAACCGGCGCCCACGCAAACCAGGAATTCGCATTACTCCAAACCTACCTTGTGCCCCGACATGCGGGCTCCCTCGTATTATTGGCAGTCACGCCTTAAATTTTCACCCAAACTTCTGGTCGGATGGGCCGGGCCACCCTACAATAGGCCCTATGACCATCCGTCTGGACTACGGCAGAGCGGGACTTCCTGTCGATTTCACACACCACAGGGTACAGCACCAGCTCGGGCTCTCGCCGGCTCCCCCTCTCGAAAACCCCGCGCAGGCTGTCCGGGAGGCACTGCTCGCCGCCCAGCTCCCCGAGAAGGCGCGTGGGAAAAACTCCGCCTGTATTGTGATCTGCGACTTTACCCGTCCTGTTCCCAATACGCTAATTTTAAGCCAAATAATTCCGCTCCTTGGCATTCCCCTACCCCAGATCACGGTCTTGATCGCCACAGGAACCCACCGCGCCAGCACGCCCCAAGAGCACCTTGATCTGCTCGGGGAGAAGCTCCTGCACAGCGGGATTCGGGTGGTGGACCATGACTGCGACGATCCCATGACCAACCGTTTTGTGGGCACGAGCCCGCAGGGCCTGGAGGTCTTTCTGGACACACACTGGCTCGATGCGGAGCTTAAGATCACCGTCGGGCTGATCGAGCCGCACTTTATGGCGGGGTACTCCGGGGGACGAAAGCTCGTGATGCCGGGGGTGGCGGGGCGCGCGACCATCCAGGCCTGGCACTCGCCGCAGTTCCTGGAGCACGAGAACGCCCGCAATGGGATGCTAGACAACAACCCCGTCCATGAGGAGAACACCGCGATCGCCGCCCTGGCCCCCGCGGATCTGATCTGTGATGTCACCCTGGATGAGCAGCGGCGGGTCACAGGGGTTTTCTGTGGGCACTGGATCGACGACTGGCGGCGCGGGACGGAGTTTGTGGCCCAGCAAGCACGCCCTCTGATCCCGGATTTTGTGGATGCCTGTGTCACCAGCGGCGGCGGCTACCCGCTCGATGCGACGTTCTACCAAGTGGTCAAGGGGATTGTGGGGGCCTACCCCATTGTCCGCCCTGGTGGCACCGTGATTATCGCCGCCGAGATGCAAGAGGGAATCGGGAGCGCCCACTTCCGGGAGACCCTGGAGACCAACCCCGACCTAGACGTCCTGGTAGCACGAATGAGTGCGCCCGGCTGGACACCCCTCCCCGACCAGTGGCAGGTGGAGATGCTCGCCCGTGCGTGCCGCCAGCACAAGGTGATCGTGGTCACCGAGCCCGCCCGCGCCACTGAGCTCCGTGGCTGCCATATCGATGCCGTGGGGAGCATGGACGAAGCACTTGCCCGGCTCCCAAAGACGGCGACCCTGGCGGTGATTCCCAAAGGCCCCTATGTCATTCCTGCTGTAAAATAGACAAAAACGAGCCTGTCCATGCCCACTCCCCCCACCAAAAGCCCAGAAGAGATTCGCGCCCTCATGGAGAGCGCCCCACAGCCGGTCAAGAACGCCGCAACACTCCTCTTTCTCTATGCCTGTCTCAGCTTTCTCCTGGTCGTGATCACCGCGATCCTGACCAAGTTCTGGCTGATTCTCCTGACAGGCTTGACTGCCTTTCTCTACCCCGTCTTGCTCTCGGGGCGGCTCTATGAGAGGAAGAAATGGTCGTATTTCGTGGGCGTCGTGGGTGGGTTCTACTACGCCCTTCGCCTTATCTGGGTGCTCCCCCATCCCCCGGCCAAGCTTATGATTCCCTACGGCCTCTACGCGACCAACCAGTGTATCGGGGCGGTCTTTGGACTCCTGGTAGCGGGGACACTTCTCCTGCCCGAGGCACGCGCGTATTTTTTCCCAGCAAAACAAACGCCCGTTTGATATACTAGCGGCGTGCTCATCACCGAGATCGAGGTCCGCTCCGTGGTCACGCGCCAGAAAAACCCGGGGCGGATTCCCTTTGATATCACCATCAATCCCTACCGCGGCTGTCTGTTTGGCTGCGCGTACTGCTACGCCAGCGAGTTTGTCTACGAAGACCCACAGAAACGCGCGGCGTGGGGGCAGTGGGTGGAGGTGAAGAAAAACGCGGTCGATGCCCTCCAAAAAGAGAGCCGCAAGGTCACCGGCCAGCGCGTCTTTTTTTCATCGGCGACCGACCCTTACCAGCCTCTGGAGCGGCGCCTGGGCCTGACCCGTGCCTGCCTGGAGGTCTTGCTCATGGCCGCGCCCGCCCACCTGCATATCCAGACCCGCTCGCCCCACATCACCCGCGATATCGAGCTCCTCCAGCGCTTTGGGGAGAGCCTGACTGTCGGCTTCTCGATCCCCACCGACAGCGACATCGTCCGCAAGGTCTTCGAGCCCCGGGCACCGTCGATCTCCCGCCGTCTCAAGGCCGCGAAGGAGCTACACGAAGCGGGAATTGCGGTCAGTGCCTCGGTTGCTCCGCTCCTGCCCTGCACTCCCAAGCGCCTCGCCCGCCTGCTCGCTCCCGTCTTCCCCGAGGCCTGGGTGGGAGGAATGAACTTCCACCTCAAGGAGACCGAGCTCCGCCAGCTCTACACCGAGCGCGGCTGGGAGCACTTTCTCACCCACGCCCACCGCCTTGAGGTAGAAACAGCACTCTGGGAGGCAGGCCTGCTCCCCTCCCCGCCACGTGGTACGATAGCCGCACGGTGAGCGGAAAACGAATTGTCATCAAGCTAGGGACCTCAACTCTCACGGGAGGGGGAACTCGGCTCTCGCGGCGGGCGATGCTGAGCATTGCCGCGCAGACAGCGGAGCTTTTGGAGGCGGGACACGAGATCACCCTGGTGTCGTCGGGGGCGATGGCGGCGGGACGGGAGGCGCTGGGCTTTACCAAGCTCCCCCCCCATATCGCGGGGAAGCAGATGCTCTCCGCGATCGGGCAGACCCGGCTGATGCAGTTCTGGGCCGAGCTCTTTGCCATCTACGAGCACACCGTGGGACAGGTCCTGCTCACCCGCGGCGACCTGGCGCGGCGCAGTGGCTATCTCAATGCCCGCGATGCCCTCGATGCCCTGCTCGCTGCGGGAGTGGTGCCCATTGTCAATGAGAACGACACGGTCGCCACCGACGAGATCCGGGTCGGGGACAACGACAACCTCTCGGCGCTGGTCGCGAACCTCACGGATGCGGATCTCTTGATTATTCTCTCCGATATCTCTGGGCTCTACACCGCCGACCCGCGCAGCAATCCCGAGGCGCAGTTTCTCGCGGTGATCGAGCACCTCGACGAGAGCCACTTTGCGATGGCGGGGGGGAGCGGGAGCGCTCTGGGAACGGGGGGGATGACCACCAAGCTCCAGGCCGCGCAGCTCGCCGGGCAGAGCGGGACGACTACCGTGATCGCACCAGGCACGACTCCTAATATCCTGTGTCGGATTGTCGCGGGAGAGCCGCTTGGCACCACGATCCTGCCCCTCGCTACGCGCCGAGAGAGCCGCGAGCGCTGGCTCCTGGCAGAGCGCCCCCAAGGTGTCCTGCACGTCGACTCGGGTGCGGTTCGCCGGCTCCGACAAGGCGGGGCTAGCCTGCTTCCTGTGGGCATCACCGAGATTGAGGGGAGCTTTGACCGCGGGGACGCCATAAAGCTCCTAGCCCCCAATGGCTCTGCACTGGCGGTGGGGCTGGCGGCCTACAGCGCCGATGAGCTTCGCCAGCTCAAGGGACGCTCCTCGCGCCAGATCGCCCACGTGCTGGGCTATACCTTCGGCGATGAAGCGGTCCACCGCGACAACTTAGTCCTGCTCTAGCACCACGGTAAACGGTCCACCGCCCTGTTCGGGCAACCACCCGGCCACTCGTGCCTTTTGGATCGCCTCCGCAACCCGCCCTGGTGTGGCAATGGCGTGGGGAACGGTCTTCGTGTAGCTTGAGCCATCGGGAAGAGCCACAACCGAGGTCGCACGATTTGGCCGAGGCGCACCAAGATCAATCGTGAGGATCGCTCCCCCGCTCTCGGGAATGACAACAACGTTCAGGTTTTCATCGAGGTGATCTTCATCACGCTTTATCTTCCAGAGATAGTCCACTCCGTCCACTCTGAGCGTGCGCATTCCCCGCTTAGAGACTGCCATCGTAGTGTGCTCCTACAAAACTTCCGGTGAGCCGCGCCGCGACGACGCCCTCGCTCACCACCTCGACCGCCAGGGTCAGCCGTCCGCGGCCCTTGCGTGTCACCATCGCCAAGAAACGCCTCCACTCGGCCTCGCTGGGGGCAGCGCAGGTGGCGACAAACTCTCCCGTTGCGGGCAAGAGATACTCGATCTGGCTAGACTGCACCACGACCCGCGCCGTGATGTCGGCTCGGCGCAGCCCCGTGTGCACCACCGCCCACGCCGCCAGGGTCGCCAGCGACGCCAGGCTCCCCCCAAAGACCGTCCCCCGGTGGTTGGAGTTGGGCGGAAGCGGCGCGGCCAGCACTATCCCTGTCTCATCGCACTGGAGCACGCGGAGCGCCATCGCGGCGGTCAGGGGGATATGCTCGTGGAGATAGGCCTCTAGCTCGCTCGCGCTCACCGCCGGGGCTTTTCCTTCCAGGCAACCACCGCGTAGGCATCCGCCGCGCTGGTCACCGCCGCAAAGCCCGCCTCATGCAGGCGCTTGACCACGCCACGGGTGACCGTCGCGCCGTGCTTGGAGTTGGGGTCCCCGATGTAGTGAAAGAGCCGCCCACGCCTGGAGAGCACCCGAAATGCCTCTCGGTAGAACGCGCCAGAGTAGAGATCGCCGGCGAGCTGCATGGTCGGAGGGTCGTGGACAATCAGATCGAAGGCCGCGTCGGAGAGCTCCTTGAGGACGGTAAATGCATCGCCACTCTTTCGCGTGATATTGGACTTGGTAAACAGTGGCTCCGACCAGGGGTTCTTCGCCGCCATCGCCTCCACACCGGGGTCCAGCTCGATCACCGTGACATGGGCGGCGGTCTGGGCGGCTCCGATCGCGGTGTAGCCGAGGCCCATACAGGTGTCCAGCACGCGCCCCGTGATCGGCTGGCACGCGGCGAGCTTTTTCTGCGTGTCTTCCCAGGGGTCGACATGCTTGGTGCGGTGCATCGGAAAGCCCGCCACCAGCACGGTCGGGGCACCGTCGGGCTGCCCCCAGAGCGAGACCGCACGCCGCGTCGTGGGAGAAAAAATATACGCCCGCTCCAGCTTACCGTCGTCGGTGACCGTGAAGCAGCCCGTGTCGTGGTCCGCCACTTCTTTCACCGCGTCCCAGGCCACCCGCGGACCGTCGGGGAGCTGCACCCCCGCCTCGCTTAGTGCCACCGTGCAGTGGGATTTATTGAGATCCAGGGTCGTCTCCAGCTCGGTGACACCTTGGTCAAAGGCAACCAGCCAGGGAAGCGCCTGCCAGCGGCAGATAATCGGGCTCATCGTGTAAAACTCCAGGAGAGGGCCTGTCCGCCCTCGTAGGGCATGACCCCATGAAACGGGCGCGGGTCGCTATCAAAGACCAGCGGCAGAAAGTGCCTGTCGCCCGGCCAGAGTGGGAGCTCCCCATTTAGCAGGCTTGCGAGTGGCTGCCAGCTCAGCGAGCCTTCGTCGTTGCCCGCACCAATATCGCCGGTGAACGCGGTGATGATAAAGATAAACCCAAACCAGTCCTCGCCGTTCTTACCAAATCCCGGCCAGGAGATCGTCCCCCGCAGAACCAGCTCGGTCGCCTCAATCCCCGCTTCCTCAAGGAGCTCACGCTTCATCCCCGCCGCGACATCCTCGGTGGGTTCGAGCTTCCCTCCCAGCCCGTTGTACTTACCCAATGCCGGGTCTTCGGGTCGGGCGTTGCGGTGGATCAGCAGCACTTGCTGGCGGTCGGGCGAGAGCACATAGCCAAGCGTGGCCAGAATCGGTGTGTAGGGCATTTAGCGCCCCCCCAGCCCCCGTCCAGCGGGGGGGATACGAGGAATTGTCATTTAAATGGGTTCTTGAGCTTGTCGTAGATACGCTGCTCTAGGTGCTCCAGCGAGACCTCGCCGGACATGAGCCGCCCGACCAGCTTGGTGCCCGCGGGGTTCTTGACACCAAGGCGGTAGGAGAGATAGGGCGTCTTATGAAACACCTTCCCGACCCGGAGTGCGGCATCGAACTCGCCGGCAAGCTCCTCGCGGACGGCCGCGGTGTAGCTCTGCGTGGTATTGCTCGCCAGGTGCTGGGCGGCGATATTGCCCGTGCGGACGGCGTACTGGATTCCCTCGCCAAAGAGCGGCTGGACGACTCCCGCCGCATCCCCGACCAGCAAGACGCGGCCGTCTTTGGTGGCGAGGGGCTCCATGCCGGTCCAGAACGGGATCGGGTGCGCCCAGAGCTTGGGAGCCTCCGCCCCCTCGGGGTAGGTCATCCCAACCGAGCCCAGCATCGTGTGGATCGCGTCCATGAGGATCTTGCCGACATTCTGCTCGGCCTTTGGCTGGCGCGGCACCAGCATCCCCGCTCCCACCGAGAGGTAGCCCGCCTTGGGAAAGATCCAGGCGTAGCCGTTCTTCACGGAGCCGTAGTCGAGGTAGCAGGCATCCATCAAGATCTCCGCTCCCCCGCTTGCGGAGGCGGGGGGGGCATAGGGGATCTCCACCTCGCGGGCAATTCCCCAGCGCTTGCCCAGCCGGAGCCCGACCCGTGCGCCCACGATCCCCTTAGCACCATCGGCCCCGACCACGTAGCGCGCTGTCCAGCTCTCGTCGCCTGCCGTGACCGTCACCGAGTCAGCCGCGACCGTGACATCGCTGACCTTGACGCCCAGTTTTAGCTCCGCGCCGGCGGCTTGCGCTTTCTCGACCAGGTAGGTATCAAAACGTGGGCGCTGCACCATCCAGACCTGTGCGGGCTCGCCGTTGCTACAGGTCATCTCCGCAAGCACGGGAGACTTTCCGCGCCAGGTGTGGCGTAGCTTGGTGACCGTCAGGTCGGCGAACTTCTCGGGCTCTAGCCCCTCCACATGGCGCACCAGCGACGAAGGAATCCCCCCGCCACAGGGCTTGTAGCGCGGCAGGCTGGGGGCACGGTCTACAATTAGGACCTTTAGGCCCAGCGCGGCGCACTTCCAGGCACAGGTCGCCCCGCCCGGCCCGGCTCCCACAACAATCACATCGTAAGTCATAAATTCAGCTTTGTTCCCCCGTGGGACGGGGGCTAGGGTTATCTCTCCAATGTTACCGCAAAGAGCTTGACCTTGGGATCACTGGGAAGGGTCACGGAGACGAGCTCTTTGGTGACCGGAACCGGGAAGATCACATGGCGAACCGTCAGCGCCCCCGCCTGGTCCAGCTCCGCGTGGCGCTGGCGCGGCGTGAAGAAGGCCACGGCATCGTCGGCACCCGCGGGTGTGGCGATATCCCGCAGGACACGGGTTCGGGTCTCGGTCGTGCCGTCTTTGTAGCGTAGCACCACACTCAGGTTGCGCTCGCTCCCTCCGGTCGCGGTGGCGGCTATGTGGATCGCAAAGAACTTCTCCTTCGGCACCGAGAGGGTCTGCCCATTGCATGCAATCACGTTCTTCACGCCGTCGGTGGTGACACCGTAGCGGAAGACAATGCTCCGGGCCGCAACCGATGAGATATCCGCGGAGTAGCCCGACGGGTAGAGCAGGTTCCCTTGGTTCAGGCCGTAGTGGTCCGAGGGGAACCACTCCGCGGGGAGGGTCAGGCCCGTACCATCAAGGTCCCCGTCGCGCGAGCGCTGCTCACTGGCAACCCCATCGGTATCGAAGAGAGAGGTGAGATCGAGGGGCACCTGACGTCCCCCTGTGACCATGACCGGAACCTGGAGCATGTCCCCCGTGCGGCTAATCGGGTGCATGGGGAAGATCACCTCCGGCGGGCGAAGCGCAAAGAGCCCCAGAACATACCGTCCGGGCCGCTCGGGAACGGCGATCTCCGCGGTCACGTCGATGGCCTCACCAGGGGCGACCTCTCGGTCGATAAAGGCATTGAGGATCGCGCGGCCTTGGTTCACCCGGAGCCCATCGGCTTGGAACCAGCGCCCAGTCACGGCGACCTTCCCCTTGTTCCAGCGCTTCAGGCCACGGTTGATGAGCGTGACCCGCACCGAGATGGTCTTCTCCGCCTCCACACTCGACGGTAGAGAGGCATCGGGGGCAAGGCTAATTCGTGCATCGTCCTCGCCGGGATAGAGCGCCACGCGCTCCTCGTAGGCACCTTGGACGGGCGTGGTGGACGATGTCCGGGCCAGTGCCCAGCGAATCCGGTAGCCGGTCTTGCGCTCATCGGGGGACTCTAGGCGGCGCTCGGGGTAGGCGGGCTCTAGCGGGACACCGTCTTTTCCGATCAGCTCCACCACGGCGGGGAGATCGGCCCAGGTTCCGGGCTTGAGCGACTCCCCGACGGGGGTCGCCCCCGACGAGAGCACTTCTTTCCCATCAGCAGTGAGGATTTGGTAGAGTAGCTGCGCCTCACCGGGGGGAAGTGCCTCCTTGCCGAGCCAGCGCAGGCGCACGGTCGCGGGGAACTTCCCGCCCATCCGCAGGAGCGGTGTCAGGGTGGTGGAGGCGATCTGAACCGTGTCCTCTAGCTTCTCCTCCACACGCACCGGGACCGAGATTCCGGTCCGTTCCCCAGGAAGAAGAAGCTCAAGATGCAGCTCGTAGCTCCCCGCGGGCAGGGGCTTTCCATCAGCCAGCACGGTTGCGATTCCCAGGGTGACAGTCGCACCAAAGCCCGGAAGAACAGACTCCCGCAGCGGCACGCGCACCGGCCCCTCCGCAATAGGCTTGCCGTCCTGGAACCACCGGTAGCCCACCTGAATGGCATCGTCGAGCGTGACCGCCTTCCCCCCAATATTGGTCAGGCCGATCGGAAGCGCAGTCAGGGTTCCTGCGGCGAGCCGTCGCGGTAGGTCGAGCGCCCCGAACTGGAGCTGCGCAGGCTTGGTGGTATCGGGCACCGTGGCGAGGCGGCGGGTGAGCTCGACATAGAAGTCCCCGTACTGACGTGAGGGCGCGAGCTCGGTGGCGCGGGTGAAGTCGTTCCAGGAGTCCAGAACCACCCAGGGCTCGCCGCTCTTGCGAGCGCTCTCCCACGACTTCGCGTAGGTCTCCCCGCTACGGCGCGCCACAAAGGGCTCCTGGCTACCAGGGGTCACCGTGGCGAAGGGGAACCCGATCCCCAGGCTCACGCCTTGGGCAAGCCCACCAAACTCCGCCGCGAACTTCTGGCGCACCTCCTCGATCACCTCCGGAGTGAGGTCACTGGAGTCGGAGAGGAAGACCGGGTAGACACTGACGCCACCCACGCGGACGGTCGCCCGCAGCTCCGGGGGAACCAGGGCAAACCAGCGGCGCAGGGCGAGATAGAGATCCCCCTTCACCTGGGAGCGGTCCAACCAGAGCCCAAGAAGTGGGGTTGCCTGGCGCTCCTGCTGCATCTCACGGCAGGCCGCAACGAGCACGGTGAGTGCCTTCTCCTCCATCGGTCCGGTCGCCACATCGGGGCTCCCGAGCTGGGTGAGCGCGACCTCCACCCCAGCCCGGCGGAGCTGCGCCAGCTCGGTGCGTGCCCAGCCGACCCGGTCGGCGGAGTACCACGGACCAAACCCATTGGCGGGCTGGTCGGTCGGGACGAAGGTCCCCGTCGAGCCAATCACCCCCTGAGGAGGAAACGTAATCTTGGTGGTATCGCCCTGGTAGGCCAGCGAGAGACGTGCAAAGAGCCGCCTCTCCCGGACACCGTCTTTGGGCAGCGGCGGCGCGGTCAGCGGGCTGGAGTCCACCGGAACAGGCACAAGGGGAGTGGTCCCCCCTGCGGCCGGAGCTGCGGGGACGGGAAAGCGCAGCGCCACCCCAGGCCACTCCCCGATCTTCTGCTCACCGTCGATAAAGGGTGCGGTAGCGGATGCCTGAAGGGCGAGTGTCCCAAAACTCTCGGGCTTATCGAGGGCGGCTCCGGCGGGGAAGAGCGCGGCGGCGGCCACTCCCTTCTTGCGGACGGTCGCGGCGTAGGCGATCTTGGTGGTTGCGGCAGCCTTGCCCTCGACTCCGAGCGCGGCCCAAGGGATCGCCAGCTCCACGGTGTAGCCCCGATCGACATCATCGAGGCGGTTGAGGGTTCCCTGCCGCGTGACCCCATACTTGATCGTGAAGAGCGGCTTGGGAGTCCCGTTCTCTAGAAACGAAAAGCCCCCCGCCACGGAGACCAGCATCGCGCGCACGGGCTCGTTGCCGATCTTCAGGTAGAGCCCCACTCCGTCGTCGTCCTCGATTCCCTTGGCCATGGGCTCCTGGTGCACCCCAAGGAGCTGGGCATCATCGACCTGAAACGCGGCGTAGAGGTAGTTGTTGTCGTAGGTGAAGCGCGCCTCGGCCTGGGGAGTGGGAGCGGGCGGGGTCTGGGCCAGGACAGCACCCGGCAGGAGCAGGGCGAGGGCCGCCGCGGCGGCAAGTGTGTTCTTGAGCATAGTCATCCGCTTAGAGAGTACCCGATTGCGGAAGGTTACAGGAATCCCCCCGATCAGAACGGGGGGGCTAGAGAGCGCGGCGCAACAAAGGCCGGGTACCCTCTAGAGCTCGCGGCGGCCTTCGAAGGCTTGGATGAGGGTGGCTTGATCGGCGTAGTCGAGGTCGCCGCCGACGGGAACGCCGTGTGCGATTCGGGTGATCTTGGGGCCAAGGGGGCGCAGGAGGTTGGCGAGGTAGATCGCCGTGGCATCGCCCTCGACCGTGGGGTTGGTGGCGACCACGATCTCTCGGACCGTGCCGCCGGTGAGGCGTGCGAGGAGCTCACGCACCTTGAGCTGGTCGGGGCCGATCCCTTCCATAGGCGCGAGGACACCACCGAGGACATGGTACTTGCCGCGAAACTCGCTCATGCGCTCCAGCGCCATCAGGTCGCGCGGGTCCGAGACCACACAGATCGTGGCATCGTCGCGGCGGGGATCCCGGCAGATCTCACAGAGCTTCTGGTCGGTGAAGTTGTAGCAGCACTCGCAGTAGCCCACGGCGGCCTTGACCTCCGTGATGGCGTTGGCAAGTGCCCGCGCCTCGTCGTCGGAGAGGCGCAGGACATAGAACGCCAGCCGCTGCGCCGACTTGGGACCAATTCCGGGGAGTCGCTCGAACTCGGCGACGAGCCGGGCGAGCGGCTTGGCGTACTGTGCCATGGTTTAGAACAGACCGGGGATATTCAGACCGGCGGGCATGAGCTTCTGCTGCTCGGCCTCACGCTGCTCGGCCGCCTTGTCCAGGGCCGCATTGACTGCGGTCAGCACGAGGTCCTGGAGCATCTCGGCGTCCTTGTCTTCCAGCACGCTGGGGTCGATCGTGATGCTCATGAGCTTGCCATTGCCATCGACCACCGACTTCACCGAGCCACCGCCCGCGGAGCCGTCGATCCGTGCCGCATCGAGGCGCTCGGCCATCTTCTCGGCATCTTCGTACATCTTCTTCTGGACCTGCTGGATCATGGCGGCCATCCCGCCCATGTTTCCGCCGCCACCCAGGCCGGGGAAGCCCCCACCCTGCTCTTTCTTCTTGCCAAACATATTTGCCATAGGGTTCTTATCCTTCAACTATCTCCCCACCAAAGGTGGAGAGAATCTCTTGCACCAGCAGCTCGGAGAGGGCCTGTGCCTTGTACGAGCCGGGCTTCGCGACCGCCGCGACCTCAGGATCGAGGGCACGTAGCTCCTCAGACAGATCGGGGGGCGGTGCAGGTTCCGCTTGGGCTGCTCCAAAGCGTGTGTTATTCCAGCTACTCTTTGGGGCGGGAGCCTCCGAGACCCGCGGAGCGGGTGTCGGGGGGGTCCAGAGCGGGGCATCGGTGCGGGTCTGT
The DNA here is from genome assembly GCF_014202505.1 of Armatimonas rosea. NCBI lineage: Bacteria > Bacillati > Armatimonadota > Armatimonadia > Armatimonadales > Armatimonadaceae > Armatimonas > Armatimonas rosea. The sequence continues at coordinate 787,974 of NZ_JACHGW010000003.1, read as the reverse complement.
TCGAGCTCATCGTGGCCGAGTGCCTCGATCTGTGCGAGGGGGTCGCGCCGGACGGTCTGCCGAGCAACGGTGCGTAGTAGCGGCGGCGGGACATTCTCCGAGAGCGTAAAGCGCACCGGCACGGTCCCCAGGTCGGGAGCCAAGACCTTGGCGAGGAGCTTGCGAACAAACTCCTGCTGCTTGGGCGCGTTCATCATGTCGTAGTTCATCCGCGCCGTGAACGAGAGTACCACCGTCCGCCCCTCGACATCCACAGGAGTCGCCGCCGACATCATCACGCTGGTCTTCTTGGAGATCTTCTCTGCCTGGGTAAGAAACGCCGGCCATGCCCGCTGCACCGCGGCAAGCGTGATGCGCGGGTCCGCGAGCTCAAGCTCGGGTTCCGGTTCCGGAGCGGGCGCCGGTTTCGCGGGTCGCACGGGCTCCGGCTCAGGTTCTAGCTCTGGCACGCGGACGGGCGGTGCGACAGAGACGGATTGTGGGGCCAGGCGGCCACTGCTGGTGCCAAACTCATCGTCCGGGAGCGGCGGGTAGTCATCATCGAGCGGAGGCGGCATCTCGTCGTCGTCGAAGAGCACCACTTTCTCTGCGGGTACGACTTTCTCCGCTGGCTTAGGTGCAGGCTCCGCGACCGGATCGGGTTTGGGTGGCGCGACCGGTGCCGGTGCTGGAGTCGGTGCAGGTGCCGGGGCGGGAGCATCCAGGTCAAAGAGGCTCAGGCCATCGTTCTCCGGCTCGGGTGGCGCAGCGGGCCTCTGCGGCTCCGGGGCGTCGTCGAAGAGTGAGAAGCCAGACGGGGCGGGCGGCACCGCAGCAGGGACGACAGCAGGCTCGTCGTCGCCTTCGTCGTCGAGCTCGGGGACAAACTCGTCTTCGTCGTCGCCCGCCGGGAGATCATCGGAGAAGTACCCCGCGCTCAGGCTGGGTGCTTCCTCGCTACGCTCCAGCGCGGCCTCCAGAACGGGATCAAGACTCTCGTCCTCATCGTCCTGCACAGGCTCCGGCTCAACGACGGGGGCAACAACGACGGGGGCAACAACGACGGGGGCAACAACGACGGGGGCAACAACGGGTGGGGCAACGACAACAGGGGGCGGAGCGGTCGGTGCTTGGGTAGCGGGCGGCGGGGCAGTGGCTTGCGGCGCGGCGGCGACTTGCTGGGCGAAGACAATCGGGGCGGTGGCAAAGGGCTGGTCGGGGGCCTCGCCGATCGTCATGAGCTTCAGGAAGGTCAGCTCGGTGAGCAGGCGGTGCTGGTTGTTCCAGCGGGTTTCTCCCTGCGCCTCGTTGAGGAGGTCGATCGCCTTGAGAATCTGCTGGGGCGCGAAGTGCTTCACCTGGCCTTGCAGGCGCACGACATCCTCTGGGGCGAGCTCATTAGCGGCGGCGGGTCCGCCCACGGCGACGAGTAAGAGATCGCGGAAGTGGCCGGCGAGGGTCTTGAGGAGGGTCCGCGCCTCCTTCCCCGAGTCCAAGATCTCCCCGGCAAGCGCCAGGACTCCCGGCGCATCGCGGCGGGCGACACAGTCGGTGACCCGCGCGAGCTGCTCGGTATCGAGGGTTCCTAGGACGCTCTCCACCGATGCCGCCGTGATCTGTTTGGGGGCAAAGGCAAGCACTTGCTCTAGAAGCGAGAGTGAGTCACGGTAGCTTCCCTCGGCACCACGCGCCACGAGATTGATAGCATCGGGGGTGTAGGCAACCCCCTCACAGTCGAGGACATACTTCAGGCGCTTGGAGATATCTAGAAGCGAGCCGCGCTTGAAGTCGAACTGCTGGCAGCGGGAGCGAATGGTGATGGGAATCGACTGCGGCTCGGTGGTGGCGAGGATAAAGACAACGCCGGGCGGCGGCTCCTCCAGGGTCTTAAGGAAGGCATCCTTGGCATCGCTGGAGAGCTGGTGGGCCTCGTCGATAATGAAGACCTTGTAGCGGAACTCCATCGGGCCGTAGCTGACCTGCTTGCGAACCTCCTCGATATCGGCGACCCCACGGTGGCTGGCGGCATCGAGCTCGATCACATCGATACAGTTGCCGGCCGTGATCTCTTTACAGGCATCACAGGCGTTGCAGGGCTCCGCAACGGGGCCCTTACCGCCGGAGAGACAGTTGAGCGCCTTGGCGAGCAGGCGTGCAATGGTGGTCTTGGCCGTCCCGCGTGTCCCCGTGAACAGATAGCCGTGGGCGATCCGCTCCGACGTGATAGCGTTCTGGAGGGTGCGCACCACATGCTCCTGCCCGACCACGTCGGCGAAGGTCTGGGGGCGGTACTTACGATAGAGCGATTGATAGGCCATGAAGCGGGTTTATTGTACCACCCGTACACTCACAAAAGAGCTCGCGCGGATCGGGACGCGGAGGGTCTTTCCGTCAAAATCTACCCTCCCCCCGACAGGGCTCTCCATGAGGTCGGTGAGGGTTGCGCGTGTCCCAAAGCCCTCCGCCAGAGTCACGACTGCCTCCGTGTCTTGCCCATCGTACTCCACGAGGCGCAGGATCACGCCGTTGCCGTCTTCGGCCTTTTTGAGGCTGGTAAGCACCACACTGGGGGTCTCCACCGACGCAAAAGACTTCGAGAGCGGCCCCGTCCCCTCCTGAACGCCCGCCGGAAACGCGATCAGCGGGTGGTTGAACGCCGCGCCCATCCGGGTCAGGTCCGACGCGTCCACGGCGCGGTCATGGAAGACCATCGAGTAGCGGATCGTGTGCTTGCAGACCTCGGGCGCGTGATCGGGGTCGTAGCTTGAGCGAATGACGCGCATCGCCAGATTTCCCCCCTCGACCATGAAGCCGTACTTAGAGTCGTTGAGGAGCGTGAAGCCGCCCTCATCGAGGGGAACATGGGTATAGCGCAGGCCGGGCACTTCTTCCCCATCGCTGTCCTCCCGCACGACACTGCCAAACGGGGTCTCGAAGCGAATCGGCAGCCCCTCGTAGCCATCGAAGGGGAAGTGGACCCGCAGGCCGGGAATCCCCCGCTCCGGGTCGCCGATCTCGCGCCAGTCAATCTCCGCGGTCACGTCGACGCGTGGCGCGAAGCCATGGATCAGATACTGAACCTTGATCGTGCTCTTCGTCCCTGGCACCTTGAGGCTCTGGTGGACCACATAGGCCATGCTCGTCCCGCTCGGGTAGCTGGTCCCCCGGTTGCGCGTCACCCCATGGACATGGTGCCCTGAGACCGTCACTGCCTGCGACTCCACCGAGCCGCCCAGGACCCACGCGGTCATCCCACGCGGCTGCTCGCGGGTCAGCTCCCACTCGCCCAGGCTCTCAAAGTCCCCCTCCAAGAACGTGATCCCACTCTCCTGGTGGTGCACCTCGACCAGCCCGCCTTTGTAGCGGTCGAAGCGCAGCATCCCAAAGGGCGTCTCAAAGACATCGCGGGGCAGGGCCTTGACCTGAGGAACCTCGACCGTGACCTTGCCCTCACAGAGCGCGTAGGTCTTGTAGCCCGTGGCGGGGACATTTTGCGCGAAGAAGAGCACATCGACATAGCTATGCCCCCAGTCATCGCCGCGGGTCAGAAAAAACGTGGGGTGGTTGTTGGCATGCTCGTCCCGCGCGACAATGCGCCCCGGCTCAAAGCCCGTGTCGTAGAGGCGCACGGTGACCGCCTCGGTGCGGGGCCAGGCGCAGGGGTTGTAGACGACATAGGGCCGGACACTCCCGCCCCCCGCCGACTTGGAGAGCCCCGACTCCATCGCCCCGATCCCCGCGCCCGCACCGCTACCAAACTCCCCGAGCGTCGCCGCACCTGGGGCGAAGATCGCCGTGTTCAGCCCGCTCGCCAGTGCCTTCCCCGCCTCGCGCTTGATCGCCCCCGTGATCGCCCCGGTCTCCTGGAAGAGCGCCATCGCGTGCTCACGGGTCTGGCGGACACCCGAGCCGGGCAGGATGTCATGAAACTGATTGAAGAGAATATTGATCCAGGCCTCGCGCAGGGACCCCCGAGAGTCCCGGCCCGTGATCGCGGCGAGGGTCTCGGCCTCGACACAGTAGTTCTCCCCAAATCTATTGGCCTGCGTGATGAGGGTCTGGGTCGTGTAGCAGCCGGTGAACTCGTAGTTGAGCTCGTGGTCCAGCACGGGGAGGTGCGAGAGATCGCCCGCCGCCACTCTCTCGTACCAGCCCTTGGCCGTCCCAAAGGTGACGCTCGGGTAGATCGGCCAGGTAGCGGTCTCTTGCAGGTACTCGATCTCGACACGGGTGGGGCCGCCACCGTGGTTGCCGATCCCGTAGACATTGAGCCAGTCGGTGAGCTGCGTGTCTCGGAAGAACTCCACGGCGGGCAGGGCGATATTGTCCCCGATATTGACATAGGAGTTGTACCAAGTGGACTCTTTATTGACCAGCACCCGCGAGCCATCGGGGCCTTGCCACCAGAAGAGCTTGGGACGCGGAAACTCGCCCGTGACCGCATGGTCAAAGCCCCCCCCGAGGCGACAGGCGTAGTAGAACTTCACCCCGCCTTGGGCCAGGATGGTCGGGATCGTGTTGGCGTGGCCAAACGTGTCCGGCTCCCAGTCCAGCGGCAGGTCTGCGGCGTCGAGGCCGAACTTCTCCTTGGTGTACTGCCGTGTGTAGAGCAGGTGCCGCGCGAGGCTCTCGCCACTCGCCAGGTTCTTATCGCCCTCCACCCAGTGCACCGCGGTCACCTCCCAGCGCCCCTCGGCGATCCGCTGCTGGATCTCGGCAAAGAGCTCGGGGTGGTACTTCTCCATCAGCGCATAGACCGATGCCTGGGACTGGGAGTAGGTCAGGCTCGGGTACTCGCGCATGAGCTGGAGCACGGACTGGAACGTATCGTGGGTGGTCGCCACGGTCTCCTGCCACGACCACATCCAGTTCATGTCGATATGCCCATGCCCCACGCAGTGGATCGTGTAGGCCTTCGCCGCCACCCCGATCGGTGCCAGAACCGCCTCCGCCTCAGCGACCGCCTCAGCAACCTCGCCCGTGCAGCCCTCGACAATCGCGGTTGCGTGCTCAATCAGCGCGGGCCAGTGGGTGTCTCCGGTCAGCGTGGCAAAGGCACGAGCGAAGTCCAGCTCACAGGAGATGCGCCGTAGGAGCGTCTTTGCGGCTTCCACAGGCTGCGCGGCGACGCGCAAGAGACGAGGTGAGGTCATCGGGTCCATGCCCTACGGTTCGTCACAGCCCCACAGTCGTCCTCCTCACGAACCAGAAGTCAGAGGGAGTTTTTCACGCTTCTGCCGAGCATGGTACTCAAACTCCTCAATATCTTCTTCAAGATTAAAGACAGTCGCCTGCGTTGCCCAGCGACAGTGTTTCTCCCAAGCATCCTCTGTTGGAGGTAAAGAGGCAAGGTATTCCTTCAGGCGCATCGCTCGAAGAAGTGCCGCATCGCGTTCCGCTTCCGTTTCGATAGTCATGATCTAATCTCCAAGACAACGGTCCTTTATTTTATCCGATGACCAGAATTGTGCGCTACAATGTCCTCCGTGCTTAAAGACTTCTGGGCGTCCAAGCGCCTTATTGGAATGGTACACCTCGGGCCACTGCCGGGGAGCCCGCGGGATCGCGGCGACTTCGCGGGCGTGCTGAGCCGCGCGGACGCCGATGCGCGGGCGCTGGTAGCCGGTGGCGTGGACGCGATCATGGTGGAGAACTTCTTCGATGCTCCCTTCGCCAAGGATAGCGTCCCACCCCACACCCTCGCCGCGCTCACCCGTGCGGCGCTAGTGGTCCGTGAGGCGGCCCCAAACACTCCACTGGGGATCAACTGCCTGCGCAACGATGCTAAAGGCGCACTGGCGATCGCTCATATTGTCGGGGCGCAGTTTGTCCGGGTCAATGTCTGGGTGGGCGCGGCGGTCACCGACCAGGGCATTATCGAGGGCGCGGCCCGTGAGGGGATTCTCTACCGCAAGCAGCTCGGGGCCGAGCACATCCAGATCTTCACCGATGTCTTTGTCAAGCACGCCGCGCAGCTCGGCGATGGCACCCAGACCATCCAAGATGCCGCCAAGGACGCCGTGCTTCGTGGCATGGCCGATGCGCTGATCGTCAGCGGCAGTGCAACCGGCAGCGGAACCAGCGTGTCGGATGTGGCGGCGGTCGCCCAGGCAGTTCCGGGAGTCCCCGTCTTGGTCGGAAGCGGCTTTGGCGAGGCAACCGCGACCGCGCTACTTCAGGCCGGTGCGGCAGGGGCGATCGTGGGCAGTAGCTTAAAAGTGGGTGCCGTGGACTCGCCCGTCGATCCCGAAAAAGTCCGCGTGTTGAAAGCAATCATGCGATGAACAGTAAGTTTAAAAAGTGGTTTTTAGAGGGCTATGTCTCGAATGTCGAGGGCGCCTTTGAAGAAGAGCACGAGCCAGGACACAAGCCCCATCCCTGGTGGCAGGTCATGTGTCTGACGGGAGTCGACTACTTCTCCACTCTGGGCTACCAGCCCGGAATCGCCTTCCTCGCGGCAGGTGCGATCTCCCCCATCGCCACCATTGTCCTCGTGCTCCTCACCCTACTGGGAGCCTTCCCGATCTACCGGCGTGTCGCACAAGAGAGCCCCCACGGTGAGGGCTCGATCTCGATGCTGGAGGCGCTCCTCAAGAGCTGGACCAGCAAGATCTTTGTGCTGATCCTGCTGGGGTTTGTGGCCACCGACTTCATCATCACCATCACCCTCTCCGCCGCCGATGCCGCCGCCCACGTGCGAGAGAACCACTTTGTCGCGCACTTCATGGAGCACAACCCGACACTCTGGCAGGTCGGCATCACCTTGGGACTGATCCTGCTGCTGGGGGCGGTCTTCCTGCGTGGCTTCAAAGAGGCGGTGGGAATCGCGGTGGTGCTGACCCTGACCTACCTCACTCTCAATGCCATCGTGGTCGGTAAGGGCGTCATGCTCCTGCTCTCCGACCTCCCCAAGCACCAGGCCGACTTCCAGGCCATGCTCATGGCGGCGGCCCCTGCGCTCTTTGGCAAGCCCTTCGCGGTGCATGGCAGTATCGGGCTGATCCTGCTCGCTGCGCTCGGCCTCTTTCCCAAGCTCGCCCTGGGGCTCTCGGGCTTTGAGACAGGGGTTGCCGTCATGCCCTTGGTGGAGGGCGGCAAGGACGATACCGAGGCCAATCCGGTGGGACGGGTCGCCAATACGCGCAAGCTGCTCCTCTCCGCTGCGGCGATCATGAGTATCTATCTCATCGCCTCCAGCTTTGTGGCCGCGCTCCTTATCCCCGCCCATGAGTTCTACCCGAAGCTGGTCGCGGAGAAGAGTGTTGAGAAGAGCCAGCTCGCAGGGATGAAGAACCAGCCCGCGGGAACCGTCCTGATGTCGGTCCACCCCGACAGCGCCTATGTCAAGGAGCCGGTCTGGACAGTCGCGGTCCCCATCGAGAAGTACCTCAATGGCGAGAGCGAGATCGATGTCCAAGTGCCCGTCAATGGGATGGACACCGACATGGTCCATGTGCACTTTGAAGACGATAAAGACAAGCCGGGCTTTGTCAAGATCAGTGCACTCAAGAAGGGCGGCAGTGCCAATGGCCGTGCTCTCGCCTTTCTCGCCCAGAAGTTCTTCGGGGACGGCTTTGGGACCCTCTACGACATCTCGACCATCCTGATCCTCTGGTTTGCCGGGGCCAGCGCCATGGCCGGCCTACTCAATATCGTCCCCCGGTATCTCCCCCGCTACGGCATGGCCCCCGAGTGGACCCGCGCCAACCGGCCCCTCGTGGTGGTCTACATGGTCCTGGCGGTCGTCGTGACCCTGATCTTCCAGGCCGATGTCGATGCCCAAGGCGGTGCCTACGCCACAGGAGTGCTGGTGCTGATGACCAGTGCCGCGGTCGCGGTGACTATCGCAGCGCACCGGGCGGGCCAGAAAGGGCTCAAGGTCGCCTTTGGGGTCATCACGGCGATCTTTGCCTACACCACGGTGATCAATATTGTCGAGCGTAGCGATGGTCTCAAGATCGCGAGCTTCTTTATCGGGGTGATTATTATCCTCTCCCTGATCTCCCGTGTCTGGCGCACCACGGAGCTCCGTGTCGATAAGATCGAGTTCGACGAGAGTGCGGAGCGGATGCTGGTGGAGATGGCCAAGCAGGGTGAGGTGCGCTTTATCGCCAACCACCCCGATGAGCGCGATGCCGCCGAGTACTCGACCGCGATCCGCGAGGCCGCCTGGACCCACCACTTCGGAGAGGCCGAGCGCTGGGCATTTCTCGAGGTCTATGTCCCCGACTCGTCGTCGTTCTCCTCGACCCTACGGGTGGAGGGCGTGGATGTCGGAGGCTTCTGGGTGCTGCGCTGCCACGGAGTCGCGGTTCCCAATGCGATCGCCGCAGTCTTGCTGGAGGTGCAGAAGCGCCACAAGCGCCGCCCGCATGTCTACTTCAACTGGATCGAGTCCAACCCGATGCTCTTCTTGCTGCGCTTTGTGATCTTTGGGGAGGGCGATATCGCGCCACTCACCCACGAGATCCTACGCCGCAACCAATCGGACCCCAGCAAGCGCCCGATTGTCCACGCGGCCGGCTAGTCCCGCACCGAACCACCACCATAGCCCAGCGCGAGCATCACGCCGCTGGGCTCGTGCTCTAGCCACCAGACCATCGGGTCCGCAGCGCGGGTGGGAAGCGCCTTCCCGCCGGTTAGCTGGAGCTGGAGCGACTGCCGCATCCCCGCAAGGTGCGGTGCCTCACTGGCAACCATCATCAGGGAGAAGTCTGCTGCAGGTGTCAGCGCCGGCCCCAGATCGAGTGCCTTCAGCCGCGCCATCAGGTCGATATTCTCCGAGATCTCCGGGAGGGGTGGGATGGGAGTCGTACTCGCCTCGGTGGCACTGAGCCGCTCCCTCCAGAGGTTGAGCGTGTCGGGGTCGAGGCCCTTCAGGAGCTCCAGCAGCGGCCGGTTCCTGGCCTGCCAGAACGCCGCACGCGGAGGAACCAAGAGGGTGAGTGCCAGCCCGTTCTCCGCCGGGAGCCGGTACCCCAGCACCTTGCCATCGCGAAGGTGGTGTACCGCGCCCGTCAGGTTGACAGTCGCACTGAGGCGCAAGAGCAAGCGCAGCGGAAGGTTGCCTTCGTCGGTGACCACAGGCACCCCATAGGTCTCTTGGGCTCGTCGCATGAACCCTGGGGAGAACGCCCGTTGCCCACGGCTGAGAAGTGAGGCCTCAAAGTTCACAGGGCTGGTACTCACAAGGCTACGCAGGAGACGAATCCGGCGCTCGCGCTCGTCCTCGCTGAGCTTCTCATCGGTCTCCAAGGCGCGGCTCAAGCCCTGGCGTGTCGCCCCGGATGCCACACTCTTGAGCATGGTGAGCGGTAGATAGAGTGCGGGCGGGGCAAGCGTAAAACGTGCCTCACTCTGCTGTTCTGCGACCGAGGCGAGTAGCCGAATCCCAAAGTGATTGACTGCGTGAAACATTGTTTCCCCCTGCTCCATTAAATATCCATTATTTGGCTAGTTACTTCTTCCACATGCGCTCGGATTTTTAATGAAGCTGATACAATTTTCCATGACCACCGAGGAGAGACGACTCGCCGAGCAGGCGCAAGACGCCGACACCTGGCGGCTCTGGGGCCCCTACCTGGCCGAGCGGCAGTGGGGCACGGTGCGCGAGGACTACAGCCCCGACGGCTCCGCGTGGGACTACTTCCCCCACGACCATGCCCGGAGCCGCGCCTACCGCTGGGGTGAGGACGGTCTCGCGGGCATCTCGGACATCCGCCAGCGCCTCTGCTTTGCGCTCGCCCTCTGGAACGGCCAGGACCCCATCCTCAAGGAGCGCCTCTTTGGGCTCACCAATGGTGAGGGCAACCACGGCGAGGATGTCAAGGAGCTCTACTGGTACGCCGATGCCACCCCCAGCCATAGCTACCTGAAGTATGTCTATCGCTATCCCCAGCGCGCCTTCCCCTACGCACAGCTGATCGAGGAGAACGCCCGCCGCAAGCACGACCCCCACGCCACGGAGTTCGAGCTAGAAGACACAGGCATCTTCGCCGAGAAGCGCTACTTCGATATCACCGTGGAGTACGCCAAGGCGGGAATCGACGATATCGTGGTCTGTATCACGGCATTTAATGCGGGGCCGGAAGATGCGCCGCTCTGGCTCCTCCCCACCCTCTGGTTCCGCAACCGCTGGAGCTGGGGCAAGAACACCCCACGCCCTGAGATCACGCGCCTCAGTGACTCTATTTTCCTGGCACAGCACCAGAGGCTAGGTACCTACACCCTCGAAGCCGCGCATCCATCGGCGCTGTGGCTGACTCACAATGAGAGCAATACCCAGCTCCTCTGGGGAACACTAGAGAGCACCCAGAACAAGAAAGACGCCTTCGGGGATCAACTCCTACACGCTCAGGACAATGCCTGTGAGAGTCGAGAGCGCGGGACCAAAGCCTGCCTGGTCGAGCAGCTCCTGGTTCCCGCAAACGCAAGTAAGTCTCTTTGGCTCCGTCTGCGCCGACAGGCAGAGCCCAACACGCTTCAAGAAGCACCGCCGCTCTGGGAGCCAGAGGCAACAGCACTTGTACTGGCACAGCGTCGGCAAGAAGCGGACGCATTCTACGACACGCTCGCTCCGGCAAGCGCGACTGCGGAGCAGAAGCAGGTGCAGCGTGAGGCCTTTGCGGGGCTGATCTGGAGCAAGCAGTTCTACCGCCTGGATGTGGACCAGTGGCTCGATGGTGACCCCGGTCAGCCGCCGCCGCCCGGGCAGAGAAAATCCGGGCGTAACAGTGCTTGGCGGACATTTAATGCGGCCGATATCCTCTCGATGCCGGACTGCTGGGAGTACCCCTGGTTTGCCGCGTGGGACACGGCCTTCCACACGATCCCCTTCGCGCTAATCGACCCCGAGTTTGCCAAGCACCAGCTCCTCCTGCTCTGCCGAGAGTGGTACATGCATCCGAGCGGCCAGCTCCCCGCCTACGAGTGGGCCTTTGGCGATGTGAACCCGCCGGTCCATGCCTGGGCGGCACTACGTGTCTACAAGATCGAGCGCAAGAAGCAGGGTAAGGGGCGCGATGAGCCCGGCGACACGGTGTTTCTGGAGCGGATCTTCCACAAGCTACTGATCAACTTCACGTGGTGGGTCAACCGCAAGGACGCCCAGGACAACAACCTCTTTGAAGGCGGCTTTCTAGGGCTGGACAATATCGGGGTCTTCGACCGGAGCGCGCCGCTCCCGACCGGAGGAACCCTGGAGCAGTGCGATGGCACGGCGTGGATGGCGATGTTCTGCCTGAACATGCTGGCGATCGCGCTGGAGCTGTGCAAGACCGATCCGACCTATGAAGATGTCGCCACCAAGTTCGCCGAGCACTTTGTCTATATCGCCCATGCATTTAACCACTCGGGGGTGCTCTGGGACGAAGACGATGGCTGGTTCTACGATGCCCTGCGCCTCCCCGATGGCTCGACACACCGGCTCCCCGTGCGCTCGATTGTCGGGCTGATTCCCCTCTTTGCGGTGGAGAGCTTCGATAGCGAGACCCTAAAGCGTGTCCCTGACTTTACGAAGCGGCTCAAGTGGTTTATGGCGCACAAGCCGGAGCTGTGTCAGGAAGTGGCCCACCTCGCCGATCCCGGACAGAGCGAGCGGGTGATCTTCTCGCTGGTCGGGCAGGAGCGCCTGCGCCGAGTCCTAAAGCGGGCACTCGACCCAGAAGAGTTCCTCTCGCCCTATGGCATCCGCTCGCTCTCGGCGTGGCACCGCTCGCACCCGTTCCGGCTGACAGTCGGAAGCCAGACCTACCGGGTCGCCTACGATCCCGGCGACTCGACCAGCGGGATGTTTGGCGGCAACTCCAACTGGCGCGGGCCGCTCTGGATGCCGCTGAACTATCTCCTGATCGAGTCGCTCCAGAAGTTCGACTACGCCTACGGCAAGAGCTTCCTCTACAACGACAACGACCTCTGGGCGGTCGCCACAGACCTCTCGCAGCGCCTTATCTCGCTGATCCAGCGCCCCGACAGCCACCCGCACTACCTCTTCCACGAGTACTTCCACGGCGACACGGGCCGCGGCCTCGGAGCGAGCCATCAGACCGGCTGGACGGCGTTAGTGGCGAAGCTCATCGCCCAGGCCTCATGAACGAGGCGGGCGCGCTTCGCTCCTGACCTGCGGCCACAAAGTCGCTCCGCGACATTATTTTTTGGGATCTGCGAACAAACGGGGCTTGCCTGCTACTTACTGTCAGGACAGCGAAATCAATGATCTGGAACTCCGATACCTGGCAGGTTCATAAAGCAAGAAAAGGCGATCCGCGGGCGTTGGAGGTGCTCCTGGCAAGGCACCGCCCCCGAGTGGAGGGAATGCTACGGCGGCTCACGGGCAATGCGACCGAGACCGAGGACCTCTTGCAGGAAACGGTGGTCATTGCCTATGAGAAGCTGGACCAGTGGAAGGGTCGGGGAGCGTTCTCCACCTGGCTCTGTGGGATCGCCTTCCGGCAGTACGGCACCCTGCGTCGCCAGCAAAAGAACCTCCCGACCACTCTGCTTGAGGAGAGCTTTGAGCCTGCTGCGCCCTTGAGTGATCCCTTCGCCTTGCTCTCTCAGGTTGAGGCACAGGACGCTCTGGAGGCAGCGATCGCCCAGCTCCCGGAGTACTATCGCAGTGTCTTTGTGCTCATCCGGGTGGAGGGGTTTCGCTATAAAGAAGTGGCAGAGTTGCTGGAGATTCCCCTGGGAACGGTGCAGTCTCGCCTAGGCACGGCGACCCGCCTCCTCTATGCCAAGCTCGCTCCCCTGATCACCCACGAAACCGCCTGTGAGGGTGGCTGTCCGACCACGAAAGGAACTCCCCATGCACTGTGACAACGCCCGCATTGCCCTGAGCGAAGGGCAGCGCACTTTCGCACTCACGCTCCACCTGGCGGGCTGCTCCGGCTGCCGTGCCTACAAGCGAAATATCGCCCAAATCAACCGAGTGGCAGGCACACTCGCGCTCCCCCCTCAAAGGAAACCCATCATGGCTCGTTCTGTAATTGGCGCTCTCACGGTCGCCACCGCCCTAGGCATTGGCCTCCTGGCGGGGCCACGTTTTCTCACCCCCCGCAGCTTCGCCGCCAGCGATGTCCGGGAGGCGATCTCACATACCAACACCTGGCACTTTATCGGCTGGCGTATCGTCAACGAGAAAAAAGTGAAGTGGGAGATCTGGGGCCGCCGATCGCCATTTTTCTACCGCGAGCAGCTCGGGGAGAGTGTCTTGATTGACAATGGAAAGACCAGGCTCCGCAAGCTCCCCAAAGTGCGCATGCGCCCCAAGTCCTACTCGATTCTGCTGCCCTCCAGCTCCCTCAGCGACGATCCCAACCAGCCGGGGGAGCACTTCTTCGAGGGAATCGGCGGGGACTATCTCAGCAGCCTCTCCGTCGATTACCGGAACCCCCAAAGCCCACAGCTCATGCTCATTAGCCACATTGTATCGGGCGATATCGAGCGCGTCGCCGAGCTCTCGGTGGACCGCAAGAGCAACCTCCCCATTCGCTACCAGGTAACCCAGAACGAGCACGACCATGGGCCAACGCAGGAGCCCGATGAGGGGCCGATTAAGAAAACGTTTGTCGAGGCGGAGCTGACCTGCACCTACAATGTCGCCCTACCTGATGGGGCTCAGGCGCTTCCCAAAGCAGGAGAAATTACGATAGATGCCACGCAGCAAGGTATTGTCCTTCAGCCGACCGTCCTCGCCTACGACACGGAGGGCAATCTCCAGCTCAGAGTCAGTACTTGGCTCGGCAACACAGCACTCACGGATCACTCCACGCCGGGCCTCCATGCCTCTGTCAATCTCCGCGATCAGCCTCTGCACAAGGACGAGCCTGAGTACACCCGCGACGACCAAGGGCGGATCTATCTCTCCATCAGCGGCCCACACAATGTCGGCGGAAGTGCGGACTACGCTACGCTCTGGCTTGTCCCCCTGGAACCGCTCGCCCCAGATGCCCCGCGTGCGCAGAACCTTCAGCTTCCGCTCTATGTTGGGATCGACGCCTGGGAGGAGACCCCACAGATGCGGCTTATTTCGATTCTCAATAAGAAATACGGGATCAGTGTCACTGTTCCTCCTGGCTCCCTAGCGCTTCCCTACGACAACCAGCCGACCTCCGAGGGAATGATCATCACCCAAGCCATTCCCACCCTCGCCTACGCCGCCGCGATGGCTCGGCACTACTACTACGTGCGTCAGATTGGGATGAACCGAGGGCTCAAGCCCGCCATGAACCCGGTCGCTACCCGCAACGCCCTCCGCTGGCTCGATAGCGCGGTCGCGGCTGCAAAGCGCATCCCCAATGGTCAAGAGCTCGTCAAGAACGCCGAGTCCAACCGCAAGTACCTACTCAAGTACTCACAGCAGTAAGCTTCCTGGAAGCTCGGGCTGGCGCTGAATCCGCTCACGGAAAAGCGCCAGCCCTTGCCGTAGAACCCGTCGTAGGACAGGTGTATAATGCCGTTATGGCGACGGCGGAAAAGCTACGGAGCGTTGAGGAGTTTCTAGCCTGGGAGAAGGTGCAGCCGGAGCGCTATGAGTATGTCGCGGGGAGCATCTATGCCATGGCAGGGATGTCGGATGAGCACAACCAGCTCGCGACAAACCTTGTCACTGCCTGTGCGACGGCACTAAAGCCTCCGTGCCGGGTTCGCACCGAGGGCCTCAAGGTCCAGATCGGGGCGAGTTTTTTCTACCCCGATGCCCTGATCCTCTGCTCGCCCCCGCTTTTCTACAACACCCGCCGAGACACCATCCTCAACCCGACTGTCGTTTTTGAGATACTCTCCGAGTCCACGGAGGCCTTTGACCGGGGAGAAAAATTTCGTCGCTACCGGAGCCTGCCAGGTCTGAAAGCTATTGTCTTTGTCTCACAAAACCGCATCTTAGTGGAGTGCTGGAGTCGCAAAGACGATGCCTGGCAGGTGGACGACGGGGAGACGCTTGTTGGGAGTCTATATATCCCACCACTAGACATAGAAATCTCCCTCGCCGCCCTCTACGATGGCCTGGAGTTTCCTGATCCCGAATAGCCCTGAGCGCGGAAGCGGTACAATAGTTCACCATGTCCTCGCCTGCGCCGCTGACGCTTGAAGAAAAGCTCAAGAACCTCCCGACCAACCCGGGGTGCTACCTCTACAAAGATAAAGAGGGGCAGATTATCTATGTCGGTAAGGCGATCAATCTCAGGAACCGAGTGCGCTCGTACTTTCAAAAGTCGGCCAACCACACGCCCAAGACACGCAAGCTGGTCGCCAATATTGTCGATATGGACTGGGTGCTGACGGATACCGAGCTGGAGGCGCTGATCCTAGAGTGCAACCTGATCAAGAAGCACCAGCCCAAGTACAACGTCCGACTCAGGGACGACAAGCAATACCCCTATCTGATGCTGACGACCAGCGAGCCGTTTCCGCGGGTGCTGATTACCCGGAGAGTGAAGCAGGGTGATGGGAATAAGTACTTTGGGCCGTATACGAATGGCGCGGCCGTGCGGGACTCCGTCGATCTGATCTACCGTGTCTTCCCGCTCGTGACCTGCAAGAAGGAGTGGACCAACAAGGTCGAGCAGAAGCCGTGTCTGTACCACCACATGGGCCGCTGCCCGGAAGCGCCCTGCGCCGGGCTCGCCGATAAGGAGCGCTATGCCCAGACGGTCAAAGACACCGAGGTCTTTCTCCAAGGCCGGCAGGACTCGCTGGCGAAGAACCTGCAGGCGAAGATGGAGACCGCCGCGGAGAACTTAGAGTTCGAGCGCGCGGCCAAGCTACGGGATCAATTGGTAGCCATCAACACGATTGTCGAGCGGCAGAAAGTGGTCAGCACCACGACCGGCGACCAGGACGTCATGGCCGTGGTCGCCGACGAGACCGGGGCGGCGGTGCAGATGTTCTTTATCCGCGGCGGCAAGCTGATCGGGCAGGAGCATTTCTTGCTCGACGGTGCCGAGGACGGTGTGGGCGAGGCGACCGCGGAGTTTCTGAAGCGCTACTACCAAGACGCCAGCTTTGTCCCCGGGGAGATTCTCCTGCCCACCCACGTGGAGGAGACCGAGATTATCGAGAGCTGGCTGCGGCAAAAACGCGGCGCGAAAGTCACCCTCTCTGTCCCCGAGCGCGGTGAGAAGAAGCGCCTGATGGAGCTGGCGTCGGCGAATGCGGAGCAGGCACTCACACAGCTCCGCGCGGTCGCGGCGGCGGAGCAGAGCCGGATCGACGGGGCGCTTTTAGAGCTGGCGACGGCGCTGGGGATGCCGGAGAACTCCCTCCACCGGATCGAGGCCTACGACAACTCCAATGTCCAGGGGCGCCACGCGGTCGGCGGGATGGTGGTCTTCGAGCGGGGCAAGCCCAAGAAGAGCGAGTACCGCCGCTTCAAGATCGAGAGCCTCCCTGACAACACCCCCAATGACTTTGCGATGATGTTCGAGGTGCTCACGCGCCGCTTCGCGCAGATGGCCGAGGGTAACCCCAAGTTCACCCAGCAGCCCAGCCTGATCGTGGTCGATGGCGGCAAAGGGCAGCTCTCCGCCGCCCAGGACGCCATGAAGCAGTTCGGCTACGACTTCCCGATGATCGGCCTCGCCAAACAATATGAGCAGGTCTTCCTCCCGGGCGCCCACGAGCCCATCGAGTTCCCACGCAACGCCCCCGCTCTGTTTCTCTTGCAGCGGGTCCGCGACGAAGTCCACCGCTGGGCGATCACCTACCATAGAAATGTCCGTGGCCGCGCCGCCAACATGAGTATCCTCGACGAGATCCCCGGAATCGGCCCCCTGCGGCGCAAGAACCTGCTGAAGTTCTTTGGCAGTGTCGCCAAGATGAAGAAAGCCAGCGCGGTCGAGCTCGCCAAGGCCCCCGGAATGAACGCCAAGCTCGCCCAAGAGGTGTTTGACTATCTGAAGGGGGCGTAGTGCGGGAATTGTCCGGGGGCTGAAGTCCCCGGCAGCAGGCAAGAGCGCCCCGTGGGCGCAAAAGACAATATTCTCTATGCGTCCTCGGGACGCTCCCCAACTGCTGCCGGGGACTTCAGCCCCCGGACAGCGCCGCCTTCAAGTCCCCACCCGCGCCCGGGGTTGCCTCCGAGAGGTAGAGCGCACAGCGGATTAGTCCGGCCCAGGTGGAGAGGCGGGCGGCGTGGATGTTCCAGCCTTGGGCAGTGACCGTGCGGAGGAGAGCGTGGATCGCGCCGGGGCCGCGGGGGACGATCACATCCAGCAGCGTGTGGTCACCATCGGTGGGCTCCAGGCGGAGGTTCTGTAGCGTGCCCAGCGACGGCTCCGGGCGGCGGCGGCGGGCGAGGAGCTCAGGGATGGGCTCCTCACCGCCCAAGGCCTTTCCCAGCGCGGTAGCGAGCTCCCCACGCATGTTGCGGTCCAGTGGCTGGTCCCGGTGGTCGATCACCAGCGTGTCCACGACAATCGCGCGCCCGGACTCCCCCTCCGCGGGCCGAGTGAAGACCTGCGCCGCGTGGAGGCGGATGTCGTAGGCGTAGAGTACGCCCGTGATCTTGGCCAAGAGCCCCGGCGCGGGGTCGTCGTAGGCCACCAGCGTGAGCTCGGTCTGCTCCGTGCCGGGAAGCGTCCGCAGATCGGCGACCACCCCGTGCTCCGCCTCCCCGCTGGTCAGTGCTCCGATCATCGCCAGGTGGAGGGTCATGGTCTCCAGGGATGTGTTGAGGAGATAGGCCGCGGGCATGGCGTTGGTGTGGCTCTGGATCGCCGCGCTCTCCTCCTCGGTCGCGTGCGAGGCCAAGCGGCGCCGCAGCCGCCCGCGCAGACCGTCCAGGCGACGCGCCGCCTCATCGGGATCGTCTTCGTCGGGCTGGTCGCTCTCCAGTGCCCCAAGCGTGCGGCCAAAGAGCTCATCCAGGAGGCGGGCGGTCATGTCGGTCCAGACCCCGGGGCCCACCGCCGAGGTATCCGCCCAGGTCAGCAAGTAGAGCATCTTGAGGTGATCCGCATCGGGGACATGCCGCAGCACCTCACGGATCGTCTCCGGGCGGGTCAGGTCGCGCAGGCGGGAGAGCTCGGCCAGGAGCAAGTGCCAGCGCACCAGAAAGACCGCGCTCTCGGCCCTCTGGGGGTAGGCCCCAAGACGCTCACAGAGTGCGGTCGCCCGCTCGGCACCGGTGAGCTCGTGGGGCGCGCGGGTGCCGTCGAGCAGGGTGGGCCACTGCTTGCCCAGGTCGTGGAGCAGGGCTCCCAGGTAGAGAGTCGCGGGCGACTCCAGCGATGCGAACACCTCGCGGTAGTTTGCAGGGACACCAGAGTCGGGGGGGGCGTCGGGGCGCAGGCGGGTGAGGTTCTGCAGGACCCGAAGCGTGTGCTCCCCCACGGTCCAGACATGCGCGGGGTCGTAGGGAACGAGCCCCATACAGGCGTCCAGCTCAGGGAGGAGCGCTCGAAGAAGACCCGTGCGGTGCATCCGCCGCAGGGTCTGCTCCACATCGCCGGGCTGCATCAGCAGGTTGAGAAAGCGGGTCCCGGAGTCGGTCGAGAGCCCCTCTTTGTCCACCAGCTCCTCGATTGCCTCGATGGTCGCGGGGGCGAGCTCTAGCTCGTAGCGCTGGCAAAACTCGAGAGCCGCGAGGGGCCAGTGGGGATCGGCCGCGACCCGGCGTGGCTCGGCGACAATCACCGTGCGGCGCAGCGACGCCAGCCCCGAGTCCGTTCCCAGCGCGAGCGGGGCCTCCAGGCAGCGCTGCATGATCTTCTCCGAGAGGTGGTAGATATCCCCGGTCCGCTGGTAGTGGCGCTGCATGAACACCTCGACCGCGGGAATGCCTCCCTCGTCGGTGATTCCCAGCCGGGCGGCGATCTCCTCTTGCCGCGACGTGCTCAGCCGGTCCCGGCGCTCGTCGGTGAGTAGGTGCAGGAGGTTTCGAATCTTATAGAGGTGCTCCCGTGCCTCTTGTAGGCGTGTCTTCTCCGATGCCGTGAGGATATGCCGGCGCACCAGCTCCCGCCAGAGCGAGTCTCCGGTCTTATCGAAGCGTGCACGTGCCATCCAGAGCGCCGTTTGAATGTCGCGTAGCCCTCCTGCGCCTTCTTTGAGCTCAGGCTCCACCAGGTAGGGTGATGTCCCCATTTTCTGCCGGATTCGCTCCCGCTCCGAAATTTTTCGAAAAAGGAAGTCCGCAATGTGAAGGCCGGGGCCATAGATGCGATCAAAACGGGCAAAGAGCGCACCATCGCCCGCGATCAGGCGAGCGGAGAGAAGTGCGGTCTGGGTCTGATGATCCAGCCGGTCTCCTCCGATCTCTGAGATATGGCGATAGGCGTAGCCCACTTTAATGCGGGCACCGGCCATCAGGACATCCATCACGAGGCGAAACGCCTCCCGGAGCAGCGGCGGGTCATCGTCGCGGTCCACCAAGAAGGTCAGGTCCACATCGGAGTAGGGAGCCAGGGCTCTCTGTCCGTAGCCTCCGGTTGCGAGCAGAGCGATCCCCTGGGGGCTCTGCCCCGAGCGCTCCGCCGCAAGGCTTAGCAAGCGTCGGAGCACCGCATCGAGCAGGTCGCTATGTGCCTGTGCCCAGGCTCGCCCCCCGGTCTCGGGGAGCCAGCGGGCACGCAGCTCCGCCCGCGCCTGGATCAGGTAGTCGGTGAGGGAGCGCTCCTCGCGAAGCGAGGCAAGAGCAGTGGTGTGGAGAGAATTGGACACAATAAGAAGTTTTATACCATTTTGTAAAAAATCTGGTAGAATACGCGGCATCTAGTTCCGAGTGTAGGCTCCCCCAATCGGGGAGAATTTTGGGAGGATGAGTTTCATGAACTGGCAAAAGGTAGTGGGTTTCGGCGGCGTGGCGCTGGTAGTGTCGGGTGTGTTCCCGGCACATGCTCAGAAAGATGGGATTGAGCGCTCGCTTGCAGGAATCCGGATTAATTCGTCGGCACGGTCGATTCTGACCGCCTTTGGCAACCCCAACGACATCCAGATCGGCGATGTTGCGGTTCGTCCCCCCACCGCCGGTGGCGGCGCGGGCCAGGGCGGCATGATGGGCGGCATGGGCGGTGGTCTCGATGGTGAGGGCATGGGCGGCATGATGGGCGGTAGTGGCCCGATGGGCGGCGGCAAGCGTGGCGGCGGCGGCCTTGGCATGGGCGGTGGAATCCCCGGCCCTGCGGGAATGCCCGGCGGTAGCGGAATGCCTGGTGCAGGAATGGCCCCCGCGGGAATGCCCGGTGGTAGTGGAATGCCCGGCGGCATGAGCGGCAGCGGTCCCATGATGGGCGGCGGTGGCATGAGCGGCAGCGGCCCCATGATGGGTGGCTACGGTGGCATGCAGCGCCCCGGCATGGGTGGCAGCGGCCCCATGGGAATGCCCGGTGGTGCAGGTAAGGGCGGCGGCGGCCTGATGGGCGGCGGCGACCTCGATGGCATGATGGCCGGTGGTGGAAGCGGGATGCCCGGCGGCATGGGCGGCGGAAGCGGCATGGGACGCTTTGGCCAGACCACGTCTTCGTCCACGGTTCAGCAGGAAGTGACCTGGAGCTACTCCATGAAGGCACTCGATGCCAAGAAGCAGAAGCAGGCTATTGGCTACGACTTCCTGATCTCCCCTGAGGGCAAGGTCTCCCAGATCCGTGTGACGGGCTATGTGCCCCGCACCAAGGGCGACAAGAGCTCCAAGGGAATCACCCTGGGCTCGACCTACAAGGACCTGATCCGCACCTACGGTACCCCCAAGTCCGTGATGAAGAGCGGTGAGCTCCTGGTCTGCTCCTACCCCAAGCAGCACATCGAGTTCCAGCTGATGAACATGAAGTTTGTCAACGGCACCCCCGATCCGTACAACGGCATCTACAAGGTTGTCGCGATCCAGATCAACTCGGTCGAGTAGACCTCTCACACTGCCCCCGGCGCGGCTCTCCGCGCCGGGGGTTTTGTTTTTTTTGGGGTATGATAGAGTCCCCCATGGAACTCAGTGAGAAAGATACGATCCGCGAACGCGTCGACCTCGTCGAGTTTATCTCACGCTACACGGCCCTGAAGCGCTCGGGGAGGACGTTTAAAGGCCTCTGTCCCTTCCACAACGAGCGGACCCCCTCGTTTCATGTCGATCCCGACAAGAGCTTCTGGCGCTGCTACGGCCAGTGCGGGATCGGCGGGGATATCTTCGCCTTTGTGATGAAGGCCGAGAACCTGACTTTCCCCGAGGCCGCCGAGCGTCTGGCGCAGCTTGCGGGAATCACCCTCACACGCACTGGAGTCGATAGCACCGAGGCCGCCCGCCAGCGCGATGAGAAAGAGCGCCTCTACAGCGCCAACGCTGAGGCATCGCGCTTCTTCCGCGCTTTTTTGGGCAAGGCCAAGCTCGCACAGGACTACATCAAGGAGCGCGGCCTCGCCCACGAGACCCTGGAGAACTTCCAGATCGGCTACGCCCCCGATGAGTGGAGCGCCCTCTCCCGCCATCTTCAGAGCCGAGGGGTCCCGATGGACGCCGCGGAGCAAGCCGGGCTAAACTTTCCGTCGCGGCGGGTTCAAGGCGAGTTCACGGATAAGTTTCGGGGGCGGCTGATCTTCCCCATCATCGATGTCCAGGAGCGAATAGTCGCCTTTGGGGGACGAATCATCCCCAACCCCGAGCTCCCGCCCGATACCAATGTCGGGCCGAAGTACCTCAACTCGCCGGAGACCCCTGTCTTCTCCAAGAGCCGGATTCTCTACGGTCTCAACCGTGCCCGCAATGTCATCCGCGATGCCGACCGGGTGCTGGTGGTCGAGGGGTACATGGATGTCATCGCGGCGCACCAGGCGGGGATCGAGAACGTGGTCGCCACCCTCGGGACCTCGCTCACCGATGAGCACATCCGCATCCTCGGGCGCTACACCAAGAATATCCTGCTCTCGTTCGACTCCGACGAGGCCGGGATTCGCGCGGCGCTCCGGGCGGCGGAGCTCTTTACGGCGCATGGCCCAGAGTTTGCCCTCAAGATCCTAGCCATGCCCGAGGGCGACGACCCCGACTCCATGCTCCGGCGTGGCAATATCGCGGGCTTTCGCAAGGCCATGGACAGCGCCCGCTCCGTCCCTGAGTTTCGCCTCGATGGCCTCAAGCGCCAGTTCGACCTCACCGACGAGAGCGGGCGCATGGGCTACCTGCGGGAGTCGATTCCCCTTCTCGCGGAGGTGCGCTCGTCGCTGGAGCTCGATCTCTTGGTGGGGCGGCTCGCTCCCTACCACCCCGCCTTTGGCTCAGGGACCCGTGCGGAGGCCTCGATCCTCGCCGAGGTCCAGCGCTGGCGCACGCAGCGCCCCGGCACGCCCCAAGCCCCCAGCGACGATGTCCTTGTCCCGACCGTGCCCCGGCCCCGCTACGAACGAGGCAGTGGTGGCGGGAATGGCGGCGGCAACTGGCAGCGCAACAACCAGAGTAGCGGAGGAGGCGGGGGCGGAGGCTGGCAGCAACGCCCCCGCTACGGTCAGCCCCCACCACCACCCCGTCCGGAGGCACCTGCGGGACCGTCCACCACCGCGCTAGAGAAAGCCGAGCGTGCGGTCCTGCGGGGCCTGCTCGACGACGACTGGCGGATGGTGACCCTGCGAGAGCTAGAGCGGGCCGCGAAGGCGCTTGCCTGCTCCCCAGGCGGGCTCTTCAACCATCCGCAGGGGCGACAGCTGGTCGAGGCGCTCTATCCCCTCCTGGCGGGCCGGATGTCGCTCCAGCGCGCACTGGACCAGCTCATCGACCAGGAACTCGCGTTCTTTGCCACCCGCTACCTCGTCCCCACCAACGCCGATGCCCCTCTCTCGGAGGAAGCGCTTCATGACTGTGTCAATGAGCTGGCTCTGCGCCACCCGCCTCCGCATATTCGTGCGATTCAGGCCAAGCGGACAGAAGGAATTGGACTCACCAATGACGAAATACTGGCTCTACAGGCCTGGACTCTTGCCAAGAAGCGGGGAGGCGAGTCTACCCTGTGAATGCATGTTATGCCTTCAGGGAGTAAACCAGCGATTTTGATAGAATCCACCGATAGCATCCTCGAAGATGGCCTGGGCAGCTGGCTCCATGTTGCGGGCCGAAGCCGCCTGCTGACCCTGGACCAAGAGATCCGCCTGGCACAGCAGATCGAGCGGGGCGACGACGATGCCCGCGCCCGGCTTGCGGAGGCGAACCTGCGCCTGGTTGTCTCGATTGCGCGCCGCTACCAGGGCCGTGGACTGACCCTTGCGGATCTCATTCAAGAGGGCAATGTGGGGCTACTACGGGCGGTGGAGAAGTACGACTGGCGCAAGGGCTTTAAGTTTTCGACCTGTGCGACCTGGTGGATTCGTCAGGCGATCCTCCGTGCCCTCGCGGAGCAGAGCCGCACCATCCGGCTCCCTGTGCACATGATCGACTTTATCCAGCGCCTGCTGCGCACCAGCCAGTTTCTCCGCCAGGAGCTCGGGCGCAACCCCACCACCGAGGAGCTTGCCTTCCGCCTCCAGCTCCCGGTCTCGCGGATTCAAGAGGCGCTCCGGGCGCTCCCTGAGCCGCTCTCCCTCGATGGCCCCTCCGGCGAGGAGTCCGAGACCACCTGCCCCCTCGACTTCATCCCCGACCCCAATGCACTCTGCCCCACCGATGCCGCCAGCCGCCGCGTGCTCCGTGACCAGCTTGAGCGGGTTCTGGAGCAGCTCACCGAGCGCGAGCGGGACGTGGTCGCGCTGCGCTACGGCCTGCACGGCGACGGTACCCCGCAGACCTTGGAAGAGGTCGGGCGGCACCTGCGTGTCACCCGTGAGCGCGTGCGTCAGATCGAGAGCAAGGCTATGGGCAAGCTTCGGAGCCCCGATAGCCTGCACCTGCTCCGTGAGTTTGTAGGGTAAGCCTCCGTGCCCTCGGGGAAGGTCCACGATCGTATCACCGCCATCGGCGCGGGCTTGGCCGTTCCTGTGTGGTGGTACCTAACCCCCGCTCCCCAGGACTGGAAGATCGCCGCGACCCTCGTGGTCGCCACCCTCTTCTCCGGCTGGATGCTCTCGCCCGACCTGGACCTGGACTCGTCGATCTACCGGCGCTGGGGGCCACTGCGCTTTCTCTGGTACCCCTACCAGAAGTTCGTCCCACACCGCTCCTGGGTCTCCCACTCCTGGCTTCTCTCGCCCTTGATGCGGGTTGGCTACCTCATGGGCATGGTCTGGCTCCTCGCTTGGGCGGTCTTATGGGGGATTCGACAGGCATCGGGACTTGGGCCGGGCGCCCCCGAACGGACACCCTGGGACCTCTGTCAGGACATCTACGCCCACAACCCTCGCGCGACTATCATGGCCCTGGTTGGGCTGATCTTTGGCACCGCGCTCCACACCGGTGCCGATACGATCTATAGCTTTATGAAACGCCGCCGCTAGACACGAAAAAGGAATCCCTCGATGGCAGCTGAGACCGACTCATCCCTTGGCCCCAAGTGGCTCCTCCCCAGCGTCCTTGCGCTCATGGTATTCATCTCCGGGTTCTTGCTCCTGCGAGGTAGCTCCTCTGAGAAGCAGGCAAGCACGCCCGCGTCCCCGAGCACTGTCCCCGACTCGGGTAGCACGCCCCCTCCTCCGCCGCCGGCCACCAGTGTCCCGGCGACCCCGGTCGCGCCAGCGACTCCTACCCCAGAGCCCACTCCAAGCCCCGAGCCCAAGGTCGCACTGACCGATATCGCGCTTCCGGGAGGTGCCGTGCTCAAAGGGGCGGCTAGCGGGATCGAGAGCCAGCTGATCGCCTTTATCCAGACAAAGCCCGTGGACCAGACCACCTGGTTTACCTTCGACCGCCTGCGCTTTGAGACCAGCAAGCCCGTTCTCAAGCCCGAGGCGCTCCCTCAGCTGGAGAATATCGCCGCGATCCTGAAGGCCTTCCCCAAGGTTCACCTCAAGATCGGCGGCTTCACCGACAACCTGGGGAGCGCCGACGCCAACAAAAAGCTCTCCGACGAGCGTGCGCATGCGGTCCTGAAGGCCCTCACGGAGCGCGGGATCGAGAGCGCACGCCTTGAGGCGGAGGGCTACGGCGGCGAGAACCCCGTTGGGGATAACGCGACTGAGGCGGGACGAGCACAGAACCGACGGATCGCGGTGCGCGTGGTCCAGAAGTAGGCCTTACCCGCCGATCAGCACGGTCCGCATCGAGATGGAGTTGAGGGTGACGTGCTCCGAGAAGAACGAGACCCCCTCGCCGTCGTGCTGCATCCCCAGGGTATAGAGCAGCGGGAGGTAGTGCTCGTTGGTGGGAATGGAGAGCTGCGCCTCTTGCCCGAGCTTGATGTAGTCCACCAAGGCCTCGTGGTCTCCCGTCAAGATGCGCTCCTTGACGGTGCTGTCGAAGGCCAGCGCCCAGTCCGCCGCCACATCGACCCAGCGCGCCTGACGCAGGTTATGGACCACGTTGCCGCTACTCACCACCAAGACCCCACGCTCGCGGAGGCTGCGGAGCTCGCGTCCCAGGGCGTAGTGAAACGCGGGCGACTGGCTCCGGTCGAGGCTCAGCTGAACCACGGGCACCCGCGCCGCAGGAAACATCCGGCACAGCACCGACCAGGCCCCGTGGTCCAGTCCCCAATGCTGATCGAGCCCCACGGGAGTCGTCTCGGAGAGCGTCTCACGCGCCAGCTCCGCGAGCTCGGGAGAGCCGGGCGCGGGGTACTCGACCGCAAAGAGCTCGGGAGGAAAGCCACCAAAGTCATGGATCGTCCGGGGCTGCTCCATCGCCGTGACCTGGGTTCCCTGGGTCTCCCAGTGGGCGGAGACACAGAGGATCGCCTTGGGGTTGGGGAGCGCCGCCCCCAGCTGCTCCCAAGCACGGCTGTAGGGGTTGTCCTCGATAGCGTTCATCGGGTTCCCGTGGCCTACAAATAGCGTAGGCAAGGTCTCCCCAGTGATCGGAAAGGCATCTTTAAGCTGGCGTAGCGCCTGGTCTAGTGACATACTCCCAGAGACACGCGGCGGGCGACACGGTTCCCAGAAAGCAAAAAGCGCCAGGGCAGCTTTCTGCCCCAGCGCCTCGCGTCTTTCTCCGAGCGCCTACGGCGTGGCGAGGGAGATATGGTCACCGTCGACACTCATCGAGAAGCCTAGGGTCTCGAAGAGGCGCACGGGAACAAACATCGAGTCCACGTCGATAAACGGCGCGGCCTGAAGCTCGATCGGCGACCCGTTGATCTCGATAATGGGGTTGTCTGCCTGAACATGAAAATCATAGTCGCCCAGCTTGATATGGGCAACCTTGGTCTCATGGTCGTAGTCGGCGTAGCCCCCCAGAGCCTGGGAGACATTGGCGAGCGGGACAAAGGTCGTCCCCTCACCTAGGATGGGCTCGGTGATGCCCTCGATTGAAATACCTTCAATGGTGTACGGCATGGTCTTACTTCCTACTTACCAACAATGATCGCGTTCTTAACGGTGCCGCCCGCAGCCTTGATCAGCTCCTCGGCCTTAGCCTTCAACGCCTGATCGGCGACCTTACCGGTCATCACGAGCTCGCCCTTGGCGTTCTTCTGGATCTTGACATCGGCCAGACCGGGCTCAACCTTCAGAGCCTCCAGGAGCTTGGCAGGGTCGGTGACAGCGGCCACAGCGTCCTTACCCGCATCCGCTACCTTGCCTGCGGCGTCCTTGCCCGCATCCGCGACTTTACCCGCCGTGTCTTTACCCGCGTCGGCAACGGCACTCGCACTCGCACCTGCACCGGCTGCGGCGTCGTCTGCCTTCTGGCACCCGATCAAGGCGAACGAAAAAACCGACAGCGTGGCTGCAAACAGAGCAAATTTTCTATACATGGTGTATTCCTCCTACCAACCACAGCCTAGCGTTTATTTGAATTTCTGTCAAGCAACACTGGATTAAGCTCGCCAATAATCACCAGCTGTCGCCGTTTGCTACCAGCACAATTTTTTCGGCATAATGCACCATGCTCCTCTCTCCCGACTGGCTGATCCAGCCCCCTGCTGTCCATGCAAGCGTGGCCGCGACCGCCGATGGCAAGACACTTACCCTGCAAAACGGCTTGGTGCGTCGCACCTTTCGCCTCTCGCCCGATGCCGCGACAGTCGGCCTGGACCAGCTCGTGACCGGCGAGGCCTTCTTGCGTGCGGTCGGCCCGGAGGCAGTGGTCACCATCGACGGCAAACAGCGCGCGGTCGGGGGGCTGACGGGGCAGCCCAACCATGCCTTTCTCAAGCCCGAGTGGCTCCCCCAGCTCAAGGCCGATCCCGATGCCCTGCACTTTACCGGCTACTCGGTTGGCAAGCCCGTGCCTCGCTTTGCTGCGGCACCGGCCTTGGCAGGGGTCTCGCTCGACCTGAAGTTCGCCGCGCCGGGGCTGGCGGTCACGGTCCACTACGAGCTCTACGATGGCCTGCCGGTCTTTGCCAAGTGGCTGACCGTGAGCAACTCGGGCGAGAAGCCCTTCCGCGTGAGCTCGTTTACCAGCGAGCGCCTTGCCCTGGTCGAGCCCGAGTCCGTGGTCGACAAGATCGAGCGCTGGGAGCAGCCCAACATCAGTGTCTCCACGGACTACAGCTTCGGAGGGATGGGCCAGAGCAACTCCAATAAGACCGTCCACTTTGTCCCCGACCCCGGCTATGCAACCCAGGTCAACTACGAGCGCCAGACCCCGTGCCTGCTTGAGGTTCGCCCTCCCTACGGCCCCGATATCGTCCTGGAGCCCGGCCAGAGCCTCGATAGCTTCTGGACCTTCGTGCTCCTCCACGACTCCACCGAGCGCGAGCGCAAGGGCCTCGCCCTCCGCAAGATGTACCGCGCGCTGGCCCCCTGGGTGCTGGACAACCCGCTCCTGCTCCATGTCACCAGCACCAACCCGGAGACCGTCAAGACCGCGATCGACCAGTGCGCCGAGGTGGGCTTTGAGATGGTGATCCTAAGCTTTGGCAGCGGCCTGAACATGGAGGACACGTCGCCGCAGAACATCGCCAAGTTCAAGGCCCTCGCCGACTACGCCCACAGCAAGAAGATTCGCCTGGGCGGCTACTCGCTCCTCGCCTCGCGGAGCATCTCGGAGCGCGACGATGTCAAGAACCCTAATGGTGCGATCTTTGGCAACAGCCCGTGCCTGGGAAGTAAGTGGGGAATCGCCTACTTTGAGCACCTCAAGACCTTTCTGACCGAGACGGGCTTTGACATTCTGGAGCACGATGGCAGCTACCCCGGCGATATCTGCGCCTCGACCACGCACCCCGGACACCAGGGCCTTGCGGACTCCCAGTGGACCCAGTTTATGCAGATTCGCGCGTTCTACCACTGGTGCCGCAGCAAGAATATCTACCTGAATGTCCCGGATTTTTACTTTCTCAATGGCTCCAACAAGACCGGGATGGGCTACCGGGAGAGCAACTGGAGCCTGCCGCGCGCCGAGCAGGTGCTCCACGCACGGCAGAACCTCTTTGATGGCACCTGGGAGAAGACCCCGAGCATGGGCTGGATGTTCGTCCCGCTGGTGCAGTACCAGGGTGGCGGTGCGGCGGCGACCATCGAGCCGCTCAAGGACCACCTCCCGGACTACGAGCGCCACCTACAGAACAACTTGGGCTACGGCGCACAGGCCTGCTACCGCGGTCCCCGCCTCTACGACACGCCGGAGACAAAGGCGCTCGTGACAAAGTGGGTGGCGTGGTTCAAGGCGCACCGGGCGATCCTGGAGAGCGACCTGCTCCACCTGCGCCGCGCCGATGGGCGCGACTGGGACGGTGTCCTCCATGTGAACCCGGCACTCAAGGAGAAAGCCCTAGCGGTGCTCTTCAACCCCACCGATCAGCCCATCACCCGTGCGCTACGCCTGCCGCTCTACTACACGGGGCTCACGAAATCGGCCAAACTCGCGGTTGGAGGGGGGAAGGCGAAGACCTACACGCTGGAGCGCGACTACTCCGTGACCGTGCAGGTGACGATACCCGCGGGGGGCATGGAGTGGCTCGTGGTGGAGTAGCGGCTACGCGGCCTTGCGGAGCTCGGGGAGTGGTGCTGCGGGCTCGGTCGCGGCGGGCCAGAGGGCGATGAAATACGGGACGAGCGCGGGATCGAACTGGGTGCCTGCACAGCGCTCGATCTCTGCCAGAGCACGGGCAAAGTCCCAGCCCTTGCGGTAGGGGCGGTCGCTGGTGAGGGCATCGAAGGTATCGGCGAGGGCGAGAACACGGGCATCGAGGGGAATCTCCTCTCCTGCCAGGCCATCCGGGTAGCCCTTGCCGTCCCAGCGCTCGTGGTGGTGGCGAATCCCCGGGAGCGTGGCCACCAGCGACGGTACATTGCGGATGAGCTCCTCACTACGCACCGCGTGCGACTCCATGACCTTGCGCTCGTCGGGGTCCAGCGGCCCGGGCTTGAGCAAGACCGAGTCTGGGATGCCGATCTTGCCGACATCGTGGAGAGTGCCGATCGTGTGGATACGCTCCACCTGCTCTTGGGAAAAGCCCAGCGCCACCGCAAGCTGGCGTGCGTACTCCGCAACCCGGTCCGAGTGCCCACGGGTGTAGGTATCGCGTGCATCCCCCGCAGCAGCGAGTGTCTGCACCGTCACCAGCTGGTGGATCCGCAGCGAGACCGTCATCTCATTGAAGACCTCTTGGAGCATCCCGAGCTCCGCCTGCCCACAGACCGTCAGCGGCTCGGGCCAGTCTCCCGCCCGTACCCGCTGGGCTGCCGCAATCACCGCCTCCAGAGGCCGGGTGAACCGACGAGCAAGCCGCACGGTGAGGAGGACACCGAGGAGGCAGGAGATCAGAAAGACCCCCGCCACCACGGAGCGTCCCCGCTCAAAGTCCGTGAACAGCGCTGCCCGTGAGAGCCCCAGCTCCAGCGCCAGCCGTCCCCCCGTGGCATCGTCGGGGAGGAGCGTCCGTGAGCGAACCTCGGGGTCACCACCGCGCGGGGCCCCTCCGACCGCAGCACTGGCGATAGGCTTGCCATCCAGTAAGAACGTGATCTTGCCTTGGAGGGTCTCCGCAAGCTCTGAGGCGAGCTGCTTATCTAGGTTCCGGTAGACCAAGAGGCTCCCTTGGAGCTCCTGGCTCTGCGGGTCGTGCACGGCACTAATCACCAGGAGGCGAGGGCGTCCGTTGGCGACAATAATCCCACTCCAGTGCTCACCGGTCATCGCCCGCGCATGAGCGAGTGCCTCCTCGGTGGGAAGCTCGCCCCCGCCCTTGACCTGCCCTTGCCGCCCTAGCAGAACCGCAGAGTCTACTTTGAGGGTCTTTCCTAGATCGTCGAGGAAGTCTGTGCAGGTCTAGGGGTCGGTGACCGTTTTCAGTTCCCCTACCAGCGCTACGACAGCCTCCACACGACCGAGCTTCGCCTCCAGGCCGCCCTGTCTCAGGAGACCAAGGTCAGCGCACTGGTCCAGCGAAAGTACTTCTCCACACGGATTGTCGAGGCGCAGGCCGAGCGCCCGGTGAGTGCTTCAACGACACTACGGGTGGGGCTCTAGCGGCTCCCCTTTGGCATCTACGACTGGCAGGAGACCTACCGCTCCGGCCTGATCGACTACGCCATGCCCCGTACCGACTACGGTGACAGCGGGGTGGAGCAGTCGGTCTTGGGAGTGGGTGCGACCGTTCGCCACAAGCGCCTCCTTGCCGAGGGGGTTGGCTTTACGGGCAACGGGGTGACCGTCTGGAACGACTTCACGCCACGGCGAGGAGCCGGAGGGCGTGTCCAGCTCTTCCTCCCCCCCGATGCGCTTGTCGGCCTCAGCCATCTGTCTCAGAGCCAGGTGAAGTTTGGGGGCGGCGAGCGCTGGGTGCAGCTCAGTGGGCTAGACCTGCGCTATGCCCGGCCCTATCTGGTGCTCCGGGGCGAGGTCATCCAGGGGACGCTTGGGGGAAAACGCTACGAAGGTGCCTACCTGGATAGCTTCTACCGCCTCCCCGGAGTCCCTGCCTGGACCGTGACCGCACGCACGGAGACTCTCAAGCCCTCGCC
Organism: Armatimonas rosea; assembly: GCF_014202505.1. Lineage (NCBI taxonomy): Bacteria > Bacillati > Armatimonadota > Armatimonadia > Armatimonadales > Armatimonadaceae > Armatimonas > Armatimonas rosea. The sequence goes on along the minus strand of NZ_JACHGW010000003.1, from coordinate 757,086 downwards.
CAGTGCCCCCCGTATCGGCCAGGTCACTCTTGGGGCGCGCTGGACCATCACTCCAGAGTGGAGCGCGAGCCTCAACTGGCGGCGCAACGACCTGACCCGCACCCGCACCTACCCTGGTACCTGGGTCACGCCATCGGGCAAGCACGGCACTGTGCTCGTCCAGCTCTACCGGATTATCGCGCTAGGAAACTAGCGACTCGCTCTCCAGCTCCTTGCGGTACTTGAGGTAGTCGCGCTCCAGACTACTCACCTGGCGACGGAGCCAGTCGCGCACCCAGTCCCCCGTCGCGGCCATGAGCGGGAGGTCTTTGCACTGGTTGGCCTGTAACAGGGTCTCGATCCCCGCACTACGCAGCGAGCGCAGGTGGGCCGCTTGGATGCCATTGATCGCCAAGAGATCGTCGATACTACGCAAGGAAAGCTGCTCGTCCACCCAGGCACGCTGGGTCAAGACAAGTGTCCGCTGCATCTCCGGGGTCGGTGCAGGCTTTTGCGGGGGAGCTTGCGGAGCAGGAAGGGGAGCCGGCTCCGCGCGGCGAAAGAGGTTAGTGAGCCATTTCATACTCTCAGTATCGGAATATAGGGAATTCCAACATAGATTTTTTAGGGATTCAAGAACCCATCGGATTTATAGGCACGAAACGCCTCCCGGTTGCCGTTGTGGAAGGCCGTCCCCACAATCGTGGTTCCATCCGCAGAGATCGTCGCAACCACATCCGCTGCGTGATCAGTAGCATTGATGAGCCCTGCCCAAGCGCTTAGGTCTATTCCCTTAGACCGAAGGATATCTCCCAAGTCTTGCAAGCCACGCGCCTGCGTCCAGACAAAGACACGGCTTCCCTCCGTGGACATTCCCATTCCCACGACCACATTCCCGTCGGCGGAGACCCCACGGGCATAGCTTGCGGGGTAGCCTGCAAATCCCCCCCCAGGAAAATCCCCTAAGAACGTAGTGCCCCCACTCGCGCTCCAGCGGTAGGCCTCCAGCCCATCCCGACCGAGCGCGAGCGTATCGGCATAGCCCACAATCACCGTGCCGTCTCCCGATGCCCCGAGTGCGGAGCCCGTCCCGCGGGGCACTCCAGCAAGCGCCGTGATCTCGCCTGCCAGGTTCCAGGAACAGGACGTCTCTTTATCACTCGTCCCGTAGCCCACCAGCACTCTCCCATCCTGTGAGATCGCCGTTGCCTCGCACCGAACGGGCCCGCCCGCCAGGTCATTGAGCTCCACAAAGCCCGTCGCCTCTGTCCAGTAGCAGGCTCCGTACTCCACTCCCGCTGCCAGTGTCGTCGTCCCGACAATCCGGGTTCCATCTGCCGAGATGCCCCGTGCCCAGCAGATTGCGGAGCTGGCAGGTGCTCCCAAGTTCACCATTCCGCCGGCCTGTGTCCAGCGGAACACCCGAGCAGCAGACACCGCGTTGTCCCCGATTCCCGCGACCACCGTCCCATCGGCAGAGACCGCGGTAGCCGAGCTTCGAAAAAATCCCCCCGGTAGGTCCCCTAGCCCGACCATCCCACTTGCCCGCGTCCACCGAAAGGCCTCCCCCGCATTGGATCCCGTCACATTCCCGGACGTACTGTTTCCCACCACAACGCTACCATCGGCGGAGACCGCAAGGGCCACACTGCGGAACTCTCCTCCGGGCAGATCGCCGAGCCCTTCAAAGGTCACATGAAACGCCTTTACCGTGAGCGTTGCCACTTGGTTGGACTCGGTCTCTTTCAGCGAGAGGGTGACTGTCCCCGGTGCGTTGGCGGTCAGGGTTGCGCTCTCGCCCCCCGGCGTGAGCGTAAAGCTCGCCGCATTGTTCCCGCTCCACTGCCAGAGGCTTGGGGCCACCAGAACGACCTGCCCCGCCGCGTTCTTCGCGGTTGCCGTCAGGGTGCGGCTCTCTCCAAGATTCATTCCGGTTGTCCCCGCACCGCCGATCTCCACCGTGGCGATTGTCGAGTCCATGGTCAGCGTGGTCGTGGTGGTCTGGTCCCGCGCAATCGCGACACTCACCGCGCCGGTCGCCTGCGCCACCCCTGTGCCATCGGTGCTAGGATAGGCGCTCGTGGTGGCGGTGTAGCTCCCTATCTTCAGCCCCGTGAACGTAATCGTGGTCGTATTGCTCCCACCGGTGGGCCGCGCTACCACTTTGGTGACCGTCTCCGGGCCGCTCAAGACAATCTTAATACTATTGGCCCCCAGAGGAATCAAGCGCCCGGTTGTCTCCGGCCAGACAATCGTAAAGCGTGCAGAGCCGCTCGCCGCCACGGTGGGAGAAGACGAACCCGCACTTCCGTGGGACAAAAGCCCCGCACCGCTACACCCCGCCAGCGTGAGTGCCACGAAGCTCCCCACAACAGCAACACTTTTCAATTTAAGAGGAAACATACTGCAATATACCAAAAAAATATCCTCCCGCTCGCCCCCAGCTTCCCTCAGAGCCTCTAGACTCTAGTGATACTAGGAGTTCGGGGGGGGGCTAGCCTGAGCTCTAAGCAAGTCGTTCCGGCTTTGTGGCAGTAAACTCTGCATACTGCTTCTGTAAGTCATCCTGTAGCTCCTCTAACCAGCTCCCAACCATCGCTCGATAGGGCGGAGAAATACGAAGCGTGTCCCAGCTCTGAACCAGCTCCTGAATGTTGGAAACCCCTTGCGCCGCGAGCTCCATCTTTATCTTGACCGGGATACCGTGAATGGTTATCAGCCGATTGAGCGGTGTCTTCATCAGCTTCTCCCGCACCCACTCCGCTTCCGAGAGCTCCCAAGCCCGGAGCTGATCAGGAGACGGCGGGAGAGGCTCTGCAGGCACAGAAGGAGCGGGCTTAAAGAGAGTGCTCAGCCAGCGTTTCATGTCCAGATTTTACCCAATCCGTGCACCCGCTTATTTGGCCCCATGCCTCTCTTAGGTACACTTCATTATCATTCACATGACAGAGCCTGATCCCTCACAGCCCCCCATCCCTCCCTGGAAAGCATATCCAGATACGTCACCCTACGACATTCACTGGCGCATGGGACCAGGCGAGTCCTACATCGGGATGTTTTGGGGCTGGCTTGGTCCCCAGTCGGACGAAGCCCGCTGGAACTACTTCCGCCAGCAGCTCCCCATCCCCCCCGAGTGGCTCCCGGTTGTCGCCGATGCGCTTACCGGAAGCGAGGACAACGAGGAGGTCTTCTGTCTCCAGCTCCCCGACTGCGACCGCGTCCTCGACGATCCCGCCAGCTTTCCAGGAGTCCGCCAGCTCACTACCTCGGGCCTCTGTGACTTTGCCGACTTCGCCACCTGGCTCCGCGCCAACACGCTCTACCACGACCAGATTAGCTCCTTTGAGCCCACCCTCTACGATTCGGTGCTGGAGGTTCTCCGTGCTTGGGAGGGGCCGATCACACACGTCTCCTTTACCTACAACCAGGAGGTCTCCCTCTCCGTGGAGTGCCACGCAGAGCCGAGTGCTCTCCCGCGCTTTACTCCCCTCACCGTGACCCTGCCCGGACATCCCTTTCGCGATGCCTTCTTAAGCTTCATGGGCGACACCGAAGTTCTTTTTACGCACTACATCGAGCTAGCTCGCCGCCTGCACCAGGAGAAAATCCTAGAGTCCGTCTTCGGAAATCCCGTCAAGGTCGTCTTCTACTCCCACGACAGCACCACACCGAACGATACTCTAACGGGCTTCGCAAATCCTCAATCGCCTCCGTCTCCCTAGGCCGATTTATCGGTCTTACCGCCCAGGGAAATCGCCGATTCGCCCGGTATAATGGCCGCATGTCCACCCCGTTTGTCCACCTCCACAACCACTCCGAGTTTTCCCTGCTAGATGGCGCTTCCAAGATCAAAGATATGGTCAAGTACGCCGTGGAGATGGAGATGCCCGCGCTCGCTCTCACCGACCATGGCGTGATGTACGGCGCGTTTGAGTTCTACACGGCGGCGCGTGCAGCGGGAATCAAGCCGCTGGTGGGCAGTGAGCTCTATGTCGCGACCCGGGGGCGCAAGGACCGCGATCCTAAGAAAGACGGCAACCACCACCTGGTGGCACTGGCCAAGAACGAGACTGGCTACAAGAACCTGATGAAGCTCGTGACGCTGGCATCGCTGGAGGGGTTTTACTACAAGCCGCGCGTGGACAAAGAGCTGCTTGCTGAGTACAGCGAGGGGCTGATTATCTGCTCGGCGTGTATGGGCGGCGAGCTGGCGCAGGCGGTGATGAAGCAGGGCTACGAAGAGGCCAAGAGCGTCGCGGCGTGGTACCGGGAGGTCTTCAAGGATGACTTTTACTTAGAGGTTCAGGGGCACCATGCGACCGGGCAGTGGGATGTCAATGAGCAGGTCAAGCGCATTAGCCGCGAGATGGGCATCAAGATGGTGGCGACCAACGACAGCCACTACCTGCGCGCCGAGGACGCCGACCCGCACGATGTGCTGATCTGCATCCAGACCGGCACCACGGTGAATGACCCCAAGCGCATGCGCTACGAGCCGCGCGAGTTTTACTTAAAGACCTACGCCGAGATGATGGGCGAGTTCGAGCACTTCGCCCCGGATGCGATTGAGAACACGCTAGAGATCGCGGAGAAGGTCAACCTGGAGATCGAGGTTGGGCGCGCCCCGATGCCGGTCGTGGGCGTGGATCCTGGCAGCGATGCCCAGACCACGATGACCCGCATGTGCTGGGAGGGGCTGGAGCGCCGCCTGCCCAAGCACGAGCTGGAGCACAAGGAGCGCCTGAGCTACGAGCTGGACATTATCGAGAAGACCGGCTTTGCCCAGTACTTCCTGATTGTCCGGGATATCGCCCAGCACGCCCGCACGAGCGGCATCTTCTTTGGGGTCCGTGGCTCGGCGGCGGGCTCGCTGGCGTCGTACTGTTTAGGGATTACCGACCTCGACCCCGTGGAGTACAACCTGACCTTCGAGCGCTTCCTCAACCCCGAGCGCGTGACCATGCCCGATATCGACATGGACTTCGAGGACACGCGCCGCGCCGAGGTGATCGAGCATGTCACCAAGCAGTACGGCAAGGACAACGTCAGCTACATCACCACCTTTGGAACGCTGGGCGCCAAGGCCGCTCTGCGCGATGCAGGGCGCGCGCTGGCGATGCCCCTGCCCGATGTGGACCGGATCGCGCGCATGATCCCCGCCCTGCCACTGGGAATCTCCATCAAGCGGGCCATGTACGGCTGGGAGGAGAAGGACTACCCCGGCAACCCCGAGATGGTCGCGGCCTACGAGAACGAGGAGCTGGCACGCAAGCTGATCGACACCGCCCAGCGGATCGAGGGCATCACCCGCAACGAGTCGGTCCACGCCGCAGGAGTCATGATCGCCGACAGGCCGCTGGTGGAGTACACGCCGCTACGCAAGCTCAACGACGGCTCCCTAGCGACCCAGTACCCGCACAGCTCGCTGGAGGCGATCGGGCTACTGAAGATGGACTTCCTCGGGCTCATCAACCTCTCGATTCTGGGGCGCGCGGTCAAGCTGATCAAAGAGACCCGCGGCGAGACGGTCGATGTCTGGGATATCCCCCTAAACTACGACGATCCCCGGGCACAGAAGGCCTACGACATGCTGGGGCGCGGCGAGACGACCGGGGTCTTTCAGCTGGAGTCGGCGGGGATGCGCAAGTACGTGGTCGAGCTCAAGCCCAACTCGGTCAAGGAGCTCGCCGCGATGGTGGCGCTCTACCGCCCCGGCCCGCTGGCCCACATCCCGCGCTTTATCCAGTCCAAGTTCGACCCCACCAAGATCGAGTATGAGCACCCGCTCCTAGAGCCGATCCTCAAAGAGACCTACGGGGTGATTGTCTACCAGGACCAGGTTCTGAAGATTGTCCAAGCCGTGGGCGGGCTGACCCTGGGCCAAGCCGACCTGCTACGCCGCGCCATGGGGAAAAAGCAAAAGGCCTACATGGACAAGCAGAAGGGCATCTTCATGGAGGGGGCCAAGGAGCGCGGGGTGAGCGCCAAGTCCGCGGAGAAGATCTTCGCCGATATCGAGCCCTTCGCCGGCTACGCCTTCAACGGTGCCCACGCCGCCTGCTACGCGATGGTGGCCTACCAGACCGCCTACATGAAGGCCAACTACACCGCCGAGTACCTCGCGGCGCTGATGGCGGCCTATGTCGAAAAGACCGACAAAGTCGTCAATACGCTGGAGGAGTGCGACCGCCTCGGGATCGAGATTCTCCCCCCCGATGTCAATGAGTCCGAGGCCGACTTCACCGTCAGCGAGCCCACCGACACGAAGAAGTACGAGGGCGCGATCCGCTTTGGGCTGCTGGCGATCAAGAATGTGGGCAAGGCCCCTATCGAGACCATCCTGGCGGCCCGTGCCAAGGGCGGCAAGTTCCACAGCCTCCCCGACTTCTGCACGCGGGTCTTTGCCGAGGGCCTGACCTCCAAGTCCGTGATCGAGATGCTGATCAAGGCGGGGACCTTCAAGAGTATCCACCCCAACCGGCGCGCCTTGATGGAGACCCTCGACGATGCCGTGGCCGCGGCGGCTCGTGGTGCAAAAGACGCCAAGGCCGGCCTGATCTCGCTCTGGGGCGATGATGCTGGGGAGGATGCGGCGGCGGTGGAGTCGGTGCAGCCCTTGCCCAATGTCCCGGACCACCCGCGCGGGGTCTGGCTGGGCTGGGAGAAGGAGCTGCTGGGCCTCTACCTTACCGAGCACCCCGTCAAGCCCTTCGAGCCCGAGCTGCGCCGCAAGTGGCGTGCCTGGCGCGCCGACCAGATCAGCGAGAGCACGCCCAACCAGCAGGTGACGGTCGGGGGGATGATCACGGAGGTGCGCACCAAGTACACCAAGACCGGTAGCGCGATGCTCTTTGTGACCCTGGAAGACACCAGCGGCTCCCTCAGCGTGACGCTCTTCCCCAAGTGCGCCGCCGAGTGGGGCAAGTACTGCATCGTCAACTCTGTGGTCGCCATTATCGGTCGCGCCCAGCACCGGGAGCGCATCCTGAAGTCTGAGGCGGCGGAAGAAGGTGGAGAGCCCGCCGCCGCGGATAAAAATGTCCAGGTCGAGCTGATCGCCGATAAGGTGGAGCGCATTGTCGAGAACGCCATGGCCGCCGACGCCCGCCCGCGCACGGTGCACGTCCGTATCGACGGCAGCAACCGCACCCTGCTCGGGATGGTGAAAGAGATGTTCGGCAGCAAAGAAGGCGGCTCCCCTCTCGTTGTCCACGCCGAGACAGGCAGCGGCGAGTACCTCATCAAGACCCCCATCCTCGTGGACCCCGACGAAGGCCTGATCGAGCAAGTCCGGCGCATGCTAGGAGGCGGCCACCAGAAAGCCTGGGTGGAGTAAAATACGCTATGCCTGTCCCAGATTACCAGACGTTCATGCTGCCACTCCTGAAATGCGTCGCTACTGCTCCAAAGCCTTTGAAAGTAGTTTGCGACGAGCTGGCCCAAGAATTTAAGCTCACCCCCTCCGATAAAGCAGAGACAATCCCAAGCGGCATAGCAACCTACGTCAGCAGAATAGGGTGGGCAAAGTCCTACTTAAAACAAGCGGGATTGATTGAATCACCAAGTAAAGGTATGGTGAAAATTACTGCCCAGGGTCAGAAAGTTCTAACGGATCCACCTGCCAAGATCGATGGGAAGTTTTTAGATCAATTCCCCGAGTTTGTCGCCTTCAAGAATAAAACTAAAGCCAAAACACCAGCAGCAACCGCTGCCCCGACACTCCCACTAGAAACTCCTGAAGAGACCCTCCAGCGCATTTGGGTGGAGGTAAATGAGAAGCTCGCCTCGGATATTCTCGATAAAGTGAAGCAGATGCCTCCTGCCTTTTTTGAGCGCCTTGTCGTGGATTTGATGCTGGCTATGGGTTACGGTGGCTCCCGTGAGGATGCAGGAAAAACGGTAGGAAAAAGCGGCGATGGTGGGATAGACGGAATCATCAACGAAGATCGTCTAGGGCTTGATATTATCTACCTACAGGCAAAACGCTGGAAGGAGAATGTCGGAAGTCCAGCGGTTCAAGGATTCATTGGAAGCCTGGTCAACAACGGAGCAAATAAAGGCGTCCTTCTCACGACTTCGGCATTCACCGAGGATGCACAAAAAGCGGCGAAGAAGAATCCTCAGTACAAAGTCATCTTGATTGATGGTAAGCGCCTCGCATCGCTGATGATCGAGTACAACCTTGGCGTGGGCATTCAAGAGACCTACATCGTTAAACGGATCGACCAAGACTACTTCGAGCAACCCGAGTAAGCACAGCGATCAAGTAGAGGAAGTATTCCAACATGGTCAATATTGTCGAGCGCTACGGTAACGAGATTAAACAGCTCTCCCCTGAGGAGCGGCTGGAGCTTGCAACACTGATCCTAAACAGTCTCAAAGAGGAGGTAACGGCACCTCTTCCCCGTCCGGCAAAGCGCCCCATCGGCTTGGCAGAGGGCCTTTTTGTTGTTCCCGCAGACTTCAACGATCCCCTCATCGAAGAGCTTCTAGATGCGTTAGAAGACACAATAGCTCTAGATGCGGCATACTTTGCCATTGATGAGGGTAGGGTGCATCCTTTTGATCCAGAGAGCGCACGTAAAAAAGCCAAAGCACTTCTCCAAGCGGAATTGTAAACGAAGCGTGGAGCAGAAAGACGAAGAATAACCCCATGACACCACTCGAAGCTGAGCTTTTAGACTTCCTCCTCCCCGCACCCGGCGCGGCGTGGACTCCGACGCAGACACAGGCATTTCTGGACCAAAAGGGCACCCGCTCAGCGGTCTATCTTGCGGTGGGACTGCTGATCCGCAACCGGCAGAGCGATGCGGCGCGGGCGGCGGCGGTGCTGGAGGCGCTGGTGGGCTTGCAGAAGCGCGAGCCGGGGGAGTGGCTCGGAGTCTGGCCGGGCAGCACGAGCCAGAAAGACCGCAAGCTGGACCACAACTGGCGCGAGTTTATCGGGGTGGGGCTGATTGTGGCGCGGGAGCGCTACGGCAAGCTCCTGCCCCCGGCGCTGATCAAGAAGATCGACGAAGCCCTGGTGATCGCGGCGGACGGCGCTGTCCATCGCAATGTCGGGCCGGAGTACACCAATATTGCCCTGATGAGTGCGTTCTTGATGGAGTGGGTCGGGGCGAAGCTGAACTGGCCAGACTTTGCGGGGCTCGGGCGGGAGAAGGCGCAGAAGGTCACCGAGCTGTTTAATCGCTTCCAGACCTTCACCGAGGACAACTCCCCTACCTACGGCGGGGTCGATGCCATGGGCCTAGCGCTCTGGCGCGAGCTGTCGCCGTCCAAAGAGAGCCGCACAGCGGCAATCGCCATGGAGGCGGCGTTCTGGCGCGACACGGCGCAGCTCTACCACGCGGGCTTGCGCAATCTCTGCGGGCCGTTTACCCGCGCCTACGGCATGGACATGGTGCAGTACACCGCCATCACGGGGGTAGCGATCCTGCTCCTCACCCAGGACAAGAAAACCGCGCCCGCGCCGGCGGACTGGCGCAACCGGAGCTTTGAGTGGGCCTATGTCCCGATGTTTCTGGCGCTCGGCCTGCGCTGCCCCCCCGATGCCCTCGCACACTTCAAGGCCTTTGACAAACCGCGTCGCTTGGAGCGCAAGGTGCCCCGCGCCGGGAAGGTCTTTCCCGTGCAGTGTGTCCTAGAGAAGACCTGGATGATGGGCGCGACCACGGGGCTGACGCGCGCCTGGGAGCAGCACGCGCCGGGGACGATCCACTGGCGCCTCCCCGATGGTGGCACGGGCTGGCTCCTTGTCCACGGCACCAATGGCGCTGAAGTCAAGCTTGTCGGGGAGGCGCTCCAAGTATCCCTTCCCAAGCGGAGCAGTGAGCGGCTCCGCCTTCTCTTGCACGCGCCCGGCTGTGCGCTCGGCGGCTCGACCTGGAACCTCAGCGGCCTCCGGGTCAAGCTGGAAGCGCCCCTGGGAGAGAAAAAGCTCGCCGTGATCACCGACTCGCACTTTGGAGAGGTTTTAGAGGTCTCGTGGGCGCTGCCTATGAACCTTCCGCCCGTCGTCTTGGGACTAACCATTGTCAAGTGAGGTACGCCCATGCTACTCCCGATTCCCGCGATTGTGCTCTTGCAGGACCAAGCCCCTGCCACCCTCCGCGCGCTGGACTCGCTCCTTCGTGAGGTGAGCCAGCAGGCCACTGTCCGCCTCTTCGCCGACTCCACGCTCTCCGGTGCGCGCCTTGTCGCGCCGCGCCAGACCGCCAGCGCTGCCAGCCAGATCGAGCCGTGGCTGACGGAGCTCGTGCAGGCGATTCCCGGCGGCGCAAGCTGGGTCAAGCTCTGGCTCCCGCCCGCGCCTCGGGGCAAGCGCTGGACCGGCGATGAGGTCGCCAAGTACGCCATGGGCCTGGCGCAACTCTACGGGACGGTCGGGGCGGTGGAGGAGGGTAAGTCCGAGATCCTCGCCACACAGCTCCCCGATGGCCCCGCGCAGGCAGTCAAGGATGCCCTCAAGCTCCAGCCGGTCTACCTGCTCACCCGCCGCGGGACACGCACCTTCGCCGGAAAGTGGAGCGCGACCTTCGGCGAGCTCACCCTGGAGATTCACGGCAACCGCGTCACCGGTACCTATCCGTCGAGCGAGGGCGTGCTTGTCGGCACCTTGAGCGGGGATCGGCTCACCTTCACCTGGACCGAGCACGACAGCTCCAGTGGCCGGGGCTGGTTTGTCCTCAGCGACGATGGCGAGTCGTTTTCGGGGAAGTGGGGCAGCGGCGACGAAGAACCCAACCGGGACTGGACCGGGAAACGGGTCTACCCCTGAGAACGAGTCTCTGGGCTTAAGAGGGCGCACGCCTGCCTGCACAGGCAACAAGTCTGTTTGGCTACGGAGGTAGCCGTTGCCCTTTTAAGCCAGAAGACTCGTTCGTCCGGCAACGAATACCTTGCGCACCCCGCAAAAAGCCGGTACAATTCACTTCACTGCGGGAGTAGTTCAGTGGTAGAGCGTTTGCTTCCCAAGCAAAATGTCGCGAGTTCGAGTCTCGTCTCCCGCTCTCAAAGCCCTCTGTTAAAACCAGAGGGCTTTTGTTTTTGGGAGGTAGGGAATGCAGCAAGGGGCGCGTTATGTGATCACGGCGGATCATGCCACGGGAGTCTACCGGGTTGGGGAGACCGTGCGCTGGAGCATTGTCTGGGCCGGCGAGGGAACTCCGCCCGAGAAGCTCGACTATGTCGTCAAAAAAGGCGGCCTCACCGAGATAAGCAAGGGCAGCATGGTGCTGAGTGGCGGCAAGGGCCAGGTAGAGGCGCGCTTCGACGAGCCGGGGACGCTTCTCTTGGTGGTCCAGGGCTCCCGAAGCCGAGGGGGCGCAGTGGCGGCCCCGGAGAAGATCGCGCTCTCGGCCAAGCGCCCCGCCGACTTCGATGCCTTCTGGGCCGCAAAGGTGCGAGAGCTGGAGCGCGTCCCTGCCAATCCCCAGCTGGAGCGGCAGCCGTCGGGGCGGGCGGGGGTTCTCTACTCCAAGCTCACGATGGACAATATCCGTGGCACCAAGATCCGCGCGCAGCTCGCCCAGCCCGCCGGGCAGACCAAGCTCCCCGCGCTCTTGATTGTCCAGTGGGCCGGGGTCTACGGGCTCCCCAAAAACTGGGCCACCGACCGCGCCGCCGAGGGCTGGCTGACCCTCAATGTCATGCCCCACGATATCCCCTTCGACCAGCCGCCCGCGTTTTATGAGGCGCAGAGCAAGGGGCCGCTCAACAACTACCCCGCGATCGGCAACGACAGCCCGGAGACGAGCTACTTCTTGCGGATGTATCTGTCCTGCTACCGCGCCGCGCAGTACCTCACGGAGCACCCGGACTGGGACGGAAAAACACTCGTTGTCATGGGCACGAGCCAGGGCGGCTTGCAGTCGCTGATGACCGCGGGCTTCCACCCCAAGATCACCGCCGCGCTCGCCAATGTCCCCGCCGGCTGCGACATGCTCGGCCCCGACTCCGGCCGCATGCCCGGCTGGCCGATGTGGGTCTTCAATGCGCAAGGCAAAGACGAAAAGAAAGTGCGTGAGGCCGCCCGCTACTACGATGTCGCCAACTTTGCATCGCGTATCACCTGCCCCGTGCTGATCGGCTGCGGCCTAATCGACGAGACCTGCCCCCCGGCGGGAATCTTCGCCGCCGCCAACCAGATGCGCGGCCCCAAAGAAGTTGTGATCCTCCCGATCTCCGGCCACCAGAACGAAAACGGCTCCCAAGCCCCCTACGACAAGCGCTGCTACCAGGACTGGCTCCCCGCGCTCCGTCAAGGCAAGCCGATCCCCCGATAGAACCCACCCGGCTGCTCGTTCCTCACATCCCCCCTCCCTGCCGCAGGGAGGGCTGGGTTGGGTTCGAGCGCGGTATAATCAAATCCCATGTCCACCAGCAAGAAGGAAGAGAAAAGCGGCCAGAAACGCACCGTCGCCGTGAACCGCCGCGCCCGCCACGAGTATTTCATTGAGGAGACCTATGTCGCCGGGATGGTGCTCGTGGGAACCGAGGTCAAGTCCCTGCGGGCGGGCAAGGCCAACCTCACCGACGGCTACGCGCGCATCGAGAAGGGCGAGCTCTGGCTCCACAACCTGCATATCGCGCACTTCACCCAGGGCCACGCCAGCAATGTCGAGCCGACCCGCGTGCGCAAGCTCCTGCTCACCCGCAAAGAGATCGACAAGCTCATGGGCCTGACCCAGCAGAAAGGGCTCGCGCTGATCCCGCTGGCGATTATCTTCGAGCGCGGCTTCGCCAAGCTGGAGCTCGGGCTGGGGCGCGGCAAGAAGCTCTACGACAAGCGCGACGATATCGCCAAGCGCGATGCCGACCGGGAGGCACGCCGCGAGGTCTTTGGGCGTGGTTAAGCTAGTCACGCGCGGCGACGATGCCGGCTCGTGTGTGGCCGCCAACCGCGGGGTCGAAGAGGCAGCGCGCTTTGGCGTCCTGCGTAATGCGTCGGTGATGGCCTGTGGCCCCGCGTTCGACGATGCCGCGGAGCGCCTGCGCGGGATTCCCGGCCTCTGTATCGGCCTGCACCTGACCCTGAACTCTGAGTGGGACAACGTTACCTGGGGTCCCCTGACCGACTTCCCGATCCTCAAGGACGAAAGAGGCGTCTTCCCCCAGAGCCCTATCGACCTGCCCCGCGGCGACGAAGCCATTGGCGCGATGCTCCGTGAGGCACAGGCCCAGCTCGACCGTATGCGCAAGGCCGACCTCGCCCCAGAGTACCTCGACGAGCACATGGGCGTGAGCTCTTGGGTAGTTCACGAGCTACGCGAGCCACTGGTCGCCTGGGCGGAGTCGCAGGGGCTGATGACGGTCTACCACATCCCCCATCTGCCGGGAACAGGCTCGCTGCTGGAGCGCCTGAGCGAAGACTTAACCCAGACCTATGTCTATGTCAGTCATCCTGCAATCGACGATGATGGCGAGCTACGCCAGCTGGGAAATCGGAAATTTACCGGCGAAGAGATCGCCCTAGAGCGCGACACCGATCGCAAGATGTGGTGTGACCCCGTGCTCAAGCAACAAAAAAATCTCGCGTTTATTCGCTACACTGACACTTTGTGAGGAAACATGGCTAGGACAGTAAAGGTGCCCGTTCTGGGACAGTCGGTTGAGGAAGTTCGTATCGTGCAGTGGTTCAAGAAGATCGGCGACACGGTCGCGATCGGGGAGGCACTGGGCGAGCTGGAGACGGACAAGACCAACATGGAGTTCGCCAGCACCGAGGCCGGTGTGGTCCTGGGCTTTCTCGCCCCGGTCGATTCCTATGTCAAGGTAGAGTCCCCGGTTGTCTTGGTCGGGGAGCCGGGGGAAGCCCCCCCTGCCCCCACAAGTGAAGAAGCCAGCACTCCTGCCGTCGTGGCCCCTGCGCCCACGCCCGCTGTGGCCCCCACAAGCTCCCCCATTCTTGGGGGCGGGGGGGGCCAGCTGGATGCCTCGCCGCGTGCCCGCCGGATCGCCGATGAGCTTGGGGTGAGCATCCGCGACCTCGCCGGGAAAGGCACCGGCCCGGGGGGGCGCATCATCGAGCGCGATGTCGAGGCCGCCCATGCCGCACTGACCGCCGCCGCCACGCAGGCAGAAGCCCTCCTCACTCCCTCGCTTGCGGGGGCCGGGGGGCTCCGTGTCTCTCCCCTCGCACAAGCCATCGCAACGGGTGAGGGCGTCAACCTCACCGAGGTCGCGGGCAGCGGCGCGGGCGGGCGCATCACCGCCGACGATGTCCGGGCGGCGGCTGTGCCCGTTGCCCCCCCCGCCCCCACGAGTGTGGGAGCACGGACCGTGCCGTTGGCTGGGCTCCGCAAGCGGGTCGCCGACAACCTCAGCAAGTCCGTACGGGAGAAGCCGCATGTCACGCTCAACCTCTCCGTGGACATGACCGAGGCCAACAAGCTCCGCAAGCAGCTCCTGCCCGCCATCGAGAAGTCCGACAACGTCCGCATCTCCCCCACGGATCTCATTGTCAAGGCGTGCGGCCATGCGCTGAAAGAGCACCCGATGGTCAATGCCCACATCAGCGGCGACACGCTCACCCTCTTCGATGCCGCACATATTGGGCTGGCGGTCTCCCTCGGCGACGATGGCTTGATCGTCCCCGTCATCAAGGATGTCCAGAGCAAGGGCCTCACCCAGCTCGCCAAGGATCGTGTCGATCTGGCCGCACGCGCACGGGCCATGAAGCTGGCGAGCGATGAAGTAACTGGGGGGACGTTCACGATCACCAACCTGGGCAACTACGGGGTCCAGTCGTTTAACCCGATCATTCCCCCGCCACAAGTGGCGATTCTCGGGGTCTGCGCCATCACCGACACGATTGTGGCGGTCAACGGCCAGCCCGCCGTGCGCCCCATGATGGGCCTCTCCCTCAGCTTCGACCACCGCGCCCTCGACGGTGCCCCCGCCGCGGCGTTTCTGGCACGAGTCAAAGAGCTGCTGGAGACGCCGGGGTTGTTGCTGGCTTAATTCGGCCCCGGACGGAGATCGTCGGGCTATGGGGCGTCGTTCCTCCGCCGCGCCTTCGGCGGATTTCTACCGACGAGGCACGAGGAGGAGGCGCGAAGCGCCCCATAGCCCGGACGATCTCCGTCCGGGCTATGGGCGCGGGGCAGAAACTACTGCTTGACCTTTAGCTCCGCCCCGCTGCGCTGGTAGTCGCCTAGCAGGTGCTCGGCGAAGTACTCCAGGGTGAGTTGGTTGAAGTAGGGCATCATGTCCCCGAAGCTATGGTCCTGACCAGGCAGGATCATAAAGTCGAAGCGCTTTCCGGCGCGGATGAGGGCGTTCACCAGCCGGATCGTCCCACCAGGGTGGACATTGTTGTCCATGTCGCCGTGGACCAGAAGCAGCTTGCCCTTGAGATTGCCCGCAAGCTCCGCGTTGGTCGGAACCTTGATCTCAAACTTGGTCTCGCCCGTGGGCTTGCCGTCTTTATCCAAGACGGGAACCTCCTTGAGACCGTGGTGTTGCTCGCTCCAGTTGGCGTTGTAGATATTGTTGTCGTGGTTGCCCGCACTGCTAACCCCCACCTTGAAGAACTCATTGTAGGGCGGCAGGAGAAGCGCCGCCCCCGTCATGAAGCCGCCGCCGGAGTGACCAAAGATGCCGACCTTATCGATATCGATCCACGGGTAGCGTGCCGCCAGCTGCTCGATTCCCGTCTTCTTATCGGCGAGGCCGTAGTCGCGCAGGTTGTAGTAGCCAAAACTATGGTAGGCATTCGAACGTGCCGGGTTGCCGCCCCGGTTGCCGATCTGGATCACGATAAAGCCAAGCTGGGCCAGCCGGGCGTTGTTGGCGCTCACCGTAAAGCCCGAGTTCACCGACTCGGTCTGGGGACCGGGATAGACATAGGCGATAATCGGGTACTTCTTCTTGGGGTCGAAGTCCGTCGGGCGCCACATATTCCCGTAGAGGTCGTTCACCCCATCGGCGGCCTTGACCGTGAAGCGCTCGGGGAAGCGCCAGCCCAGCTCCAGTAGCCGGCCGAGCTTGCTCTCTTCCAGATCCAGGAGCACCTTGCCATCGCGGTCGCGTAGCACGGCCTTGGGCGCCAGATCGGTACGGGAGTAGACATCGACCACAAAGTCCTTGCTCGGCGAGAGGCTCGACGTATGATCGGCCTCGGTGGAGTCGGCGAGCACCAAGCCGCTACCATCTAGCCCGACTCGGTAGAGATGCTGGTAGTAGGGGTTCTCCCCTGTCTCGCGGCCCTGGCCCACAAACCAGAGCTGCTCTTTCTTGTCATCGACCTCGGTGATCTGCGACGCGCGAAACGGGCCGCTGGTCACCGCGTTCTTGAGCTTGCCGTCGTTGCTGTAGCGATAGTAGTGCCCCCAGCCGGAGCGCTCGGAGAACCAGAGAAAGTCCCCGCCGGGCTTGACATACTTAACCTCTTGTAGCTCCAGAAACGCATTCTCCACAGACTCCGCGACCATCGGGGTGACGACCTTGGTATCGAGGTTGATCTCGCAAAGCTCCGCGTGGCGCTGGAGCCGGTCGCGGCGGACAAAGCGCAGAGCAGTCGAGACAGCGTCCTGGAAGTGGACATTGCGCACCTGCTGGTCCTTGTACTTCTCGATCGGGAGCTTCTCCAGGGTCTTGCTGGCGGGATTGAAGGCAAAGAGCTCCTGGTGCCCGACACCGGGCTCGCCGGGCATGGCGTACTTGTAGCTCAGCAGCGATGGTCGCGGCTCGGTGAGCGAGTTGACCAGAAAGAGCTCCTTGACATCGCGCGAGTCGAAGCGGCTGACAAAGAAGCGCTTGGAGTCCTTGGACCAGGTCACCCCCGCGCGCACGCGCTGCTCGACCACAGGCGGCGGAGTCGTGCCCCCGCCCGTGCCCTGCTGCCCGCGCCGCCGGGTCCCGCCGCCGCCAAAGACCCCGCCTCCGAAGCCACCGTCGCGGCTCCCGAAGCTGTAGTCCTTCTCGCCGTCTTTGGTCAGCTGGATCGGCGGCTGCTCCTTGCCATCGACCACCTCCACATAGTAGAGATTGTGCGCCATGGCGTAGACAAAGGCTTTCTTATCTGGCGACCAGTTGCGGAAGTCCCGCGCCTCGGTCTCCGCTGCTGCTGTCCCCTCCTTCGGCGCGACCTTGAGCGTCTCCTTGGTCAGGTCGTACTCATAGCGCGTTGTTTTCGGCGCGGCAGGCGGTGTCACAGGGGCGGTAGGAACCTCGACAATCGTGAAGAACATCCGGTTGGCGTCTTTTTCATCGAATGTCACGGTCGTGAAGGGCAGGTTGGTCGAGTCGTAGGGCTTCTGGGTCAGCTCCGAGAGGAGAGCGGCCATCTTGGCGGAGTCGAAGAGCGGGGTCTTCTTCTTCGCCTTGGGCTCAACCTTCCAAAACTTGCGCCCGGAATCGTCGCGCCAGGTGTACCAGAACGTGTCGGTCTTGTTGATCCAGCCGGGCGTGAGGGTTGTGCTGGGCGTGAAGGGCAGGAGGCTCTCGGCGGTAAAGCGGCTGGCGAGCTTCCAGTTGGCTTTCGGGGCCTCGGGCTGTGCGAGGGTCGCCACAAGGGCGGGGATCACGGGAAAGAGCATAGCGTTTTAGATTCCATCCAGCCCGTACTCGTCCACGGGCGAAAAGTAAATAATAGTGATGAGGCTGTCTTCGGAGATCGGACGATCATAGACACGCGAGAGAAGGGTAATCACCTCCTCTTTCGTGCGAAACTCCGGGTTCTCCCGCTGGATATCGCGGGGTGTGAGGTCGCGGATGGGCTTGACCTCGACCATATCGAGGATGGCCGTAAAGAGCTTGTAGCGCCGCCCAAAGCGCTGACCGAGGGTCACCCAGACAAGCTGACCGGACTGGTACTTGCCCGACTTATCCCCCAGCCGGATAGTCGCCGACTTGCGCCCCTTGCGGAGCGCATCGCCGTAGAGCTCGTTATAAAAATTAAGTGCGAACATCGGGAATCCGTTCGACGCCTTCCCTGGTAAATCCTGCCCAATAAATCCACCCCATTTGGATCGCCCCCGTTGGAGGGGGGCGTCTCGCCCCGATGAACCGGGGCGTCTTGCTGTCCTCGTGCCTCGGACACAAAGGCCTTCCGGCCATAGTGAGGGAGTAGGCGTGTCCCTTTCCGGGCTAGAGGGTTGGCTGTATACTAAGGGACACTCATGCTGTTACTGGCTCTGTTGCTCCTGATCGCTCTGCTGGTCCTGCTACTGACTCCCATCTTGCCCATGCGGCGACGGCAGGGAGGCGTGGCGAACTTTCCGTTTGTCACGGTGGGGCTGCTGGTGCTCAACACCCTTATCTTCCTGGGGAGCCTCAGTAGCGGCGAGGAGTTTGTGCGCCAGTGGGGACTCACCCCCAGCCACCTACAGCTCGTGCCGCTGGTGAGCTACGCCTTTCTCCACGCCGATATCTTCCACCTGCTGGGCAACATGATCACGCTCTATGTGATCGGGGTGCATGTCGAGGAGGCACTAGGCAATCTCCCCTACCTGCTGGCCTACCTGGCGGGGGCGCTACTCTCGGGGCTGGCGCATGCGCTGCTCTGCAACCTGCTCTCACCCGCCGCGGCAAGTGTCCCGCTGATCGGGGCGTCGGGGGCGATCTTCTCGGTGCTGGGGCTCTTTGCGGTGCGATTCTGGCGAACCCGTGTGCGGCTCTTCTGGATTCCCGCAGTGCCCGCCAGTGTCGCGGTGGGGATCGTCATGGTGCTCCAGTGCTTTCTGGCGATCCGCTCCTTTGTCACCGACGGCTCCGACCAAGTGGCCTACACCGCGCACCTCTCGGGCTTCTTGTTTGGCTTCGCCCTCGCCTTCCCGCTGAAGGTTCTGGAGCAGAGCGCACGGGAGTACGGGATCGAGGACGCCGAGAAGGCGCTAGCAAACGGCGACCTCCCGACCGCGCTGCGCTACTACCGCGAGCTCCTGGTGCGCACCCCCACCGATGGCGGGCTGGCCCACACGCTCGCGCTGGTCCATGTCCGGCTGGGAGAGCAAGACGCCGCCCACCGCTACTTCACCGAGGCGCTCGATCTCTTCTCCAAGCAGGGCAACGCCGCAGCCGTGGCGCGGGTCTACAGCGATGCCCAGCGCAACCTGCTGAAGGTCTCGCTCCCCGTGCGTCTGCTACAGCGGGTCGCCAGTGCCTGTGAAGACGCCCAGCAGTACGAGCTGGCGCGTCAGGCGCTGGCCGATCTCTGCCAGAACTTCCCCCACACCGCCGATGCCGAGCTAGGAATGCTGAAATTGGGTAAACTGCACCTACTGAAGCTCGGACAGCCACAGATCGCTCTGGGCATCTTTGCCGAGTTCCTGCGGCTCTACCCCAGCTCGGAGTGGGCCAACCATGTCCGAGGGCTGATTACGGAAAACCAGAATGCTTCTTGATCCCGAGTTTGTGCAGAAGCTGGAGAGTGCGCTTCCCAGCAGTGAGAACGAGGCGCGCCGCGCAGGGCGCCGGACACCGCGGAGCGAGTCGCTGTTCCGGCTGGCACGACGGAGCGAGCCCACCCGCAAGTCGACCCGGCTAGAGCGCCTGCTGATCCGCCTGCTCCGCCTGGAGAACACCACCCTCCATGTGCTCCTCGATGCCTCGGTGGCGATGACCTTCTCGGGCTACACCCCGCCAGAGCCCTCCCCCAAGTTCGACTTCGCCCGCCGCTTCACCGCTGCGCTGGGCTACGCCACGGCGCTCCGGGAGCAGCGCTTCGAGGTTACTGCCCTCTCGCCCGCACGCGGCGTCCGCAGCCCCGTGCTCCAGCAGCCCGAGGACATCGGGATGGTCCTGCACTACCTGGAAGGGCTCCGCGCAGGCGGAACCCGCAACTTCGCCTGGGCCCTGCGCAAGCGGGTCCGCCGGACCTCGCGCCGCTCACTCTTTCTGCTCCTCTCAGACTTTCGGGACCGCAACTGGGAGTGGGGTGCGCCCGCGCTTTTGACCGGTGAGGCCCGTATTGTCTTGATCCACCTCATGGACCGCTCCGAGATGGGCGAGGGCGGGCTAGGGCTGCGCATGGAGGACGATATCCGCCAGCGCCTCGCCGAGCTTGCACAGCGCTACCAGCTGGAGTATCTGATCGTCCCCACCGACACCCCACTCGAAGAGGTCTTTCTCCACGCCGCCGGCGAGCGCTAAAAAATCCGTCCCCAGACCGAGGGGAAACAGACACAACGGGCGTACAATGCAACTATGAAAGCGCCCCCGCTCCGTCTGCGCACCCAGCTCAAAGAGTCGCATATCAAGGCTGCTGCGACCACGGCCCTGGCCACCCTGGGATTTTTTGTCCTCCTCGGCCTCTTTGGAAACCGCCCCAGCTCGAACTTTCTGGAGCGCCTCCTCCCCAGCGCCCTCGTGCTTGCGCTGTCCTCCGGGGTGGTGGCGGGAATCTCGGGCTACCTCTCGGCGAGGCGGCTGGCGTGGCGCTTCGATGCGATGAGCAAGGCCGCCGATGCCTGGGCGCGGGGGGACTTCTCCGCCATGGCCCCCGAGGCGACCGATGAGATGGGCCAGCTCGCGGGGCGGCTCAATCGTATGGCCACAGAGCTGCGCGATCTCATGGCGCTTCGGCAAGATGTCGCTACCCTAGAGGAGCGCAATCGCTTGGCACGGGACCTCCACGACACGGTCAAGCAGCATCTTTTTGCCGCGTCGATGCAGATCGGAGCCGCCAAGGCGCTCCTGCCGGCCCAGCCCGAGCTCGCTCTCACCCGCCTGGACGCCGCCAACGACCTCGCCCAGCAGGCCCAGCGCGACCTGACCAGTGTCCTCCAAGAGCTGCGCCCCGTGAGCGCACAAGGGGCACCGCTGGCGATCCTGCTCAAGGGCCATGTCTCGGACTGGAGCCGCCGCAACAGCATCCCCACGACCTTTGAGAGCGATGAGCTCCCCTCTCTCTCTCCCGAGGCTGCCAACGGGCTCCTCCGTGTGGCACAAGAGGCCCTCGCCAATGCCAGCAAGCACAGCGAGGCAACCCGCGTGGAGGTCTCGCTCCGCCGCGACGATGCCGGGGGGGTTCGTCTTCTGATCCGAGACAATGGCCGTGGCTTCGATGCCCGCCAGCACCGGCTCTGCGGTGGCGAGGGCTTTGGGCTCCACACGATGCGCGAGCGCGCCCAGGCCCTGCCAGGCGGCCGCTTCCAGCTCCTCAGTACCCCCGGCGCAGGCTGCTGCATTGTCGTGCGCTGCGATAGCGCGGCACGTCCGGCACGCATGGACGACTTCCTAGGGATGGAAGACGCGATTCGCCTGCTCTAACCTGCCCATGGACGAGATCACGGTTCTACTGACAGACGACCACGCTATCGTGCGGCAGGGAGTCCGCGCCTTTCTGGAGACCCAACCCGACCTGAAGGTTGTGGGAGAGGCGGGGAGCGGCGAGGAGGCGATTCGGCTCTGTGAGCAGCTCGCGCCCGATATTGTCCTGATGGACCTGCTCATGCCCGGGATGGGCGGTGTCGAGGCGACCCGGCGGGTGAAGGCGATCAGCCCACGAACCCAGGTGATCGTGCTCACCAGCTACCACGAGGACGAGCACGTGGTCCCGGCGATCCGCGCGGGGGCACTCTCGTATCTTCTCAAGGATGTGGCGGCGGGGGAGATCGCCACAGCCATTCGCAAGGCAGCTACTGGCGAGGTCACCCTCTCTCCCGCGATCGCGGCGCAGATGATGAAGGCAGTCAGTGGGGAGCGCAAGCCCAGCGAGCCGCCCCCCCCCGAGTCCCCCTTGACCACACGGGAGCTGGAGGTGATCCGCCTAATCGCCGATGGCCTCTCCAACACCGAGATCGCCGAGCGCCTCTTTCTCTCCGAGAAGACCGTCAAGAGCCACGTGAGCAATATCCTGGCCAAGCTCCATGTCACGGATCGTACCCAAGCGGCGGTCTATGCCTGGCGCGAGGGGCTCATGCGGCCTTGAGTTGGGGAGGGAGCGCGGCTTCTTTCTCAAGCAAGAAAGACCCGATCGCCTCCGCGCTTAAGGGGCGACAGAAGAAGTAGCCCTGACCGTTGGTGCACCCCAGCTCTTGCAAAGAGTCCCACTGGAGCTGCGTCTCGATTCCTTCCGCCGTCGTGGTAAGGTTCAAGGCATGGGCCAGCTCCAGGATCGCCTGGATAATCGCGGTTGCCTCGGAGTGCTCTTCGAGGCCACTCACAAAGCTCCTATCCACCTTGATAACATCGAGCGGGAGCTGGGCAAGCACCGCCATCGACGAGTAGCCCGTCCCGAAGTCATCGGCTGCGATCCGAATCCCGCTCTTGCGAAGCCGAGAGAGCCGGTCGACGACCAGCTCTGGGTGCTGCATCATCACACTCTCGGTCACCTCAAGCTCCAGCTGTCCTGCGACAATCCCCAGTCTCTGGAGGGTCGCCTGGATCCGCTCGACAATGTCTTCCTCTTGTAGCTGGCGGACGGAGAGGTTGATACTCAGCTGGAGGGGCCGACCCAGCTGCCTGCTCCAGGCGACCACCTGGCGGCCCGCCTCTTCGAGAACGAAGGCTCCAACCGCGCCGATGAGTCCCGCCTCCTCCGCCACGGGGATAAACTGCGCCGGGGAGATCGCACCGAGCGTCGGGTGGTTCCAGCGGGCCAGTGCCTCCACCCCCTGAATCCTGCCCTCTGTCAGCGAGAAGATCGGCTGGAAGGCGATCGTCAGCTGCGCAGGATCGTCGGCGAGGGCATGCCGGAGCTCGATCTCAAGCTCAAGCCGACGGTCCGCCTGCTGTTTCATCTGGGAGTCGAAGAGGGCCATCCCCCCCTTGCCCTGGGACTTCGCGACATACATCGCCGTGTCCGCGTTTCGGATCAGATCCGTGGCACTCTCTTGCCCCGTAAAGAGGGCGGAGCCCATACTCAGTGTCACCACGAGACGCTTATTTTGCAGCGGCAGGGGTGCCTGAAACGCCTCCTGGAGCCGGGTAGTGACCAGCTGGACCTGCTCGGGCTCTCGTACGCCGGGAAGCAGGAGCGCGAACTCATCCCCACTGAGCCGTGCCACCAGGTCGTTAGCTCGTAGAGCAAGGAGCATGCGCTCCGCCGCCAGGCGCAGCACGAGATCGCCGACTTCGTGGCCAAGGCTGTCATTGATCACCTTGAAGTTATCCATGTCCATGAACACCACTGCCAAGCCGCGGTCAGACTGCTGGGCAAGGGCGAGGGCGCTGTCGAGCCGCTCGCGGAAAAGAGTCCGGTTGGGGAGGCCTGTCAAGGCATCGTGGTAGGCTTGGTGGGCCAGCGCCTCGGTGCGCTCGGCCACCCGCTCCTCCAGCTCATTGCGTGCCTGCACGAGCACTTGCTCCTGTACGAAGAAGTCCAGCACGAGCCGGGCGAGGTCCCCAAACTCATTTTTCTGGTGCAGGAGCGGCCCCAGTGTCGCGGCATCTCGCCTCTTGAGGGCATCGGCCAGGAGTCCAATCGGTCTCCCGATCCAGCGGATCAGCGCCACTCCCACCAGCACCGCCACCAAGATCGCGATGCCCACAAAGTAGGCTTCGGCCTGGACAACGGAGTCCTCGATCACCGGCCCTAGGGAGTCCAGCATTCGGGCACGAAGGGTCGCCACCGGGACATTGTTATTATCCTTTAGGCTCGTGTCAAAGTGTTGGGACGTAGGGAGCAGCTCGGTCTGAGCCCCCATCAGCAGCGAGAGCCGGCACTGGGATAGCGTCTCCAGGGACGAGAGGTAGCTACGATCAAGAAGGCGCCCAATGACGATATAGCCAAAGTAAGCTCCCTTGTGCTCGGCGTCCTCACCCCGGTGGATGGTCGTCCCGTAGAGCTCCCAGACCGTGCTTCCCTCCACCTGATACCAGCGGTGTGCCTTCGCGGCGGGACGCAGGCTAAAGACATCCACCTCGTGGATCTTCAGCGTGTTCTCCGGGCGACGAAAGCTCGTCAGCACGCAGCGCTGGTCCCGTCGGTAGATCCAGAGCCCGTCGGTGTTCTGCCCCTTTAGCACGGAGATCAGGTTGTTCTTCGCCCAGGTCTTATCGCCCGTGTCCAAGAACGTCCGCAGGTCATCCCAGTAGCCGTAGTCGTAGGTCAGCCCCGCGAGCTGCTGCGACTTGAGCTGGATGATCTGCTCCATCAGCTCTTTCTTGGTGGTTCGCTCCTGGGCATTCAGGTGGGTAAGCTGGTGCTGGGTCTCGCGGGTCCAGGCCACAGCCAGAGCGAGAATCAGAACACTGAGCACGAGGAGGAAGATAGGCAAGCGAGCGCGCACAGGAAGACTTTCCAGTGCTCGAAAGGGACGGAAGCGGCGCTCGGACATTAGATTAGATTTTCCTAAATCCTATTTTTGGCATCTGGTTGGAATTTGAATAGGTCAGAGTTTCCTTTGCGGAGGGAGGGAAAAACGCAATGTCTTGCGAACTTTAAGACCATCACTTCGTCTGAAGGGCTTGATATGAATAAGGAAAAGATGACGCGTCGTGGCCTACTCTCCGGAGCGGGCCAGGCGGCGCTTGGGTTGGGAATGCTGGGAGCACTGGACCTCCAGCCGGTCTACGGGGCGCAGAACGGCCGTGCGGCCCACGACTACGGGGTCGATTTTGGCGAAGAGGCGCTGGTGCCGGGACGCGTCTCCGTTCAGGACAAGCTCAATATCGCCCTGATCGGCTGTGGCGGCCAAGGCATGAGCAACCTCAACACCTTCATGGGCCGCAAGGATATCAATGTCGTTGCTGTCTGCGACCCCGATGCCAAGCGCATGGGCAAGGCCGCGATCACGGTGGACGACAAGCTCGACCAGACAGCGGCACAGATAAAGGACTACCGCAAGGTCCTAGAGCGCAAGGATATCGACCTGGTCATCAACGCCACCCCCGACCACTGGCACGCTCTGGTGGCGATCCATGCCTGCCAGGCGGGCAAGGCGCTCTTCACCGAGAAGCCGATCTCCCACAATATCCTGGAGGGGCGTCAGATGGTCAACCATGCCGCTAAGCACAACAGTGTGGTACAGGTTGGCACCTGGCAGCGCTCGCTCCAGCAGTTTATCGATGCCGTGGCCTATGTCCGCTCCGGCAAGCTGGGCAAGATCAATCTCTGCCGCGCCTGGAAGGTGCAAGACCCCAACGCCGCCGTGATGGGCAAGGAGGCCACCAAGCCCGTGCCCGCCGACCTCGACTACGACATGTGGGTGGGGCCGGCCGCCTTTGTCCCCTACCAGGAGAACCGCTGCCACTACAAGTTCCGCTGGTACTTCAACTTCGCGGGGGGCATGACGGGCGACTGGGGGGTTCACATGATGGACACCATCCTGCTTGGCATGAACAAGACCGACGACTTTGTGATGCCGACCAAGGTCATGAGCCTTGGAGGAAAGTTCTTCACCGGCACCGACGACGACCGCACGACGCCCGATACCCAGATCGCCTTGATTGAGTTTCCGGGGTGGATGCTCCAGTGGGAGGTGCATGTCGGCAATACCAAGACCGGCCCCAACGCACTTGCCGGAAGCGCAACCACTGGTCGCGACCATGGCGCGCTCTTCATTGGGAGCAATGGCAGTGTTCTCGTGGACCGGAGTGGCTGGTCGATCTTCGATGCCGCCGGCAACCCTGTGGAGAAGCCCGCCGCCATCGACACGGGCGAGCGCCTCAATGGCCTCCCCGCCCATGTCGGGCAGCTCGTCGCCGGCACAAAGACCAAGGCGGTGATGCGCTCCAATATCGCCTCCATGTTCAAGACAACCACGGTCTGCCATCTTGCCAACCTTGCCTACCAAGCGCAGAATGTCCTCCACTGGGACGCCGCCAAGGAGATTGTCACCAACGATAAGAAGGCGATGAACAACCTCAGCTACCAGCGCGAGTACCGCAAGGGCTGGACTCTTCCGAAAGCATAACCCTATGAAAAAATCACACCTCTTTACCCTTGTCACGACCCTGGCGCTCGCCGGAGCCGCGCTCGCGCAGGACACCATCCCGCTCCCCGCCGTCCTGCCAAAGCCCAACTTTATCGGAACCCCCTCCGATGCACCCGCAGGCGCCAATGTCGAGAAGCCACTAGGCCGACCGCGCCCCATTCCCCAGGTGCCCAAGGGAACGGTCAACCTCGCGCTCCACAAGAAAGTCACCGCCAGCAAGGCACCCTACGAAGGCTCGCTCGATCTCATCACCGATGGTGTCAAGGACGCCAAGCAGGGCAGTGCGGTCGAGATGTACCCCAAGCTCCAGTGGGTCCAGATCGACCTGGAGGCAGCCTCTGAGCTCTCCTATGTTCTGGTATGGCACTTCCACGAGCAGCCGGTGGTCTTCCGCGATGTGATCGTGCAGGTCTCCAACGATCCCAAGTTCGTGGAGGGGGTGACGACACTCTACAACAACGACGCGGACAATAGCGCCGGTCTTGGTATCGGCAAGGACCGCGAGTACTTCGAGACGAGCGAGGGCCGCCTGATCGCGGCGAATAAAGTAAAGGCGCGCTATGTTCGTCTCTACAGCCGTGGTAGCACCTACACCGACCCGCTCAACCGCTATACCGAGGTCGAGGTCTACGGCCTGCCCAGTAAGTGAGACGCTTCGCCTCAGCCGGTCTCGCACTCTTTCTCCTGGGGCTGGCGCTGCTCTTGCGCCTGCCCCAGCTTGGGAACCGCCCCTTTCACGCCGATGAGGCGGTGCACGCGGTCAAGTTCCGTGAGCTCTGGGAGCACGGTCGCTACCGCTACGACCCCAACGAGTTCCACGGCCCGACCATCTACTACGCCGCCCTCCCCACGGTCGCGGCGAGCGGCCACAAGACCTTTGTCGCGCTGCAGGAAGCCGACCTAAGGCTGGTGATCGCCCTTGTCGGAGCGGCGCTGGTCCCCCTCTTCCTCCTCTTGAGAAAGCCGCTCGGCACCTCGGCCGTGCTCTGGGCGGGGCTCTTTGCCGCGCTCTCACCCGCCCTGGTTTTCTACAGCCGCTACTTCATCCAAGAGGTATTTCTGGTTGTCTTCACCCTGGTCTTTCTGGCATCGGTCACGCTCAAGAAACCCATTGCCGCCGGGATCGCCGCGGGGCTGATGGTGGCCACGAAAGAGACCGCCGTGCTGACATTTTTCGCCGCCGGGGTCGCCTGGCTACTCGTGAGCCGCAAACGGCCTACGCTGGGTAGGTCTTTCTGGCTCGCGCTGGGAGTGGCGATCACGGTGGCTTGTGTGGCTCTGTACGGTTGTTATCGGCCTCTCCCTACCGAGGCGCGTCCCAACCCCTTGCAGTACTTTCAAGCCTACACGCCCTGGCTCCACCGCGCAGCCGGCGAGGAGCTTCATAAGAACCCCTGGTTTGACTATCTGGAGCGCTTCTTCTGGCACCGCCGCGAGGGCGTCCCCCTCTGGAGCGAGAGCCTCATTCTCCTTCTAGGCATTTTCGGAGCGCTCAAGCCCCCGACCACCGCCGAGCGCCCGTTTGTGCGCTTCCTCGCCCTCTTCACGCTCTTTCTCACGGTCGGCTACTCGCTGATTCCCTACAAGACCCCGTGGTGTGCCCTGAACTTCCTGATGCCGCTCACGCTCCTCGCAGGGGTCGGTGTGGCGGGCCTAATTGAGCGAGCCGCCAAGCTCCCTGCCAAGGCCCTCATCACAGGGCTGATCTTGCTTGCAAGCGCTCACCTTGGCTGGCTCTCCTACCAGACCAGCTTTGTGCACTTCGCCAGCAATAAAAATCCCTATGTCTTCTCCCCCACTGTCCCCGATGTCGTCAAGCTCAAGACCCGTATCGAGGACCTCGCCAAGGTGCACCCCGACCATGAGAAGCTGGTCATCAAGGTACTCTCCAAGGACGGCTACTACTGGCCGCTTCCCTGGTACCTCCGCCGCTTCGAGAATATCGGGTACTGGACCCAGCTCCCCGCAGACCCCGATGCCCCCCTCGTGCTGGCGTCGCCGGAGTTCGACGAAGCCCTGACGCCCAAGCTCAAAGACCACATCATGACCGGCTTCTTTGCTCTGCGCCCCGATGCCTCCTATGAGCTATTCGTAAAAATGAACCTCTGGGAGCCGTATCTCAAGCAGCGCGGGCCCGTTGAAGACGAGGAATAGGGTAGGACATCCCCCGGACATCCCCCCGGCGGTACATCCCCCCGGCGGCACCACCGCCGACCCCCTTCGCCACACCCAGAGGGTACCCGCCGCGTTCCGAGGGGCGAAGGGGGTCATATTAGTTTTGGAGGCCCATTTATGGGTCTTGCCGCACCAGCGGGCTGCTTTAGCCGCCCGAACCCGAAATGCCGCCCGAATTTATCCGCCGCCCGACAACAATCCCACCGGGACATCCCACGGGTCGGTGGGGAGCTCGGCGACAATAAAAGGGGCGATTCCCAGAGTGCGGCAATCGGGGCGCAGGCGGGGCAAGAAGCGGTCGTAGTAGCCCCCGCCATAGCCTAAGCGGTAGCCGCGCTGGTCGAGCACAAGCGCGGGGACAAGAACCAGATCAAGGGTGAAAGGATCGGCCTCCGGCTGGTCGGCAGCGGGCTCGCGGATGCCGAAGCGGCTAGTCACCAAGGGGCATGGGTAGGCATGGACTGCCAGTCGCCGCTGGGGGGCGCAGCGGGGCAGGTAGAACTGTGTCTCAGGCAGGGCGGCGACAAGCGACAAGAGATCGATCTCTTCCGCCGTGGCGGCGTAGAGCAGCACGTGCTGGGCGTCCACGAGAGCGGGCAAGAGTGCCCTGTGGAGCTGGGCCGAGAGAGAGGCGCGGTCCAGAGAGCGACGAGCCTCCAGGGCCCAGGTGCGCCACTCAGTCTTGGGGCTTGCGGGCGAGGGGGTGGGCTTGCTCATAGGCCTCCTTCAGGCGGGTGGTGCTCACGTGGGTGTAGACCTGGGTGGTCGAGAGATCGGCGTGGCCAAGGAGCTCCTGGACCACGCGGAGATCGGCACCATGATCCAGCAAGTGGGTCGCAAAGCTATGCCGGAGCGTGTGTGGGGTCACTTTATGGCTCACCGAGACCTGGGTGCAGGCCCGGTCAAAGAGCCGCCGCACCGCCCGATCCGAGAGCCGGTCGCCGAAGCGGTTGAGAAAGAGAGCCGGGGTGGGCTTGCCTTGCGCCAGAGCCGGGCGGGCATCGCTGAGGTAGCGCTCCAGCGCCAGCACCGCGGGCCGTCCCAGCAGACCGATCCGCTCTTTCCCTCCCTTGCCCTGGCGCACCCGTGCCTCGCCCTCGCCACTGGCCTCCAGCGCGAGATCGGCGATATCCAGCCCCACCAGCTCACTGGCGCGTAGCCCGGAGGCGTAGAGTGTCTCCAGGATCGCCCGATCGCGGAGGCCATCGGGCTTGCTGGGGTCGGGGAAGGCCAGGAGCGCGGCGACCGCCTCCTCGGAGAGCGCCTTGGGCAGTGAGCGACCGCGCTTGGGGGTCTGGAGCTCTTGTGCCGGGGAGCTCGCGACAACCTCCTGGCGCTGGAGATAGCGAAAGAACGCGCGGAGCGAGGCGGCCTTGCGTGCCACTGTCGTTCTTGCTAGTTTTCGCTCGGTGGTCAGGGCCGCGATAAAGGTACGCACCTCAGCGGCGGTGAGCGTTTCCAGGGTCTTGCCCTCGCTCTCCTCCATCCAGGCACAGAACTGGCGTAGGTCTTCGGCATAGGCACGGAGAGTGTGGGGCGAGGCGCGGCGAACACGGCGCAGGTGTTCCAGAAATCCATCGCGCAGAGTATCCGAGGAGACCGTCATTTCACTTCCTGTCTTACAAAAAAAATGGGAACTCGGCAAGGTCAAAGAAGGAATCCTTTTGGCACGTGCCGAATCTCTTCCTGGCTGTGACTGGCCAGGGGTTTCCTTACATCCGATGGAACTAGTGAGGGAGGACAAACAGGCGATGGCAATTATGCCACAGAGTCGGACGCGCAGCGTGATCGGGCGTCTGAAAGCACCCGAAGTGCTTGGCTTTCATGACGACGGTCATTCCTATGTTACCCGCTTGACACGCGCGGGACTACTTACCCACGAGGAAGAGATTCGTCTTGCCAATAAGATTGGCAAAGGAGGCCTGGAGGGTTCTCGTGCCCGCTCCACCCTCGTCGAGGCCAACATGCGCCTCGTGGTCTCCATAGCAAAGGCCTACCGGTCGTCGGGGATTCCCTTCGAGGACCTGGTACAAGAGGGAGCTATCGGGCTCATGACCGCGGCCGAGCGCTTCGACCCGGCCCGTGGGTTCCGCTTCTCCACCTACGCCACCCAGTGGATTCGGCAGGCGATTGGGCGCGCCGTGGACAACAAGAGCAAGTCCATCCGCATCCCCGCCCATATCTCCGAGTCGCTCCGCAAGCTAGAGCGAGTCCGCGCCGAGCTCCGCCGTGAGATCGGCCAAGACCCCAGCACCGAGCTCCTCGCCGACCGCGCGGGAATGCCGGTTCGCAAGGTCCTCGCCCTGATGAACACCACCCAGGACCCGATCTCCTTGGACCTGCCGGTCGGGGATGAAGAGAACACCCCGCTGGGTGCGCTCCTCACCGACAAGAACGCCCTCGATCCCCAGGACTACCTCCTGAGCAGCGAGATTCGCACCACCCTCGAAGAGATCCTCAACGACCTCGACGAGCGCGAGCGGATCGTCATGCGCCGGCGGTTTGGCTTCGATGGCGATGAGGGCTGTGTGCTCTCACAGATCGGGGAAGAGCTCTGTATCAGCCGGGAGCGTGTGCGCCAGATCGAGGCACAGGCCCTTCGTAAGCTTCGGATGGAGGCCCGCAAAGGCCGCCTCAAAGACCTATTCCAGGCATAATTTATTTTATTGCAGGGTGCAATCGCATCCAGGCAAAGGGGTGGCCGCAGCCGATGCGCCACCCCTTTGCTTTTTGAGTCCCAAACGCTATGACCGCTGATCTCCATACCCACACCACCGCCTCCGATGGCACCCTCACCCCCACCGAGCTAGTCACCGCCGCGCACCAGTGCGGGCTTGGCCTCCTCGCGGTCACCGACCACGACACCACCGCGGGAGTGGCCGAGGCGCAGGCAGCGGCGCTTGGCTATGGGATGCAGTTTCTCGCCGGAGTCGAGCTCTCCGCCGAGGGCGCACCGGGCAAGTGCCACCTGCTTGGGCTGGGGATCGACCCGCACCATGCCCCCCTTGTGACAACCCTCGCGACCCTCTCGGAGAACCGCCGCCAGCGCAACCTCAAGATTATCGCACGGCTCAATGCCCTGGGAGTTGCGATCACGCTGGAGGAAGTGATTGCGCTGGCACCGCGTGGAGCGAACATTGGGCGACCACATATCGCCGCCGTGCTCCTAGCCAAAGGGGTGGTCACTGACCTGCGGGAGGCCTTTACGCGGTACCTCGCCGACGATGCCGCGGCCTATGTGGAGAAGGCGACCCTCAGCCCTGCGGAGGCGATTGCGCTGGTACACGAAGCAGGCGGGCTGTGCTTTCTCGCGCACCCTGGCCTCTTAAAACTCGCGGCCCACGAGACCCACGAGAGCCGCGTCCGTGCGCTTGCCGCCCTCGGTCTCGACGGGATCGAGGCCTACTACTCGTCGTATAGCCCCGCCGACGAGGCACGGTTTCTTCGCCTTGCAGAGAAGTACCAGCTCCTCGTCACCGGCGGCTCCGATTTCCACGGGGACAACAAGCCCGATGTGCCGCTTGGGATCGTCCGCGATGGAAAACCGCTGGCTAGGACGCTTCTTCCGGGTCCGCTTCTGGCGCGGGCAGTGGGTTAGGCAGCGCCGCACGGGCAGTCCGCGCGGTTGGGTTCTGCGGCTGGAGAGCGAGCGCACGGTCCAGCTCCACGGCTGCCAAGCGGTAGAGCTTCAGCCGAGAGAGGACCCGACCGAGCATGCAGCGCGCCTCCGCACGGTCCGGTGCAAGAGCGACCACCTCGCCCAGCACCCGGCGCGCTCCCGCAAGATCGCCCTGGAGAAAGAGAGCGGTGCCATAGGCCTCAAGGAGCTCCGGATTTTCGGAGTCGTGCTGGGCGGCGATGCGCGTCAGGCGGGTCGCCTCACCCCGGTCCTGGGCGAGCTCTTTATTCCGAGCCAGGGCACTTCCCAGCGCACTGAGGGCCTGGGCATCCTGCAGCTCCAAGAGGTCGATATCCGCCGGGCCGAGCCGCACCGCACCGCGCAGGAGCCGCACCGCCTTTGTGCCGTCTTTGAGAAACCCATCGCAGTACTCGCCGGCCAGGGTCAGCCGCCGCACCCGCTCCAGCCGCCCACGCTCGTCGGTTGGCGCTGCCTTGTCCAGCAGATCGACCGCCCTCGCGACCAGCTCCTGCGCGTGCTCCAGGCTCTCCTCTTGGGAGCGCGTATCGCCGAGGAGATCGTAGGCCCGTGCCAGCACCCCAAAGGCCACAGGGTTCTCCGAGAGCGGCGGTTGCAGGACAGCCTCCTTGAGCCAGGTCGCGACCTTGGTGGCATAGACCGGCGCGACATCGAGCAAGCGCCGGGAGATCGTCAGCACTCCCTCGCCGGCCGGACCTTCAAGGTGCGCAGCCTGCACGAGGAGCTGATCGGCGCGCTCGCTACTCCCCTCGCTCACGCTCAGCTCGGCGAGCCCCTCGTTCCAGTAGGCCCGCGCCTGCTCCCGACGCTCATCGTCGGTCCACAGTGATGCCGTCAGCGGCACCGAGTCACACCCCACCAGCCAGACCACCAGTCCGGTCGCCAGAACCCAAACAGCAGATCGTCGCATACAGCTAGTTCTACGCACCACAGCCTCCAAGTGTTCCCACCGGTTGCGGTGCCCCCGCTTCACAGGGTAGACTTCAAGATTGTGAGCGAACCAACTACAGCCAACCCCACGCTAGAGTCCGACCCTGAGCTTGTCACTCTCCAGCCCAAGATCCACCGCCGCATCCCCGAGTGGCTCACCATCAAGGTGCCCCGCTCCCGGGATATTGGTAAGGTCGAGGACCTCATGCGCTCCCAGCGCCTCGTGACGGTCTGTGAGGAGGCACGCTGCCCCAACCTGGGCGAGTGCTGGACCAAGGGAACCGCGACCTTCATGATCATGGGCGATACCTGCACCCGCTCCTGCCGCTTCTGCGCGGTCAAGACGGGCCGGGGCGCGCCGCTCGATCCCCAAGAGCCCCAGCGCCTCGCCGATGCGGCCCGTGAGCTCCAGCTCAAGCATGTCGTGGTGACCTCGGTGAACCGGGACGAGCTGCTCGACGGCGGCGCGGCGCACTTTGCTGCGGTGATCGCCGCGCTCCGGGAGGCCCTCCCGGAGACCAGTATCGAGGTGCTCACCCCCGATTTTCGTGGCCGACGCTTCGCCATTGAGACGGTCTGTGCCGCCCACCCCGATGTCTTCAACCACAACACCGAGACCGTCCCGCGCCTCTACCGCACGGTCCGCCCCCAGGCCAAGTACGAGCGCTCGATTGACTTCCTCCGCACGGTGAAGGAGACCGCTCCCACCATCTACACCAAGTCAGGGATCATGCTCGGGCTGGGTGAGACCGAAGAGGAGGTCCTTCAGGTGCTCTCGGACTGGAAAGATGCTGGCGTAGATGCCGTGACCCTGGGGCAGTACCTCAAGCCAGGCAAGGGGTACTTGGACGTGGTCGAGTATGTCCACCCGACACGCTTTGAGCACTACAAGGCCCTCGCCGAGGAGATGGGCTTTCTCTATGTCGCCTCCGGCCCCTTCGTGCGCTCGTCGTACAATGCCATCGACTTCCGCCATAAGTATCTGGAGACAGGCATGGCACCGCCGCGACCTGCGACACCGGGCCCGCGCCGCCTAAGCCTCCCTCTGGCGGTGGTGTGATCCTCCTCCGATGAGAGCCCTGGGTGCCGCCACCAATGGGGTGCTAGCCCTTGCCGTGGCGCTCGCGCCGCCGCTTGTCTTCTCCCTCTGGGCCTGGCAGCAGGTCCAAGAGCGCCTCGACAGAGAGCTGGCGCAGAGCAAGCCCCTGATCGAGCAGGAGCTCTCGGAGGTTCTCCAGCGCCCCGTGCACTTCCAGCGGCTCTCTCCCGGCCTCAGTATCGCCACCCTCAAGGACGCACTCACGCGGAAAACCCTCCCGGTCGTGGTTGAGGGGCTGGAGCTGGGATGCCGCCCCGACGAGCAGCGCTGGGCAGGTCAGAGCTGGCTGGCACGCGTGCCCCGCGTGAGCGCCCTCGTCTCCCCAGCGGCGCTTCAGGCAGGGAAGCTCAGTGAACACGGAGTCGCGGAGGTGCGCTTGGAGTCGCCCGAGGTCGTGGTCTACCGCCGCCCCGACGGCCACCTGAGCTTTGAGGACTTCCTGCCCAAGCCCAAGACGCCCCCGGATCCCAAGCAGCCGGCCTTTCAGACAACGATCGGGGTGCATGCAGGCCGTGTCCGAGTCCGCGACTTCGCCAGCCTCCGCGCCCCCGGCCAGGTGGAGGAGAACGCGCTCCAGCGGGTTGATGCAGTCGCGGACCTGACGGGCACCCGGACGATTCGTTTTACGGCGCGTGCCTACCCCGCGGGTCGCACCACCGCGCGGCTCGCGGGCCCCCTTCTGGTCGAGGGCTCGGCACGACGGGGAGAGCCCGGCCCACGCGACGATAGCCCGCGTGCAGACCAGCCCCTCGTCTCCCTGCGCGCCTCCGCCGAGAGTGTCGAGCTTCCCTACTGGGTTAGCTACGCGGTTAAACTTCCGCCACAAGCCGCTCTCACACGGGGACGAGCCAAGGTTCAGGCAAGCCTCGTGCTCCCCCCCGAGAAAAATGCACGTCCCATTGTCCATGCCACGGCCCGCTTCTTCGAGGTCGATGCCCAGCTCCAGCAACCCGTCCGTGTCCCGTTCACCGGTCTGGGGGGAAGCGCAACCTACGACGGCGAGACGCTCGCGGCGGTTGTGGCGGGTAAGGCCCTCGGGGAGCCGTTCACCCTACAGGGAAACCTCCGTGACCTGACCAGCCCCGATCCACAGCTCGCCGCGACCGTGCGTATCCCCCGTGTGCCCCTGCGGCGCGGTCTGGCGCTCCTGCCCAAGCTCGGGCTCCCCCAGAAGCTCGCTCTGGGCGAGACCCTGCAGCTCGAAGGCGCACGGATCACCGGTACCCTAAAGGCCCCACAGGTCCAGGCACGGGTCTCCGGCATCCAAGCGAGCTGGAAGGGTTTTCCCCCGGTCACGGCCGCGGCCAGCCTTGTCTACACCAACCAGGAGCTGCGGGCAACCGAGGTTCGTGCCAACTTCGCAGGTGGTGGGACTCTAGTGGGCCAAGGGAGCTACACACTCAAGAGCCAGCAGGGTGCCTTCGATCTCCACCTCCGCGCGGCTCCGCTGGAGAGTGTCGCCCTCCTGAAGGGGTTAAAAACGCCCCCCCGCGGCCAGCTCTCCGGGGACGTGGTCGGGACGATTCTCCGAGGAAATATCACCGGAGACGGGCTTGTCCAGGTTGCGAATCTGAGCCTTGTGGGTCTGAGCTTCCCCAAAGCGAGCGCCCGCCTCTCCCTCAAGGGCAAGCGCTACCAGCTCCTCGACGGTGCCCTAGCGGGAGAGAGCGGTGCCCTACGCGTGACAGGAAGTGGCGAGCTCGGGGGGGCCATGGCGCTGGAAGGCCAGCTGGTCGCGGCGGATCTCGGGAAGCTCACCCGTTCCTTTGGCCTGCCCGGAGTGGGCGGGACGGTCTCCGCCTCCCTGCAGCTCACCGGGACCGAGGCGGCCCCTTCGCTGCTCCTGCGGGATGTAACCGTCCTCCAGCCGAGCTTTCGCTTTGACAGCCATCTTCTGGTCGCCGAGTCGGCCTTTATCGAGCGCACCACACTGCGGCTCCTCGCCACGGGACAGGTTCGCCTAGAGCTCGACCCCATGCAGCCGCTCCGTGTCTCCCACTCCCCCGCAGTGGCCGAGGTCTATGGCACCATCACGGGCTCCAAAGAGGCGTCCCAGCTCAACCTCGTTGCCCGCGCGGAGAACATCGAGGTCGATGAGATTCTCCAGCAGATCTCCGACGAGCCAGGGAACTTTGCGCCGCTTGGGCTTCAGCACCACCCGACCTACGAGAGCCTCTTAACCGGCATGGAGTGGACCGGTGTCCCCAAGCCCCCGATCAGTGGGTTGGTCCGTAGTGCCCAAGCGACCATCACCGGGGATGCAAAAGAGCCCGTGATCCTTGGGAAAGCAACCCTAGGGCGGTTTCTACTAACCCGGTTCCCACTCGAAGGCGGAACCCTGGCGTTCTCCCGCGACGAGAACCAAGTCCGGGTCCACGATATCCAGCTCAACACCGCCACGGGCGCGGTCTCCGGCGAGATCTCGCTCGCCAAGACCGGAGAGCTCACCGGAAGCGTGGTGGCCCAGAGTATCGACCTGGAAGCGCTCTCATCGCTGGGCGGTCTGGAGGAGAAGCAAGTAGGGATCACCGGGGCGGTCTCGGCGACTCTGACCCTTGCCGGAACCAGTGAGCGGCCCGTGATCACCGCCCAGCTCGCCGAGAAACGCCCCTTGCAGCTTGTGGGGATTCCGGTCACGGAGCTGAAGATCGGAGCCCTGGAGCTCGCTCCTATCCTGGGAGGCCCCGGTCCCGTGGAGGGTATCGTCACGCTCCCCGAGGTAAGCCTGCGCCTAGGCAAGAGCCGGGTGAAGTTCGAGCTCCTCGGCGTGCACTACGACCTCGCGACCCAGCGGGTGACGGGCCGCCTGGCGGTGACCGAGGCGCGGCTCCAGCAGGTTCTCGATGACCTGCGCTCGGCCCACCTCGACGATACCCCGGAGGGGCAAGACTTTATCCAGAGCCTCTACAAAGTTCCCAGTCAGATCGACGGGACTGCGGCTCTCACGGGGACGCTCGGGGCCTCGTTTGCGACCGGCTCTCCCACGGACCTCAGTGCCAACCTGCGCTTGAGCAGTGGCGACCTGGTGTTCCAGGCAGGGACCGAAAAAGAGCCGGTGGTGGTCAAGGGACAGCTCAATGCCCGCGCAACCCTCAACAACGAGCGCCTCTCCCTCGATAGCGCCGAGCTCACTCTCCAAGACCCCCAGAGCGAGGACCCGACTATCGTCCGCCTGCTCGCCCATGCCACGAAAGACCCCAAGACGGGCGAGACAAGCACGAGCAAGAGCTGGCTGAGGCTCCCACAAACCAAGGACGAGAAGCTAGAGTACCACCTTACCCTGGATACCAACGCCATCCCTCTCAACCTCGTGCGTGTCCTCTCCCCCCGGAGCCTCGCCCCCATCCAGGGGAAGGCGGCCGTCACGCTCGCCGCGGATGGCACGGCCGAGACTCCCCATGTCACGGCATCGTTCTATGCGGACAATCTCTTGATCGGGGAGACGGTCGGGCAGGCAGGGGCTGTCAATATCCCGCCTCTGCTGATCGACCTGCTCCGTTTTCAAGTCGAGCTCACGGGAAAGAACGCCCAAGACTGGCAGCTGACGGTCACGGATGGGCGCTTGACCCATGCTAAGGAGGTTGTCACCTTCGATGGCGCTCTCCCCTACGACAACCAGAAGTCCCGTGTCGCGGCGGACCAGCCGATCCAGGCGCACGCGGCAATCGACGATGCCCAGGGGCTGACTCTGGCGACCCTGACCCAGTACTTCCAGACCGCGGGCATCAAGCTGGGCGGGGTCCTGCGAGGGAATATCCAGCTTGCCGGGAGCCTCAACGAGCCGCAGCTCACCGGGAAGCTACGGCTCGACGATGGCACGGTACGCTTCCCCAACCCGATCCAGCGGGGGGCACGCGATGTGATCAACCCGATCCAGCACCTCGCGCTCGCCATGGAGTTTGCGGGGAACGAGATTCGCTTCCCCAAGGCAGAGCTCCAGCTCGCCCAGCTCCCCCCCACAAAGTCTGAGAAGGGCAAGCCACTCCCCACACCGCCCGCCCTAGACTCGCTTCCCAGTGCGGGCAAGCTCTCCCTGGACCCCAGCTCGGTCATTCGGATTGAGAACCTAGAAGACTTCACCCGCCTCTTTGCTCGGAAAGAGACCGACCAAGAAGAGCGCGCACCGGCCCCCAAGCTCCGCGGCGAGTTCGACCTGAAGGCCAGCTTTGAGAACCTCCAGCTCGACACCGAGAATGCCTCCGCCCTCCTGATGAACGAGACCCTGGTGCGCTCGCTGGGTGGGGGCTTAGAGGAGGCCTTCAAGGGGCAGCTCAACGGGCGCTTCCTGGTTCGCGGCCCCCTGCTCACCCCGACTCTGGCCACCGCGACAGGCGGCAACCTCGGGCTCACCGACGTGAGCTTCCGGCTTCCCAAGCGCCAGCTCCCTGAGAGCACCGAAAATGTCGCCCGCGACTTCAACCCCCGCTTTGCCCTGAACCTGGAGACCATCAACCAAGCCCGCCTCACCAAGACCTCGATCTTTGAGTTCCAGGGACTGGGTAACGTGA
Source organism: Armatimonas rosea (assembly GCF_014202505.1). Lineage (NCBI taxonomy): Bacteria > Bacillati > Armatimonadota > Armatimonadia > Armatimonadales > Armatimonadaceae > Armatimonas > Armatimonas rosea. The sequence continues at coordinate 718,911 of NZ_JACHGW010000003.1, read as the reverse complement.
CGATCTCCGGGGACCTGGCCTCCCCCAAGATCGAGGGAGTCCTGAGCCCGACAGGCGGCTACTTCAAGTACCCCCTGGCGACCTTTACCGTCCAGCGTGGCGGGGAGCTGCGCCTGACCTACGCCAAGCGCTACGAGGCACGCCAAGACCGGCTCCAGTTCGATCTGAAGGCACAGGATGTGACCGCATCCGGCAAGATTCTCGTGAGCTCATCGGCGGTGAAGTCGTCGCAGTCCACCCCCACGACCTTCGATCCCGGGCGGCTCAGCAACCAGATCCCCGACGATCTGGCGGGCAAGCGGGTGACGATCACCGCGAGCTTCAATGGCGTTCTTCCGCTCGGTGATGCGCTCTTCCAGGTGGGCAAGTCCCAGGCCAACCCGATCCGCCTCACCGCCTCCGATCCGCGCCTGAGCGAGTACGCGATCTACTCCCTGCTCTTCCCGGTGCAGATGTTCTCCCAGCTCTCGGAGCAAGCCCTGCGCGATGGGGCATCGCTCCTGAGCAACGGCCTCACTAGCTCGCTGCTGACCCCGCTCACCGACCAGTTCAGCAAGCTCTTTGGGCTGGAGAATGTCTCGCTTGACTACGGGCAGGACGGCCTGGCGAACCTGTTCTTTATCCGCCGCCTCCCCGAGCCCTTGGACAAGGTGACCATCGAGGTGCGCCGCTCGTTTCAGACCCGCAGCGGCTCGTCCACCCTCCTCCCACAGCTCTACAGCCTCAACTACGAGATCGGCCAGCTCCGCCGTGGGAGCCGTCTTCAGCTGGGCGCCTCGACCAACGAGCAGCGCGATAGCCAGCTCTTTATTCGAGGCACTCTACGCTACTAATGCACCACTTGTTGCAAAACCCTGAAACGTTTGACAGCCTTTACTGTCTACCCTGGTGTCATTGTGAGTAGTACGGAGCGCCGACCCCGAGAAGGAGATGATCGTCATCTCACTTTCGAGCAGATCCAAAAGAAATACGAGCTCCGTCTCTATAACCTAATCCTACGCATGATCGGTAACGAGAACGTGGAGGATGCAAACGACCTTCTGGTAGATACCTTCACCAATGCCTGGAAAGCCTGGGGAGGCTTCCGCCGCGATGCGCAAGTCTACACCTGGCTCTACCAGATCGCCCGTAACCTCTGCAAGAACTGGTACAAGCAAAAAGGCCGCCAGCGCGAGCGTGAGGGCTACTCGCTCGATGACAACCTAGAGAGCGACTCCGGAGAGCTCACCCACGAGGTCGCCGACTGGCGCAATGCACCAGAGAAGCTCTTGCTGGAGACGGAGTTTGGACAAAAAATCCGTGAGGCGGTCGATGCCCTGCCCATGGAGTATCGGGAAGTGCTGATCCTGGACCTCTGGGAGGACCTTCCCTACGATGAGATCGCAGCCATTTTGGGCCTGTCGGTGCCCGCGGTAAAAACCCGCCTGCACCGGGCCCGCAATAAAGTACGCCAGCGGCTGGAGCCCTACTACCGGGGGTGGCTTGGCCGTCAGGGACAAGGTTAGGAGTTTTTTAGATCATGTGGTTCAAGCTAGGATGTAGTGTCGCCGCACTGAGTGTCGCGGTGGTGGCAAGTGCTCAGGAGAGCCGCCCCATCGCGGAGATTCAGTTCACGGGGCGACAGAAAACCAACGAGACTGTCGCCACACTGGCGGTCAATAAAGTATTTAAGATTGGCTCGCCCTTTGCCTTCAAGGGCCTAGAGGACGCTAAGAAAGCGCTCTTGGACACCGGGCTCTACGCGACAGTCACCGCGCGCTTCGAGGAGCTGCCCGACCGGCGCATTCGCCTCATCTTCAACCTTGCCGAGAACCCGGTGATCGATGTCATCACCTTTACCGGCAACAAGGTCATCAAGAACGATGAGCTCCTCAAGCTGATGGCGACCAAGCCCGGCGAGGTGCTCAACCAGAAGACCCTCTCCAGCGATGTCCTCAAGATCCCCCGCTTCTACCAGAGCCAGGGCTACCGCGCACTCGTGGTGATCGACGAGGTCTCGCTCGACCCCAAGACCCGCACCCTCACGATTCCCATCCTGGAGACCGTGGTCGAGTCGATTGAGGTCACGGGAAATATCAAGACCGCCCGCAGCGTGGTGACACGCGAGCTACGCACCAAGGTGGGCAATCCCTACAACGAGAGCCTGCTCCAAGAGGACCTCTCCCGCCTGATGCGCCTCAATATCTTTGTCGATGCGGTCACCAACGCCGAGCCGGGCAGCGACCTGGACAAGACCAAGGTCACCCTCGCGGTGCAGGAGCAGCGCACGGGCCAGGTGGGGGTCTCGGTGGGCTACTCGGCACGCCAGCGCCTGATTGGAACCGTCAGCCTCAACGAGCAGAACTTCCGGGGCAAGGGCCAGGGGCTCGATCTGCAGTGGTCGGTGGCGGGCGGCATCTCCCGCAACTCCTACGAGCTAGGCTTCACCGAGCCCTGGGTAGACAAGAACAACACCAGCGCCAGCATCAACCTCTACGACCGCCTCGCGTTTCGCTTCAACCGCATTCTCTCGTCGAACCTGACCAATGATACATCGAACAACCAGTACTACGAGGAGCGCAAGGGTGCGGGCTTTAACCTCTCCCGTCCTCTGACCGCGGACCGCTTCACCCGCGCCTTCGCCGGGCTTCGTGCGGAGGGGATCCAGGCCAACAACCTCCAGCAGAACTACGATGCCCTCAGCGACGACGACATTCGCAACCTTCGGGGCTCACTGGTTCAGGACGGGCGCATCTCCGCAGTGACCTTTGGCGTGATCTCCAACCCCACCGACAACGCCCAAGACCCGACCCGTGGCTACTACCTCTCCCCCAGTATCGAGTTTGGGCACAGCCGCTTCAACTACCAGAAGCCCAGCCTCAACCCCAAGTTCGGCCAGACCGGCGAGCCCCGCCTCTTGCTGGAGGACCGGAGCCAGAACGGTGGGTTTGTCAAGTACATCCTCGATGCCCGCCGCTACACGTCCCTCAATGGTGAGCGCTCCAAGGAGAACCTGCGCGAGGGCAAGCGGGTGCTTGCCTCACGCCTCATGGTGGGAACGGCCACGGGCAATATCGCCTTCTCGGAGCAGTTCTTCATGGGCGGCGCCGACAACCTCCGTGGCTTCTTCGATGACCGCTTCTGGGGCAACAACATGTTCCTCTTCTCCAACGAGGTGCGCATCCCGCTGGACAAGACCAACCAGCTTGGGGGCGTGTTCTTTGTCGATGTGGGCCATGCATGGGGCGCTTCCACGGTCAACCAGGAAAATATCGCCGGATTCCAGCAGCAGACCGGCTTCCACCCAAGGACGAGCTTTGGTGTCGGCATCCGTGTCCGCACGCCCGTCGGCCCTGTCCGTCTTGACTACGGCTTCGGGGACGGTGCCGGTCGGAGCCACTTCTCCATTGGCCAGGCATTTTAGTAAAGAAGAAAGAGAAACTTTTTACCATGACCTCTCTCCAATATCGCATGCGATCCACTCGAACCCTTCGGCCCCTCCTGCCGGTTGCCCTGGCCCTTCTCGGAGGAGTCTGCCTGCCAGCCCTCGTCCCCACCCCCGCGCATGCCCAGCAGCAGTTTGGCATTGTTGACTTTCAAGAGTGCGCCAAGCAGTCCAAGCTAAAAAAAGACCTGGATGGCCAGTTCGATAGCTTCAAGCGTAGCATGCTGGGAATCTTTACCAAGCTCAAAGAGGGCAATGCCATCTTTCTGACCAAGCAGGAGATGGGTGAGCTCGCCGCGATCTACGAAAAGGGCGACAAGGCCACCCCGGCGGAGAAGATGCGCGCCGCGGATCTCCAGAAGAAGGCAGACCAGAGCGCGGGCACCATCACCCGCCTCAGCCAGCAAGCCCAGCTCAAAGACGATGAGAAGAAAGAGCTGGAGCGGCTCAACACCCTGCAAAACGAGGGAATTCCGCTCCTCAATGAGATCGGGGCCGAGTACGAGAAGCGTATCACGGAGAAGGGCACCGATTTTGAAAACCAGCTGGAGAAAGCAGTCAAGGACGCAGTGAAGAAAGTGGCGCAGGAAAAGAGCCTGGCCCTTGTCTTCAATGCCAATGTCGTGATCTATGCAGCGACCGACATCACTGAGGACGTGGTTAAGCTCCTCCAAAAGTAGGCGTCGCTCTGTGACGCGGGTTCCTGGTGTAGCACTTTGTATTGCTCTAGGGGTGTGTGGGTGTAGCAAGTCTGTACCCACCCCCTCCTCCACGCCTGCCCCGACTCATGCAACGGTGGACCTGGAGGCTCTTGTCCAGAGCCATGTTCGGACAGAAGCCCTCCTCGCACTCCCCGCAGGGCAGCCCGTCCCGCTGACCACACTCGTGCGTCCTGCCGCGCTTGTCCCGCTCGTGCTGACGCAGACGGCGGGCTGGGAGCAGGCGCAGCGGCGGCGGCTCCAGGGGCGTGCAGAGGTCACACGGGCCAACCAGCGGGGGATTCAGGAGTTTGGCACACGCCTCCGCGAGCGACAGGACCGTTTTTTGGAGATCAGCAAGTCCTACTTTGAGGATCAGGAGCGGCCGCAAGCGCGGAGCCAGGCCGACGACGACCGCAAGGAGGCGATGCGGACCGTGAGTGAGGAAGTGGCACGGCTTAAGGACGATCTCTCGCTGGCCCAGACCCAGTTTCAGATCTCGCGCGCCCTCGCCAGCCCGGCCAACGATACCCTCCTCGCCCCGGATGAGCCCGAGAAAGTTGCAAAAGAGGTCAAGCGTCTCCGCGCCATCCCTCTCCGTGCCCAGATTCAGGTGGACTCCCTGACCGGGGTTCGGCGCGCACGTGTTGCCTGGGAGAACGGGGTCGCACCACGCAACCCCCGTGTCCTCTACGCCGCCTCGCGCGATGCCCTAGAGACACTGTGCCAAGAGCTTGAAGACACGATCAAACGCGCGGAGCTTCAAGCGGAACAAAAGCGCCTACAGAGCGCCCAAGAGCGGGAGAGTGAGATCAAACAACGGGTGGAGCAGCGCCTTGAAGGGCTTCGTAGCCGCGACGAGACCTTCTCCTTGCGCCTCGATCAAGAAGAGAGCCTCAACCGCGTTCTCTTGGCCGAGGAGCTCCCAACACGCCGTGCCGCGGGCACACCCCCTAGCTCGGGCCTCCCTGTGAGACCGAGAGGGTCCTCTCCCCAGGTAGTGGAGAGTCGCCCCGCAAAAAGAGAAAACAACGAGCAAAAAGCTCTGGTGGCCGAGCTACGCGCTCAAGTCGAGGACATCGCCAAGCGTCGGGGGATCATCGTCTCCTTCTCCCCCCTTCCCGGCGTTCCGGATCGAACCAGAGAGTTTGCCAACTGGATAAAGGTGAGTTTGTAATGATGGGCAAAGAGCAGCGCCTCCGGACGGTGGCCGAGATAGCAGCGGTCGTGCAAGGCCAGGTTTTTGGCGACCCCGCGACCATGATCTGTGGGATCGCCTCGATAGAAGAGGCACGCTCCGGGGATATCACCTTTGCGGAGAGCCCCCGCTTCCTAGAGACAGCGCGAAAGTCTCTCGCCTCGGCGATTCTGGCCCCCCAGTCGGCCATTAGCAACGGCGACACCAAGGTCATGATCGGGGTCGAGAACCCTCGTTTGGCGTTTGCTCAGCTCCTGGACCTCTTCGCGCCGGAGCACTACGCCCCCCGTGGTATCCATCCCACCGCCGTGATCGGAAGCGATCTTGAGTACGGGGAGCTCGTCTCCTTGGGGGCACAGTGCGTGCTCGGGGAGAATGTCCGGCTGGGTAAGAACGTCACGATCCACCCGCTCTGCTATATCGGCAACGATGTGGAGATTGGCGACGATACCATTATCTTTCCCAATGTGACGATTCTCCACGGGACCAAGATGGGCAAGCGCAATATCATCCACTCGGGGACCGTCATTGGTGCCGATGGGTTTGGGTACATGCTTGTCGGTGGCCAGCACCTCAAGGTCCCGCAGATTGGCACGGTCTCGATCGGCGACGATGTGGAGATGGGAGCGAACTGCACGATCGACCGCGCCAAGACCGGCACGACCCGAATCGGCAATGGGACCAAGCTCGACAACATGGTCCATGTGGCGCACAACTGCCAGGTAGGCAACCACTGCCTGCTCGTCGCCCAGACCGCGCTTGCCGGCGGTGTCCAAGTGGGCGACTACTCGGTCTTTGCGGGCCAGTCTGGCGCGGGCGAGCACGTCAAGATCGGGGCGCGCTCGGTGATCGCGGGCCGTGGCGGCGTGATCGGTGATATCCCCGAGGGCTCGTTTGTCTCCGGCTTCCCGGCGCGGCCCCACAAGGAGATGATGCGCCAGCAGGCAGCGGCCCACCGGCTCCCAGACATGGTCAAGAAGCTTCGCGACCTAGAGAAGCGTCTCGCCGAGCTAGAGAAAGACAAAGAAAAACCCTCCGCTTGAGGAAGCGGAGGGTTTTCCTAATCGGGGCGACACGATTCGAACGTGCGACCTTCTGAACCCCATTCAGACGCGCTACCAAGCTGCGCCACGCCCCGAAGAAACGCAAGGGGAATCTTATCACCTTCTGACAGACCCCGCAACCATTCTTGAGAAATCTGCGTTAAGAATTCTGTGCAAGAAAAAAGTATCCTCTCTCAGCTCTTCCCCAAGCCGACGGGAAGAAACGGCTACGAAGACCTTGTCCGCGCCGGAGAGCTCCTGAAGACCAGCGCACTCTGGGCCGATGCGCAGCAGCAAAACACCCTCTCTAGCCGTCGCCGTGCCCTCGCCGATCCGCCGGTGCGTCAGGCGCGCGCCCTGATCGAGACCTCCGCCCTCAAGCCACTAGAGTCGCCAGTTCGGGAACTAACAGCCTCAACCACCTTTCCCGAGTACACCGGCCTGCGTGATCTGGCCCGCTTGCTCTCGGCCGAGATGCATGTGCTCTTTTCCGAGGGGCGAGCGGCCGCCGCGCTGGTGAGCTTTGCACAGGGCCTGCGTCTGGGGAGTGCTCCCAAGGCGCAGGTGCTGATTGGTGGCCTTGTCGGAGCCGCGATCGACTCGGTCTTGCTGACCCGTGTCAAGACGCACCTAGAGCAGCTCACCCCGCGTGACTGCGACCGGGTCCAGGCTATCCTGCGCGAGCACCAGGAGCAAGACCAGGGCAGTGCCTCAAAGGCTATCGCCATGGAGCAGCGCTTTGTGGAGAGCATCCTTCCCACCCTGGAGACAAGTGACCCCGCGATCTTCCGCGAGCTCTTCACTGACTCTGAGGACCCGACACTCAACCAGCTCCAGCGCCAGTTCTCGGCGCTCCAGAACAACCCTACCGAGAGAAAGCGTGTCCTAGGTGCCTTTCTCCAAGGCGCACAGCAGCACCAGGCACGCGCCCAGGCCTATCTCCTCGCTCCCCACATCCTGCCGCCCGAGCCTAAGCTCCCCGCAGGCACTCTGGAAGCGGCGCTACTCGATACCATCACACCTGCCTACCCCCGAGCCGTGGAGAACCTGGTGAAGAACAGAATCCAGTGCCAGCTCCTCTACTGCTATGCCGCGGTCCGTAAGTACAAGTGGGAGTGGGAGAAACTGCCCGATAGACTAGAGCCGCTCCGGCTCGCCGAGTGGGCGCTCGATCCCTTCACGCGTCAGCCCTTCCGCTACGAAAGAACGGAGAACGGCTACGAGCTCTACAGTGCCGGACCAGCCGATGAAGACGGAAAACGAACGCCTATTCAGCTCCCTTGGCGGAAAAATTGACGAGATGGCACTAGATGACCTATAATACAAACCAAGGATTTTTGCGGAGCCGTAACCGTCGGGATCAAACCGACGTTTATTAGGCATCTACCTGCAGGAGAAAGAAACTCTATGCCCGCATTCACATACACGGCTAAGGCCGCAGATGGCAAGACACTAACCGGAAACAGCGAGGCTGCTACCCCCGCGGAGCTGCGACAGCGTCTTACCGAGCAGGGATACACGGTTCAGAAGGTAGCCCCCGCCAAGGCAACCAAGAAGGCTACTAAGGCATCGAACCAGCCCAACTTCCTGGACCGCTTCCAGAAGGTCAAGCTGAGCGACCTGTCGATCTTCTGCCGCCAGTTCTCCACGATGATCGATGCGGGTGTGTCGCTGGTGCGCTGTCTGGACGTTCTCTCGGACCAGTCCCAGTCGCCCAAGCTCCGCCGCATTATCGCGGACCTCCGCGCCGAGGTTGAGGCCGGTAACATGCTCTCCAAGGCGATGGCAAAGTACCCCTCCACCTTCTCCAACCTCTTTGTCGGTCTTATCCGCGCCGGAGAGGTCGGTGGTGTGCTAGAAGAGTCCCTCCAGCGCCTCTCCACCTTCCTTGAGAAAGACGTCGAGCTGCGCCGCAAGGTGAAGTCGGCGATGACCTACCCGATCCTGGTCTCGGTAGTCGCTCTTGGAATCGTGATGTTCCTGACGATCTATATCGTCCCGCAGTTCCTGAAGATGTTTATCGACCTAGGGCTCAAGGCGGAGGACTTCCCCGCCATGACGATGTCCCTCAAGATCTTCTCGGACTTCCTGGTAGATAAGTGGTACATCATGATCCTCTCGGTGGTGATCTTTGTGATCGCCTTCAAGATGTTCACCCGTACCAAGTTTGGGCGCCGTGTCTACGACCGCTTCAAGCTCAAAGTCCCGGTCTTTGGAAAACTCAACCATAAGGTCGCCCTGGCCCGCTTCTCCCGAACGCTCTCGACGCTCCTCACGTCGGGTGTGCCGATCCTCCAGGCGCTAGAGACCGTTGCCGGAACCGTCTCCAACGAGATTCTCTCCGATGCCATCCTGGATGCCCGTGCCCGTGTGCGTGAAGGAGACGTGATCTCCGAGCCACTGCGCAAGTCCAAGATGTTCCCTCCGATGGTTGTCCAGATGATCTCGATCGGCCAAGAGTCGGGTTCGCTCGATACCATGCTCTCCAAGATCGCGGACTTCTACGACGGCGAGGTAGACGCAGCGATCGCCTCGCTGACCGCGGCCATCGAGCCCATCCTGATCGTCTTCCTAGGATTCACGGTCGGCTACATCGTGATCGCAATGTTCCTTCCCCTCGTCGGACTGATCCAAGGTCTCTCCGGCGACAACGGCGACGGCGACAAGTAAGCGCTACAGCAACGTAAAAACGAACCCTCTCGCACAGCGAGAGGGTTCGTTTTTTTTGCGTTTTACCGATAACATAAAGTGATGAATATTGAGTGGCCCGCGCTGCCGGACTCGTTTTGGTACTACGTTGCCTTCGCCTACGGAGCCATTGTCGGCTCCTTTCTCAATGTGGTGATCTACCGGCTCCCGCTCGGCAAGCACCTCTCCAAGCCCGCAAGCCACTGCCCCAACTGCAACCACCTCATCACGTTCTGGGAGAATATCCCCCTGCTCTCGTTTCTGTTTCTGCGAGCACGCTGTAGCGACTGTAAGGCCCCCATCTCCTGGCGCTACTTCTGTGTCGAGCTCTTCACAGGCTGTTTCTGGGCTCTGCTCTACCACACCATCGTCCTTCCCTACCAACAGCTCACCACCTGGCACTTTATCTTCGCCGCGCTGGTCTCGTCGGTGCTGATCGCGCTGGTCTTTATCGACCTGGACCACTTCCTTGCCCCAGATGAGCTCACCCGGCTCGCCTTGATCCTAGGCATTGGCCGGGATATCGCCTGTGGCATCGCGGCGGTCCTGCTGGGTGAGTGGCCCCACTTTGCCGAGACCTATCTCTACTTTGGCTGGCTCCCGATCTCCGTGGCAGGTGCCGCGCTCTACGGTGGCCTGCTCTTCCTGGTCTCGTTTCTTGGCTTTGTGCTCTACGCCCGTGTGCCTGGCGAGAGCTTCCTCCAGACCGCACGGCGCTTCTTTGTGGACGAGGCCCCCGAGACGGAGAGCGGCATGGCACTGGTCGATACCGGCGGCGAGGGCGAGGACGGCTCGGAGAGCGCTCCGCCACGCCTGGCGTTCTCCCCCCTCTTTCTCTGCGCCCTCTCGTTTCTGTCCATGGCACCGCTCATCCCCACCCTCTCGCCGGTCTTTCTGCTGATTCCCCTGACAGCCTTCTTCTTCATGACCCGTCGCGCCGATGAGACCCCGCTCCAGACAATCGCCCGCTTTGGCCGCTCTGACGACCTCGGGCTCCCGGCATCGGCGAGTGAGGAGGTCGCGGCGGCGGCAGCGGAGGCCGACCAGTTCGCCCGTGAAGCCGAGACCGGGCAGCACGGCGCGATGGGTCTTGGCGATGTCAAGCTCGCGCTCGGCCTAGGGGCGATCCTGGGGCCAGGGCTCGCCGTCCTCTCCCTTGTCTTTGCGACCTTCCTTGGAGCCACGGTCGGAGGGTATCTGGCGTTCCGCCGGGGACGTAGCATGAAGTATGGGATTCCCTTTGTCCCCTTCATGGCCGCCGGTGCGATGCTGACCATGTGCTACGGTCCGCTGCTGATCGAGAACTACCGCAAGATCGCCTTCCCTGAGAAGAAAGACGACCTTCACCTCGATATTCGTGGCCCCAAGACCCGCCAGAGAATGGGCCTTCCCCCCCTCAAGCCGGGACAGTAGCTAGTACTGGAGCGCGGCCCGCACACTCCCAAAGAGCGGCAGGTCGGTCTGGAGGAGCGTGATATTGCGCCAGATACGGCCATTCTCTTGCGCGACAATGCGTAGGGAGCGGCCGTGGGTCTGAAGCATTTGATGGAGCGAGAGCAACCAGCGGAGGCCATCACTGTCGGCCCAGCTCGCCTTGGTGGTGTCCAGCAGAACCTCGCGGGCACCAGTACGCTCGATCTGAGTGACAAGCTGCGTGACATCGGGGCCGCCGGAGAGTGGTGCATTGCAGCGCAGAAGGGCGGTTCGTCCCGCCGGATAGAGTGAGATCTTGTTCATCGTTGACCTGATTCCTTTTCGCGACCTTGCGAAAGTGTCGTTACGTCCGACACCCTTCAGTATACCGCGCAGGGTAGAATCCAAGACATGACAGAGATACGGGAGTTTAGCCACTTAGACGAGAGCGGCACGGCACGGATGGTCGATGTCTCGGCGAAGGCGGAGACGCACCGGACAGCGACAGCGCAGGGACAAGTTCGCCTTACCGAGAGCGTGCGCCAGCTCGTGGCGGAGAAAGCGCTCCCCAAGGGCGATGTCTTTACAGTGGCAAAGCTCGCGGGGATCCTGGCGGCAAAGAAGTGCGGCGAGCTCATTCCCCTCTGCCACCCGCTCCCCCTCACGGATATTCAGGTGGAGCTACGCCTCACCGAGAGCGGCGTGGCGATCTCCGCGACCGCGTCGTGTGTCGGGCGGACGGGAGTGGAGATGGAGGCTCTCACCGCAGTCAGTGTCGCCGCGCTGACGGTCTACGATATGTGTAAGGCCGTGGACAAAGGGATCGTGATCGAGGAAGTGCGGCTGGTGAGCAAGACCGGCGGCAAGAGCGGAGCGTGGCATGCCGAAAAATAACGGGATGCAGAGCTATGACGCCGCGCTAGAGCGGATCTTGGCCTCCGCAGGGCCACTCGAGACCGAGCTTGTCCCGCTGGAGCACGCACGAGGGCGAGCCATCGCCGAGGAGATTCTCGCCCTCTGTGACCTGCCCCCGTTTGATAACTCCATGGTCGACGGCTACGCTGTCCGCGCTGCTAGTGTGGGAGGGGCGTCGGAGGAACTAGGGCTGAGCCTGCCGATTATGATGGAGATTCCCGCGGGCTCTTGGCCCACGCGCCCCCTTCAAGCAGGTGAGGCGGCGCGCATCTTCACTGGTGCGCCCATCCCGGAGGGCTGCGATGCTGTCGTGATGGTCGAGGACACGGAGGAGAGTGAGGACGAGCCGGGGCGGGTCACGCTACGCCATCCCGGCTCGGGGAGCTACATCCGGCGACGCGGCTCCGACATTGCGGCGGGGAGTGTTGCGATTCCGGCGGGCCTGACCCTCGGGGCGGGGGAGCTGGGCCTGCTCGCCGCGCTCAATATCACCGACGTTCCCTGTGTTCGCCTGCCCCGTGTCGGGATTCTCTCCACAGGCGATGAGCTCATTCCTGTCGGTCAAGCCACGCTCCAGCCCGGCCAGATCCGCGACTCCAACGGCCCGGCGTTGGTCGCCGCGATTGAAGAGGCCGGAGGCGTAGTGGTGGGCCGAACCCACGCCAAAGACACCCCCGAGGCGGTCGCGGAGGCGCTGGCCCAGCTCGCGGGCTGTGATGTGCTGATCTCGTCGGGCGGGGTCTCGGTGGGCGACCACGACCACGTGAAGGCGGTTCTGGAGGCGCAGGGCACGCTGGACTTCTGGCGGATCGCGATCAAGCCGGGCAAGCCACTGGCGTTTGGGACGCTCGGGGGGGCGCTGTTCTTTGGGCTCCCCGGCAACCCCGTCTCGTCGCTGGTGACCTTTGAGCTCTTTGTCCGCCCCCTATTGAGAAAACTCGCCGGCCACACACGGGTCCTACGGCCCCAGGTGACCGTCACGCTAGCCACTCCCCTGCCCCACGCACCCGGCCGGCGGGAGTTTGTCCGTGCCAGTGTCGATTCAGACCTCCACGCCACGCCGACCGGGCTACAGGGCTCCCACCGAACCTCCAGCATGGTTGGGGCGGATGTCCTGGTGATCGCCCACGAGGACCACGGTGACTACCCGGCGGGCGCGACTCTGCCCGCCCTGGTGCTCCGCTAGATGAGCCGCCGCCACCTGCGCCTGCTCCGCGACTGCCTGCTGGCGCTCGGGGTTGGCTTTCTGATTGTTCAAGGCGGCGGTAAGCTCCTCCCCGAGACGACTCCCTTCCCGCTCTGGCTCGGTGCCCAGGCGCTGCTCTTTTGCCTCGCCGGTGTCGCAGTCGTGACCCTCATGCAGGCGCACCTGATCTTTGCCCCCAGCGAGTTTCCGCGCGATCAGCCGCTCCCGATCCCCCCGGACTCCCAGGAGCTCTGGCTGGAGCCAGGGATCCACGCCCTCTGGTTCCCCAAGCCTGGTGCCTCGGAGGCCCTGCTCTACTGCCACGGCAACGCGGGCGACCTGAGCCACCGTATTGTCTCGGCCAACACCCTGCGCCGTGAGCTTGAGGTCAGCGTGCTTGCGATCGACTACCCGGGCTTTGGCAAGTCGCGTGGCGCTCCCACCGAGGCGAGCTGCTACGCCTCCGCCCTCGCCGGTCTCACCTGGCTAACGAGCACGCAAGGCTTCCCGCTGGAGCAGACTCTTGTCCTAGGAAAATCCCTCGGCGGCGGGGTGGCGACCGAGGTCGCGCTTCGCCATCCCACCCTCAAGGCGCTGATTCTCTCCCGAACCTTCTGCTCCATCCCCGATATGGGCCGTCGCCTCTTCCGCCTGCGCCTGGGCCCGCTGGTCTTCCACCGCTTCGACAACCAGGCAAAGCTCCCCAAGGTCTCTGTTCCCGTCTTGCTCCTCTTCGGCAGCGACGATACCCTCTGCCCGCCGGTACTAGGCGAGGCGCTTCTCGCGGCCGCCAACGAGCCCAAGCGCTTGGTCGTGCTGGAGGGCGACCAGCACAACACTCCCAGTGATAGCCGCTACTACGCCGCCATCCGCGAGTGGCTCACAAAATTTTAACCAACAACCGAGCAAGCTATGCTATGATTGCCTCATGAGACGCGCCTTTACCCTCATCGAGCTTCTAGTCGTCATCGCGATAATCGCCATTCTCGCCGCCATTCTCTTCCCGGTCTTTGCCCAAGCACGTGCAAAAGCGCGGCAGGTTAACTGCCTCTCCAACATGCGCCAGCTTGGAATTGGGCTCTCGATGTACGCCCAAGACTACGATGAGATGCTTTTCTTCTTTGGGCACAATGTCGACTACTCCCGCTCCAACCCGTCGGCCCCTCTCGGTGCACTCGCTACAAATCGCTGGTGGAACCAGATCCTGCCCTACACGACATCGGCACCGAGCCTGCTGTACTGCCCCGACGATCCCAAGAAGACCCCCAACTCCACGGACAACAAGCCCCGCTCGTATGTCGCCAACCGCGCCGCGGAGTCGCTCACGTTAGCAGCAGTCGATACCCCCGCAGAGATTATCGTCGTCACCGAGAAAAACGCACAGTTCGACGACTCCTGGTTCGAGCCTCCCAAAAACCTCTACGACAAGCCGGGCTTTGGCGAGCCGGTACTTGCCATGACACGCCACCAAGGCGGAGTCAATGCCGCCTTCTTTGATGGACACGCCAAGTGGATGAGCCGCGGCTCTCTCCTGAAAGACCCGTGTGGCCTCCCCTGGTCGGGCGTGGATCTGATGCGGCGCTACCCCATCCCGCTACCCAATCCCGCACGCACTCCCTGGCACACGAACTGTCCCGGCTAGGAAGCAGCCAGAGCACTCACATCGTCCCAGCGCTTGGCATCAAAGGCGATCAGCCAGGCAAATGGTCTGCCCTTGGGATCGGTGTAGACCGCCACCGCCCCCGGTCCCTGGAGCTCCGCCTCGATCCCCGCCCCCCGCTTGAGCGGTGCTCGCTCTACCCCCGCCACAACAGCGAGCCGCTCCAGAGCCTCTCGCCCCTCTACGTACGCCATCGCTCGGCGTGTCCCAATCTTCCAAAGGGAAGCTTTCATGTCTCTCCTGCCTCTCTGCTGGGAAGTCTACCAAACAACTGTTTTCTTTGCAAGTGCTCGGGCAATAAATTACCCGGCAGCCAGCAGAGGCGTCCCGAGGACGCACCGAAACAAACTCCTTTCGCGTCCTCGGGACGCTTCTTTTTTCCTGAGACGGGGATTTTCAATCCCCGTCGCTGCCAAGGCGCGGTAGACTGTCTCCTAATGAGTGAACGCGAGGACATAAGGCTACGGCTACGCCACTGGGCCCGCTGGAAGCTCGGGGTTCCACGAGAAGCACTCCACTCCCTGGGCTGGGACGTACTCGCGGGGGCGTGCGCGGGGATCTACCTGGGCATGACCATTCCCTTCTTCACCCGAATCGCCCGCGCCGAGCTTCACGCATCGGACTTTGCGATTGGGCTGATGAACGCCGCGCCATTCGTCGGGAACCTCCTCGCGCCAGTCTGGGCACGGCAGATGGAGGGCAAGGCGAAGATGCCCTTCTGCCAGGTGAGCTGGATCACCGGGCGCTCGCTCTTGCTGCTCATGCCACTGGCGGCCACGGCTTGGGGTTTTGTGGGGATTATCGCGCTCCTGCTCTTTATCGGGACGATCAGCTCCCCCGCGTACACGTCGCTGATGAAGGATATCTACCCCGACCGTGCCCGTGGCCAGCTGATGAGCTATGTACGGATCGTCGTGCAGGCGATGACCTTCTTCTCCACCCTGATCACGGGCCGCCTGATGGACCGTGGGGTTGGCTTTGGCCCTCTCTTTGCCGTCGCAGGCGTGGCGGGCATCCTGGCAGCGGTCTTCTTTCGCCAGGTGCGGCCCCTGCCCCATATTCCCCCGCCGTCCGCCGATCCCCCGCAGCCGCTCCTGAGCTTCTTTCTCAACACCCTCAGCATCCTCAAGGAGAACGAGAGCTACCGCTGGTTCGCCCTCTCGGTGATGCTCTATGGCTTTGGGAACCTCATGGCCGCGCCGCTCTACCAGCTCTACCAGGTGGAGCAGCTCCATATTCGCCCCACCCAGATCGCCAACCTCACCAATGTGGCGTCGATTAGCTCCATGCTGGGCTCGCTGTTCTGGGGGCGCTTTATCGACCGCCACGGCGCCGCCCAGACTGTCTTCCGGGGGATTCTCCTGATCGCGTCGATCTCAGCGGTGTACTTCTTTGCCCACACGCTCTCCCTGCTCTATCTCGCGGCGTTTCTCTCCGGGTTTGGGATGGTTGGGATCGAGCTGAGCTACACGGCAAGCATCCTCAACTACGCCGAGCACGGGCAAGCCGCCCGCTACCAGGCGCTCCACTCGCTTCTCTTGGGGATTCGTGGCGTCCTCGCCCCCCTAGTCGCGCTCCCGCTCCTGCGGATCATCCACTACCAGGGAGTCTTTGCGATCACGTTTGTGTTTATGCTCATCGGGGCCTACTTGCAGTGGCGCGCTACCCGAAGCGGCGTATAATCGCCCTATGATCCCCACGATAATCGAAGTCCCGCGGAATCCACGCCGCGTGTGGATAAAAGCGTTTGTCCCCACCGTGGGCGGCTGGACACCGCCGAGCGACCTCGACGTGCTACTCGGGCTTTCCTGGCTCCCGGAAGGGCTCTTTGTCCACCTTGTCGTTACCGACGATACCCAAAGTGAGCAGCCCGGCACCGAGAATCTCTGGCAAGGCGACTCCGTCGAGCTCTTTCTGGGCACCCGTGTCGGTGAGTCGCACTATGTCCAGTTTCTCATCGGTAGCTACCATGCCAAGGTTGTGGAGGTTGATCATCGCACGCAAGGGAAAGGGCCCCTCCAGTGTAGAGTCACCAGCCAGACCGACGGCGGCCCGCCCAATACCTATGTCTTGCGGGCCTATCTGGGCTGGGCGCAGCTGGGGATCGTTCCCAAGACGGGGCTGGAGCTTGCCTTCCAAGCGGTCGTCAACGATCGGGATAGAGACGGCACCGTGCGCCAGTACGGCCTCCATCCCGGTGGGAGCGCCTACAACGACCCCAAGAAAATGATCCGCCTTCGCCTCACCCAAGAGCCGGATCACGCGCTGGAGCTAGCAACGGAGGCAGACGTCAGCCGCTTCCCCCAGACCAAGCTCGCCCTCGTTGGCCCCTTCGGGCTCGTGGGAACACCGTTCGTCATCAGGGATCGCTCCGGCACACTTGCCACAGGGCGCTTTACCAAGAAGCCCCACGGCGCAGTGGGCGAGGTTCAGCTCAGCCGTGCATGGGACGAGACGATCACGTGTGAGTTTTCAAAACGGCGGAGTCCCTTACTGCTAGAAAACCCCGCCGACATCCGTGCAAAGCTCCTCACCGATGCCAAGCTGAGCTTCTCGTCGTTCGTCTTCACCGACTCCCGCTTCCCCACTCCCGAGGTCTCGGAGCGGCTCGAAGCGGCGCTGGGCGGCGTGGCGCTCACGACGACCTTCTACGACACCAACCAAAAGCCGGTAACACAGCCCACAGCACCAGGGCGCTACGGCGCAGTCACGACGCTCAAGAGCAAGAGCGGGCTGACGCGGACGTTCTTTACGACCCTCTACAAATCGCCGGGGAGCCACGATTCCTGGCAGAAACCCAACTTCTTTGCCGGGCGTATCCCGGAGGAGCTGGGGGTCCTGCCCGAGGTGAGCAAGCTGCGGCAGGGCGAGATCGCTGAGTTTCTGCGGGAGCGCTTTCTCGCCCACCTCGACGATGACCCCAAGAGTGCGGTCTTGCTGGCAGGACTGGCGGAGTGCAAGCCCGACGAGCCCCCTGTCGCCCGCCTCAGCCCCGACGCACGCGATGGCCGCTGGTGGTGGGGCCTCCAGCAGAAACTTGGGCTCGCACCACGCCTTCGCACCGCCCTTCAGCTCCCTGCGGGCTACGACTCGGACAAGACCCGGCGCTGGCCCTTGCTGCTCTTCCTCCACGGCTCTGGTGAGTCGGGGGACAACCTCGACTTGGTCAAGGTGCACGGTCCCTGGAAGCACACCAAGGAGTTTCTGATCGCCGCGCCACAGAACCCTAGCGGCGACTGGTGGCGCCCGGAGCAGGTTCTCACTCTGGTTGAGGAGCTGGAGAGAACCTACCGCTTGGACACGACACGGCTCTATCTCACGGGGCTCTCGCTGGGCGGCTTTGGGACATGGGCCACGGCACTGCTTGCTCCCAGGCGCTTCGCCGCCATCGCACCGATCTGCGGGGCGGGCGACCCGGCGGATGCTGTGCGCCTCACCGAGCTTCCCGTCTGGGCTTTTCACGGCCTCAAAGACGACACAGTACCACCACGGCACTCTCAGGAGATGATCGCGGCCCTACAAAAAGCAGGGGCACGGGAAGCACGCCTTACGCTCTACCCCGACACAGGCCACGATGCTTGGAGCGCTACCTACTCGAACGCTGCACTCTATACCTGGCTTCTTTCCCACAGACAGAGCAGTCTTTAGCGTGACAGAACTGTCCAAGCTCGCGGTGCAGGCGTTCGCGGGCGCGGTGGATGCGGGAGCGGACGGTGCCGAGGGGAATCTGCAGGCGCGTCGCAATCGTCGCGTAGTCGAGGCCTTCCACATCGCAGAGCAGGAGCGGCGTCCGAAACGAGTCAGGGAGCTTCTGGAGCGCGAGCTGGAGCTCTTCGGAGAGCAAGGGGTTGAGAAGCCAGTCGAGAGGCGTGGGAGCACCCGAGATAGGCTCGGGGTACTCTGCGAGGGGCTGAGCGGGGCGGCGACTTGCCCGGCGTGCCTGGTCGATCCGGTTGGTGGTGAGGATACGAAAGACCCAGCGGTCGAAGCCATGGCCTTGGTAGGCATCAAAGGACTGGTACGCCTCTAGCATGG
Organism: Armatimonas rosea; assembly: GCF_014202505.1. Lineage (NCBI taxonomy): Bacteria > Bacillati > Armatimonadota > Armatimonadia > Armatimonadales > Armatimonadaceae > Armatimonas > Armatimonas rosea. The sequence goes on along the minus strand of NZ_JACHGW010000003.1, from coordinate 700,651 downwards.
TCTCCGCAAGGAGATCGTCGGCATCGGCGGGGTTACCACAGAGGCGGTAGGCATAGGCCCAGAAGCGCTCTCGGTGCTGTGCGGCGAGCCGATCAAAGCGATGCTGGCGTGCTCTCTCGACTTCCTGCTCAACCCGTGCCCATGGTGTGGCCGCGACTCCCATGCCTTTATTCTAGAAAGGCAGGATGAAGATAGGATTAATTTTCCGGTTTAAACCAATGTTGGGGGCTTGCGCCCCCAACTTTTCCCCAACTTATTTTTTCGCTACGCCACATCGGCGGGAAGCGGCTTGCCCCGGTGGCACTGCTTGTACTTCTTGCCGCTGCCACAGGGACACGGGTCGTTCGGGTCGATCTTGCGGGGAGCCGTGGACTGGGCGGCCTCCGCCGCCGCCGCGAGGAGCGCATTGACCTCGGGGACGATCGGGTTCTCCATGACGGGGCCGCCCTCGCCGCCAAGCTCCATCGGCACGGACTCGCCGCCGTACTGCTGGAGCAGGTTGAAGATATCTTGCTCCTGCTCGAAGTCCGGCATGTCCTGCTGGAGCTGGGCCACAAAGACATTGCGCACCGTGTCGCCCACCAGCCCGGCCTGCATCTGCGAGAAGACCTCCATCGCCTCTTTCTTGTAGGCGACCAGAGGATCGACTTGCGCATAGCCGCGCAGCCCGATTCCCTCGCGGAGGTAGTCCATCGCCTGCAGGTGCTGGATCCAGGTCTGGTCGATAGTCTGGCGCAGGAGATGGCGCTCGATCTCGCGCATCAGCTCCGGCCCCACCTCTTCCTCCTTAGCATCGTAGGCTTCGTCGGCGAGGTCGTGCAGCTTCTGGGCGAGCTCGGCCTTGGTCAGGTCCTTGAGCTCGTCGTAGCTGGCGAAGTTGGCCAGCGGGAACTGCTCGTTGAGGTCGTGGTAGAGCTTCTCCTTGTCCCACTCCTCCGACGGAATCCCATCGGGGCAGTTGAGCTCGACCATCGTGTCCACGGTCTCATGGAGGTAGCTGGTGAGCGTGTCGCGCAGCTCGGCCCCCTGTAGGAGCTTGCGGCGCTCGCCGTAGATCACCTCACGCTGGACATTCATCACATCGTCGTACTCCAGAACATGCTTTCGGGAGTCGAAGTTGTGCTGCTCGACCTTCTTCTGGGCGCGCTCGATCATCTTGGAGAGGATCGGCATATCGACCGCCTGGTCCTCTTCCCACGCCTTGAGCGCGGCGAGCTGGAGGCTGTTGCGCTCGCCAAACGCGCGCCAGAGGTAGTCCTCTAGCGAGACATGGAACTTACTGGTGCCCGGATCGCCCTGGCGCCCGGAGCGGCCCCGGAGCTGGTTGTCGATACGCCGCGACTCGTGGCGCTCGGTGCCCAGGATGTAGAGCCCACCGCGTGCGCGCACTTCCTCGCGCTCTTTGGCCAGGTCCAGGTTCTCTTCCTCGGTGAGGGAGTGCGTTCCCTCGACCCCGCTGGCGGCCTGGTCGCGCCCGGTCACCACATGGGCGATCCCCGCACGGCGCCCACCACGACGGTAGGAGAAGTCGCGCTCCTTCTCTTCCTGCCCCTCGACCTCTTTGTAGTGCGAGCCTCCCAGGAGAATATCGACACCACGGCCCGCCATGTTGGTCGCGATCGTCACCGCGCCACGGCGGCCCGCCTCGGCGATGATGCGTGCCTCTTGCTCGTGGTACTTGGCATTGAGGACATTGTGGGGAATCCCGTACTCCAGCGCCTCGCGCAGTGCCTTGAGCTGGGCGGTCACGAGCTCCGTGGAGACCTCGGTGGCGGACTTGCCATGGAGTGCGACCAGGTTCTTGACCGCGTTCTCATCGGCCTTGTCCAGCCCCAGTAGGCTCGCAAACGCCGCGACCTGGGCCTCGTCGGTCATCTTCGTGCCCATGCCCAGCTCCTTGGCGAGCGGCGCGAGCATCGGCAGGTTGAGGTCGTCGACACGCCGGTTGAGCACTGCGGTGAACTGGCCGTACTTCTCTTCCCCGAGCTCCTTGCGCTTCTCTAGCAAGCGTGCGCGCAGGATCGTGATGGCGGAGAGGAGCTCCAGTGCCTGGAAGGTCAGGCGGGAGCTGACCCGCTCGCTCATCTCAATAGAGCGAGTCCCCACGAGGAGCGGTTGCTGGCGACAGTGGACCGTGAGCACCTCGCTGGCGATCCCGCGCAGCTTGGCCTCCAGGCTCTTGTAGATCATGTCGGCGACATCTTTGCGCTGCATGGGCTTGTTGGTAGGCACCTGCACCACATCGAGCGCGTAGATCTTGCGGAACTCGTCCTCTTCGGTCTTGGCGGTTCCGGTCATGCCCGCGAGCTTGGCGTAGAGGCGGAAGTAGTTCTGGATCGTGATGGTCGCGAGGGTCTGCTGCTCGTTCTCGATCTTGATCCCCTCCTTGGCCTCGACCGCCTGGTGCAGGCCATCGGACCAGCGGCGGCCAAACATCAGGCGCCCCGTGGACTCATCGACAATCACGATCTCGGGCTTGCCCTCCTGGTTGGGCTTGACCACGTAGTCGATATCGAGCTCAAAGACCGCATGGGCCTTCAGAGCCGCGACCGCGTGCTGCATGTACTCCAGGTTCTCCATCGACGAGATATCCTGGATATCGTGGCCCATCTTGCGGAGGATCTCTTCGACCTTTTCCATGCCCCGCTCGGTGAAGGTGGCGTTCTTGGCCTTCTCGTCCACGGTGTAGTCTTTTTCGTCGGTGGTGGTGTCGTACTTGTCTTTCTTGGCCTCGCCCTTCTCAAGCTGGGGCATGATGCTCGAGAAGACATAGTAGAGCTCCGACGAGCGCTGGGCCGTGCCGGAGATAATCAGCGGGGTCCGGGCCTCGTCGATTAAGTTGGAGTCGCACTCGTCGATAATGGCGAACCAGTGACCACGGTGCTGGACAACATGCTCCAGGGTGGGGGCCATGTTGTCGCGGAGGTAGTCAAAGCCCAGCTCGGCGCTGGTGGCGTAGAGGATATCGCAGGCATAGGCATCGCGGCGGTCGTAGGTCTGGCGGGCGTACTTAAAGCGCTCATCGAGGCCATCCACCGACGGGTCTTCGTAGCTGGGGTCGTAGATAAAGGTCCCACCGCCCTCGCCCGTCTCCGGGGAGTGCCCCTGCAGAATCCCGACCGTCATCCCCAGCGCCGCGTAGACCGGCCCCATCCAGATGGCATCGCGCTTGACCAGGTAGTCGTTGGCCGTGACCAGGTGCACTCCCTTGCCCGCGATGGCGTTGAGGTAGGTCGCCAGGGTCGAGGTCAGGGTCTTGCCCTCGCCGGTGCGTAGCTCGGAGATACGGCCATCGTGCTGGACCATGCCCCCGATGAGCTGGACATCGAAGTGGCGCATCCCCAGCGCACGCCAGCCCGCCTCGCGGCAGGCGGCAAACGCCTCGACCAGGATGCTATCGAGCGCCTTGTCGTAGGCGGCGCGGAGCATCTTGGGGTCGGTGTACTCGCTCTCATCGCCGACGGCGTCCTTCACCCGCTGGCGGAACTCGTCGGTCTTGGCCTTGAGCTGCTCATCGGTTAGCGCCTTAAACTGCGGCTCGATCGCGTTGATCTTCTCCACGACCTTGCGGTACTTGCGGACATCACGCTCGTTGTTATCAAAAAGTTTTCGTAGGAAATCCATGGTTATTCTGTGGTTCTCACTTAAATTCACGTTCCCGCACGATAAACGTGGGGCTATGGGGCGTCGTGCCTCCGCCGCCTCGCTTCGCTCGGATAAATCTTGTACCGACGAGGGACGAGGAGGCGGCCGAAGGCCCCATAGCCTGACGTTTACCGTCGAGGTTGCCCGACGTTTACCATCCGGGACACAATCAACGAAGAAGAGTTCTAAGCGGCGTGCGGCGGTGCACGAGAGCCATAGGAGAGTCGCTCCGCAGAACGGAGGGTGGTTGTGAGGGTGGGATAGAGCTGCCGGGCAGCGCAGAGCTCCGGGAGCGCGACCGTGGCGCGGGTTGGGGCGAGGATCGCCAGAGCGTTCTGCTCGGAGGCGGGCTCTAGGCGAATGACCTTCAGGCGCCCGCTCTGGGCGGCGGCCTTGATCGCCTCTTCCTCTTCGGTGGTCGCCCGCCGGGGAGAGACCGCCGACTCGCTTGGCACCATCGCCACATTGGCCTGACGCAGCGCCGCCAGCACCACCGCCGCCGTGCTCGGGGTGAGCAGGAGGGTGGAGAGGAAGACAAGGCTCCAGGTCCAGATAGGCTGACGATGAACGATGCGGCTCATAGGAAATTTCGCTAGGGAATATTGTATCATCTAGGCCATGACCTACGCGACACTCTCCGGGGTTGGCATCCACACCGGCCAGCCCTGCACCGCGACTCTCACCGCCCTCCCCCCCGGCTCCGGCATTGTCTTTGAGACGGCGCAGGGGACGATTCCTGCGCGCGCCGAAAACGTGGTCGAGACCCTCCGCTGCACCGTCTTGGGAAGCGGCGGCGCACGCCTCTCCACCGTGGAGCACCTGCTCTCCGCCTGCGCGGGGCGCGGAATCACCGACCTGAAGATCACGGTCGATGGCCCCGAGCTCCCCATCCTCGATGGCAGCGCCGCAGGCTGGGCAGAGGTGCTCCCCCAGAGCCCGCTCGTGCTCCGGGAGCTTACGGAGCCAGTTATTGTGACGGGTCGCGGAGGAGCCTTTATCGCCTGCTACCCCGCCGAGCACCTCACGGTCACCTGCGCGATCGCCTTCGAGCACGCGCTGGTCGGGACACAAGTCGCACGCTTTGCCCCCCCTGCCCCCACCAGCGAGGGAGACTACGCCCGTGAGATCGCGCCAGCTCGGACCTTTGGGTTTATTGAGGAAGTGCAAAAGCTCCTCGATGCCGGCCTGGCTAAGGGCGGCTCGCTGGACAACGCGGTGATTGTCTACCCCGATCGCTACGAGCCCGCCCTGCGCTTTGACAACGAGCTGGCACGGCATAAGCTTCTCGACCTCCTCGGTGACCTCTACCTTACCGGTTTTCTGCCAAAAGCGGATATAATCGCCATGAAACCCAGCCACAGGCTAAACTGCCAGCTGGCTTCACTTCTGTCGAGGACTGATCTTGAGTAACGAAATATCCCTGCCCATCGAGGCAACGACGCTGCTGCGCATCTTGCCCCACCGCTACCCGTTTCTACTGGTAGACCGTGTCCTGGAGCTAGACCCGGGCAAGCGCATCCTGGCACGTAAGAACGTGACGATCAACGAGCCGCACTTTGTTGGGCACTTCCCTGAGATTCCGATCATGCCGGGAGTCCTTCAAATTGAGTGCATGGCACAAGCGGGCGGTGTCCTGCTGCTCCTGGAGCCCGGCAACGAAGGCAAGCTCGCCCTGCTCACCGGAATCGAGAAGGCCCGCTTCCGGCGCAAGGTCGTGCCCGGCGATGTTCTCGAGATTGAGATCGTCGTCACCAAGACACGTGGCCCGATGGGCTGGATCCACTGTGAAGCAAAAGTCGATGGAAAGATCGCCTCCGAGGCGGAGATCTCCTTTGCTCTGGCGGAAGGGAGAATGAGCGAGCTATGAGTACCCCCAAGATTCACGCAACCGCGGTGATCGATCCGTCGGCCCAGATCGGCGAAGATGTGGAGATCGGTGCCTACACGGTGATTGGGCCGGACTGTATTGTCGGCGATGGGACGATCCTCGGGCCGCACGTGGTCCTGGAGCAGTACACCGAGCTGGGCAAGCTCTGCCAGGTCCGAGCGGGCGCGGTGCTCGGTGGCCCCCCGCAGGACAATAAGTTCAAGGGCGAGCGCTCCTTTGTGCGGGTCGGTGACCGGACCCAGATTCGCGAGTTTGTCACGATCCACCGCTCCACGGGCGAGGACGAGGCCACGACAATCGGCGATGACAACCTGATCATGGCCTATGTCCATATCGGGCACAACTGCAATGTCGGCAACAAGGCCATGCTATCGTCGTATGCCGGACTCTCCGGACACATCTATATCGAGGACAACGTGATTGTCGGGGGCATGATCGGGATGCACCAGTTCGTGCGTGTCGGCCGCTACGCCATGCTCGGGGGGTACTCCAAGGTGGTCCAGGATGTCCCGCCGTTCATGCTCGCCGATGGCCGCCCCGCCGATATCCTCGACCTCAATGTCCGCGGGCTCCGCCGCGCCGGGATCGACACCAACACCCGCAACGCACTCAAGCAGGCCTACAAGCTGCTCTACCGCTCCAACATGAACCGCACCCAGGCCCTCGAAGCCATCGCGGAGGAGCTGGAGCCCAACCCGGAGCTGGACTACCTCGTGCAGTTTATCGAGCGCATGAAGGACGGAACGTCGGGGCGGCAAGACGACCGCCCGCGCCGCTAGCCCATGCGAGTCGCCATCACTGCCGCGGAGGCCTCGGGAGACCGGGTTGCCGGCCAGCTCGCCCACGAGCTGCGCCGCCTAGACCCGGCTGTCGAGCTCTACGGCAGTGGCGGCAAGTGGCTCCGTGAAGCCGGCGCCGAGGTCATTGTTGATGCCAGCTCGTTTGGGGTGATTGGCCTGGTCGCGGGCATGAAGCTGCTCCCGCAGATGCTCGCCGCGCGCCGTCGCCTGCTCGCCGAGCTCAAGCGGCGTCCGCCCGATGTGCTCATCCCCATCGATGCGGGTGCGTTTCACCTGGGGATTGGCCCAATCCAGGGCCTGGTTCCCTGGGCGCGCAAGCACCTCCCCCAGACCAAGATTCTCTACTACTTCCCCCCCGGCTCCTGGCGCAAGACCCTCAAGTACACGCCGCTCAGTGGGCTTGTCGATGCGGTCGCCTCGCCGTTTCCCTGGAACGCGAGCGAGCTCAACCGCCTCGGGGTGCGCGCCGAGTTTGTGGGACATCCCCTGCTCGATCTGGTGAAGCCCACCCACACCCTCCCCGAGCTCGCGCAAAAATACGGGCTCGACACCGACAAGCCGCTGGTCGGGCTGCTTCCGGGGAGCCGTAGTCAGGAGATAGACGCCATCCTGCCCACCCAGCTCGCCGCCGCGCTCCAGATCGCCCAGCGGCTCCCCGGCGTGCAGTTTATGATCGCCCTCGCCCCCACCGTGGACCGCACCCAGGTCGAGGCCGCGATCCGCGCCGCGACCCAGCACCACACCGCCCCCCGGCCCGCGCACAAGCCGTCGCACGAGACCAACCGACGCCAGCCCGTCCTGGCAGAGGGCTCGGTCGAGGAGCTGGCACGGCGACAAAAAGAGTGGATCGAGCAGGCCCAGGCGCACCGAAGCGAGAGCCCGGTGATCCCGCCCTTTGTGATCCTCGAAGACGCCACCTACGACATGCTCTCGGCCTGTGATGCGCTGATCTGCAAGTCGGGAACCACCACTCTGGAGGCGGCGATCTTGGGCAAGCCGATGGTGATTGTCTACAAGCTCAGCAAGGCCAATACCCTCCAGATCGCCCTCGTCCGCAAGAGCCTGCCGCGCTTTGTGGGGATGCCCAACCTGATCGCCGGGGAAGAGATCTGCCCCGAGCTCCTCCAAGACGCCGCGACTCCCGAGGCGATCGCCACCCATATCCTCGATCTCCTCCTCGACCCCGATCGCATGGCACGCATGCGCCGCAGCCTCCAGGGAATCCGCAGCCAGCTCGGGGAGCCCGGTGGAGCGGAGCGTACCGCAAGGCTCGCCCTAGATCTCGCCCAAGGATCAGCGCCTAGCTAATATCAGCCATGGTGAACTGACTCGCAAAGTGCTGTGCGAGCGCAGGAATGCGGAGCAGTGCCTCGATAAAGAGCAAGCGCGGGCTGTGCGGCACGCACGGCCGCCCCATCGCGGTGTTGAACGCCGCCCGCCGCCCGATGCGCTGGGCACGCTTCTGCTGCACCCGCTCGTAGGGTCGCAGGTCGCCCGCCACGATTGCCTCGGCGAGGGTCTCCGCGCCCAAGAACCCCAGGGTCATCCCCTGCCCCCCGATCGGGCTAATCACGTGCGCCGCATCCCCGACCAAGGCAAGCCCCTCCTGCGTGAAGCGCCGCGCGAGCTGGTGCTGGACGCCAAAGGCACTCACCCAAGAGCAGCTCTCCGGCGTCACGGTAAACCCAGTCCGAGTGGCGATCAGGTCCACGAGGCGGGGAAGACTTGCGGGCCGCTCGGGGATGCCGGTCCAGACAACCCACCGCCGCTGCGCCCCCGGCAGAGGAAACGACTCCACGATGCCGTCGGGGGTGAGAAAGAGCGCCGCATCGCTCCCAAACGGGGTCGTCTCGGCAAAATCCCCCATCAGGTAGTGGTCGGGGTAGGCGTGTCCGGTGAGCGGGATGCCTGCCTGCGTCCGCACGAGGCTGTCTTTCCCATCGCTGCCCACCACGACACAGCCCCGGTACTCGGAGAGGTCCTGCACCGCCGTCCCACGGTGAAACCGCACACAGGGCAGGGAGAGGAGGCGCTCCTCTAGGAGCTGCTCTGTCTCGGTCTGCGGGATCGAGACAGAGGTCGGCTCCAGCGCAAGCCGCCCGAGGCGCTGGCTCCCGTAGAAGACCTGCCCCCCCGTGATCGCCATGGCGCGCTGCCGCACGGCCTGCCCCACGCCCACCCGGTCGAGCACCGCAAGCGCAGGGCCATGGAGCCCAATCGCGCGGGAGTGGGGTGCCCGGGTCGTGCGGCGCTCGAAGAGCTCACAGGCAACCCCGCGCTGGGCCAGCAAGCACCCCAGTAGCATCCCCACGGGGCCGCCCCCGACAATCACCACTGGCTTCATGGCGCGCTCCAGAGGAGCTGCAGGCGAAACGGGGCTGTGGTTGCGACGGTCCAGCCGGGAGGCGCGGCTTGCTCCAGCTCGGCCGGGGTAAAGGAGCGCCGGATGGAGCGCAGGCCGTCCTCGACAATAAACGAGCGCTGGCAGACCAGCCCCGCCAAGGGGAAGAGCACATAGGCAAGGTCATCGCGGCGGATATCGTTGTGGATCACCCGGCCCAGGGCTAGCTGCTCGCAGTCCTGGCAGAGCGCAGTCAGCTCCGGCGCACTCAGGTGATGGAGGACATGGTTGGAGAGGACAATATCAAAGCGCTCCCCCGCAGCCACCAGTGTGCGCGAGTCGGCCTGACGGAACGTTGTGCTGGAGTGGTGCGGGGCTTGGCGGGCGAAGGCGATCGCGCGGGGGTCGGGGTCGATCCCCACAAAGGTCGCGCTGAGGCCCTCTTGCGCGGCCCAGCCCCCGAGGCGTCGGAGCAGATCGCCGCCGCCACAGCCGATATCCAGGACACGGGTCGTGCGCGCCTGGGTCCGTAGCCAGGGCTGGAGATAGCGCTGGTAGAGCTGTCCCCAGCCGCTGAGCACGGCATTGACCGTGGAGAACTGTGCGTAGGTGCGCTGGAGCAGGGCAGGGTCGCAGTCGGGGGAGTCCATGCGCTCCGTGAGCCCCAGCGCACGCTCTCGCAGAAAGACAGTCATACGCGGGTGAGGACAGCGCTCTCGATAGTCAGGCCCGGCCCAAACGCCAGCGCGACAATCCGCTCCCCAGCGCGGGCTTGCTCCTGCACCGCCTTGAGGACAAAGAGGATGGTCGCGCTGCTCATGTTGCCAAAGTTGCGAAGCACCTCGCGCGATGCGGTCAGCGACTCCGCCGGAAGCCCCAGCCCCCGCTCGACCCGGTCTAGGATGGCCCGTCCCCCCGGGTGGACCGCCCAGTGGTCGATCTCGTCTTTTTGGAGCATCGTGCGGGCGAGCACGGGCGCGAGGGCCTCGGTGATTCCGTTCTGGATCAGCTCCGGGACATACGACGAGAGCCGCATGCGGAAGCCTTCGTTGCCGATTGTCCAGGCCATGTCCTGCTCCCCAGCCGGGGCCAGCGCCGAGACAAAGGCATCGAGCTGGAGCCCCCCGTGTGCGGGCGGCTGTGCACGGACAATCGCCCCGGAGATGCCATCGGCGAAGACCGAGCCCGCCAGGAGATCGTCGGTCTCCCGGCTCCACTGGAGGTGGAGCGAGCAGAACTCGAGACAGACCACGAGCACCACGGCATCGGGCTGGGCGAGGCAGAACGCCTGGGCCATGCGGAGGGCGGGAAAGGCGGCGTAGCAGCCCATGAAGCCGAGGTGGTAGCGCTCCACGGAGTCCGAGAGGCCAAGCGCCTGAACAATCGCAAAGTCCGGCCCCGGCTGGAAGAAGCCCGTGCACGAGACCGTGATGAGGTGGGTAATCTCACCGCGACTGACACCGGGGCAGCCGTCGATCACCCGCGCGGCTAGCTCGGGGGCCATGCGCCGCGCTGCCTCGGTGTAGATCAGGTTCCGCTCCTCCGTGCTGGGGCTCCGAAATGTCCCCTCCGCGAGGTTGTGGAACTGGCTCCCTGGCCCGTCGTGCTCAAAGCCCCCCAGCACCGAGTGGCGCGTCTCGATCCCGGAGTGGGAGTACAGCCGCTGGATCAGCCGCTCCGTCTTGCGGTCGTCCGTGGCGATAGCCTGCTTGAGGATCTCCGCGGCCACGGTCTGGGGATACGCAGTCTCCGGAACGGCTGTCTCGATATGGTGTAGGTAAACGGGCATACTCTCTCTATCCCACTTCCTACGTTTATGTTCCCACTACTTACCGCTGGCGAAGCGAGTCGATAAACTTGGGATCGTCGAGCGGGACATCGGGCTTCTCCCCGCGGCGGCGCTTGAACTGCGGATCGCTGGGATCGAAGGTCTCGGCGGGCTTGAAGACACGGGGATCGGCCGGGACATGCTTGTAGGGCGTGAAGTCCGGCGTGGTCGTGAACATCTCCGAGAGATCGGTGGCAACGGCATCGCACAGGTTGTTTGGCCCCAGCCCAAAGAGCCGGTAGATGGTCTTCATGATGCTCATGATGCTCGTGTGCTGGTGCGCGACATAGTGCTTCTTCATCCACGGGCCAATCCCAAGGACAAAGCTCCGGTGCCGGTCGATATGGTCGCCATCGCCCCCGGAGTCGTCCTGGGTGACAAAGATCGCCATCTTCTTCCACTCGGGCTGGTGGCTCAAAAACTCGACAATGCGGCCCAGTGCCAGGTCGTTGTCGGCCATGTAGCTGGCGGTGTAGGGGTAGCCACGCTCGGGGCGCTTGCCGGCACCGTGGTCGTTGCAGATGGCGATATTGATAAAGCGCGGGAGCTTGCCCTGGTGCTTCTTGCGGTAGAGGGCGATATCCTCACGGAACCAGTCGGCGCGGGCGATATCAGGGATATTGTTGTTGTAGGCGGGGAACTCAAAGCAGGTGTTGTCGTAGAGGACCTTGGGCATGGGGTAGTTCACCCGCGTGAAGGCTCCAGACTTGGTCTCGGGGACCCCCTCATCGTTGTCCGGAAGCTCGTAGCCCTCGCCGTAGTTTCTGAAGCTGATCCCACCACGCGCCAGGTGCTCCCAGAGCGAGCCATTCTCCAGGTAGTCCTCGGGGATCTGGCTACCGTTGGAGCCGAAGCTCACCATGCGCCCTCGCGCCGACTCCGAGACGGAGAACGCCCAGCCCGAGTAGAAGACCTTGGTGGTCCAGAGGCTGGGATAGACCCCCACGAGCCACCGGTGGCCATCGCCCGATGCGTCCGGCTCCATGTAGAAGTTATCCGAGACCGAGAACTGCCGCGCGAGCTTCAGGTGGTTGGGCATGATCGGAACCCGCTCGTCCTTGCCCTTCTCCCGAATCCAGCCGCGCTCACCCCACTCGGCGTACTCGGGCTCGGCGGCGGCGTTCTCTAGCGTGCCAAAGATGCCATCGAAGGTGTGGTTCTCTTTGGTGATAAAGACCACGTACTCAACTTCCTTAGGCAGCTTGGGCAGGGGCTCGGCCTTAGGGATCAGGCCATTGTTCGCCAGGACCGACTTCGTGGCGCTCGCGAGACTGAGGCTGGGGAGGCTCACGGCATCGACCATTCCCGGCATCTCGGTCAGGCCGGCGCGCTCGTCGGTCTCAGGGCGAGGGTTCTTGGTTCCCCGTGGCCCACGCCCCAGCCCCTTCTGGGTCGCGATATAGAGGGTCCTCTCATCGGAAGCGAGCACGCACTGCACGGGGAACCAGCCTGTGGGGATATGCCCGAGCACGGTGCCCGCCTTCGGGTCGATCACGGCCACGGCATTGATCCCCGCCTCACAGACAAAGAGCCGGGTCCCCGCCTTGTTGAGCGCCATGCCGGTCGGGATCACGCCCCGAAGCCGCGCGGTCTCTTTGGTGGGGGTGAGCTTGATGGTCTTGAGCGGCTTGAGGGTGGCCACGTCAAAGATCTGCACCGTGTCGTTGTTGGCATTGCTGACAAAGAGCTGGCTGCCACGCAGGAGGAGGGCATTGGGGGCGCTCCCTCCCACGGACTTGCCGCCATCGGCGGGCGCGTGGATCAGGACACCGGTCTTTGCCTTGCCCGTGACTTTAGGGGCGGCGGGGTTGCTGACATCGTAGGCCCAGAGGCTCTGGGCATCGGGGACATACGGGCTCCCCAGACCCGGGATTTTCCGCCCCTCGCGCTCGACTCCCTCCTCGGCCTCCTTCGATGGAAACCCAAAGGCAGGGACACTGAGCCCGCGCTTGCTCCCCTTGCTCCCGGGCGCAGGCGGGGGAACAAGGCTGTAGTCGAAGATGCCGATATTGGCGACAAAGAGGCGCTTGCCATCAGCGGAGAGGACACAGGCATAGGGCTCGCGGCCTGCGGGTGCCTCGGCAACCACCTTCCCCGCTTGTAGGTCGAAGACCACCACTTTCTGCCGCGCCACATCGACCCCATAGACCCAGCGGCCATCGGGCGAGAGCACCAGATCGTTGATGTAGGCCTCTTTATCGCCCCCGATCCGCTGCGGCTCGGCGTCCCAGTCCGCGGTGTTGTAGACCTCGATCCCATGCCCCTCATCGCCACTCGATGCAATAAAGCGGCTGCCGTCTTTCGTGAAGACACCCGCAAAGCCCGCATCTCGCCGTGCGATATTCTTCCCACGGGGCGCGCTCCCATCGGCGGGCCAGAGTGTCATTCCGCCTTCGTAGAGGCCGACAAGGGTCTTGTTGTCCGGGGTAAGGCTCAGGTTCCAGAGGTTGGTCCCGGCCACCCAGAGCCGCTTGCCCAGGGGAGTGAGGAAGCGGCCATTGGGCAGGATCGTGGTCCCACCCGGAACGACTTTCGCGACCTGCAGACCGGCAGGCGCACCAAGATGAGGGAGAAGTTTTTGCATGGGTTAAAACTCAGAGAGGCCCCCGAAGGAGCCTCTCTTTCTTAATTTGCCGTCGGCGACGGCGGTATCTACTTGCCTTCTTTGTCCGCGCGTACCTGTGCCGGGTTGACGGCGGCAGGGGCGGCAGCGGGGGTATCAGCCCCCGGCGCAGTCTTCGCGGCGGCGGGGTCGAGCTTGGGCTCATCCACGGGCTGCTGGCACCCGGCAAAGACCAAGAGCCCTAGCGCAGCGACGAGAAAGAGTTTCTTTTCCATTATCGTGCCTCGCTTAGTTCGACCAGAAGCAGTTCGAGCCACCCGATGCCGGGCAGGCGGGGTAGTTGGCGTAGATCCAGTCCGTGATCTGGTTACAGGGCAGGTTCGGGATGTTCGTCCCATCGAAGCCGTTGGCAGAGATCACTGCGGTCTGGCTGGAGCAGAATGCTGTGCGGGCGATATCGCGGTTGGCAGGGATGATGAACTTCCCGTTGAAAGCACCGCCCATGAAGCCACCACGCACCTTGATTGCCTTGGCATGGCCATCGACAAAGGCGTAGTTGAACATTCCCAGGGTGTGGCGGAAGCCCGCGTTACTCGTGCCACCGTAGCCATCCAGCGCAAAGGAGACCGCGATGGTCTGGCGCGGGGTGTCGTAGGTGTCGCCGAAGGCGAAGGTCTCTGCCGGCAGGTCGATTGCCGCGAGGGACATCCCCAAGTACTGCTGACCACAGTTGGCCTCAACCGTACGCGGTCCCATCAGCCCACCACCGCGGTAGCTGATTGGTCCCCAGTTGTAGCCGTAGCCCGACTGCTTGGTGCGGCTGTAGATCGCGGAGGTACACGCACCACCGTAGTTGCGGACGTTGGGGTCGTTGCGGTCGGGGCAGTGAATCAGGTCAAGGGACTTGAAGTAGGGAACCAGCTCGACCCACCACTCCCAGCCACCACTGCGGCCCGAGGGGGTTGTCTCGTCGTAGTCCTGGACATACATCGCAAAAGCGGTACCAATCTGACGGACATTGGAGAGACAGGCGATAGAGCGTGCCTTGGCGCGAGCCTGGGCAAAGACGGGAAAGAGAATTGCGGCGAGAATCGCGATGATCGCGATGACGACTAAGAGCTCAATAAGAGTAAAACCACGCTTGATGCGTTGCATTGTATCCATACCTCCGCTGACGAGTGGGGTTCACCCACACAACGAGTCTATCCCCCACACTGGGGCAAACCATTAACAAAAGGCTAAGAAACGGAGTGAAACCGTTTATGTTGACGATGCCGCAGAGGCCAAATAGTGTTACCTTTCCTCCGCACCCACAGTGTGCCTGTAATTGTTAAGAAAGTCAAGGAGAAAGTTCCGCAGGAAAATAGGCCCGAGGGTGACATCCCCGGCACAAAAAAGAGAGCGTCCCGTGGACGCAGGAGCCGCTTGGCCGCTGCGCGTCCACGGGACGCTCCCCCTCTCTGCGGGGTAATGTATTGCCCGGCTATCCGCCCCAGCCGCTGGCCTTGTACTCGTCCCAGACACGCTCGTAGACCGCCTTGGTATCGGCGGCGATCACGTCCCAGTTGAAGATCTTCTCCACCCGCTCGTAGGCGTTCTGTGCCATCCAGCGCGAGTGGCCGGGGTCGTTGACCGCGCGGGCGATCCCCCAGGCAAGCGAGTCCGGGTCGCCCTTGTAGGTGGTTGTCCCCGTGACATTGTGCTCGACGACCTCCGAAAGGCCGCCGGCATCGCTCACCACCACGGGCGTGTGGGCCGCCATCGCCTCCAAGGCAACAATTCCAAAGGGCTCGTAGAGGCTCGGGAAGACCGCCACATCGGCCACTTGGTAGAGATTGTCCCGGTCCTGGTCGCTGACCCGCCCCGTGAAGTAGACATGGTCCCAGACCCCGAGCTGCCCCGCCAGAGTCTCCAGGTGCCCACGAACCCCGCCCCCGGCGATCACCAGCTTGGCATTGACCCCGCGTGCACGCACCCGCGGGAGCGCCTGCACCAGCACATGCGCGCCCTTCTCGTGAACGGGCCGCCCGATAAAGAAGACAATTTTCTCGTTGTCGGAGGCGAAGCGGCGGCGAAAGTTCCACCAGGCATCGCCCTCCAGCCCCTCAAAGACCCGCGCCTCGACCCCATTGGGCAAGACATCCATCTTGTCCCAGGGCACCCCCAGCGCGTACTCCACCTCGCCGCGCATAAAGTCCGAGCAGACAATCACCCGCCAGGACTCACTGGCCAGCTCCCACTCGCAGCGGTTGATGTAGTGCTGTCCCTCGGTGCGAATGCCCCCGTTGCGTCCAAACTCCGTCGCATGGATAGTAGACAGCATCGGGAGCTTGTAGCGGTGCTTGAGCGCGATCCCCGCGAACTGCCCCAGCCAGTCGTGGACATGAAGGACAATCGGGGTCTTGTTCTTCTTCCGCGCCTCTTTCTTCTGCCACTCACGGATCAGGCCATCCGCCCGCTCATCGAGCTTATCGTTGAGCAGGTGCACCCAGTGGACAAAGTTATCCGACGGCTCGGAGACGGTCACGCGGTGGAGAAATAGGTTGGGCTCCGGGTTCTCCTCCGGTGCCCCCCCTGAGTCGCCACAGGTCACGACATGGGTCTCCACCCCTGCGCGGGCCAGCGCCGGAGCGAGTCCCTCCAGCGCCGCCGCGATACCCCCCACCCGCATCGGCGGGTACTCCCAGGAAAGCAAAATTGCACGCATGCGCCGATTGTACCCCCTTACCCGCGGAGCTTGCGGGCTTGCTCTCGGATTTTCTCGTCGGAGCTCACCGCGATCAGCCGGTCCAGCGCCGCATCCCGCTCCGCCCCCTGGACCGCCGCGAGATTGGTGCGGTCTTTCCTCTGCGGGGCCGCCAGGTAGAGAATCGCATCCCCTGCCTCGGCGAGCAGCTCTGGGTTGTCCAGCGCCTTTGTCGCCAGCACGAGCGCTCCGGGGAGCCGAATCTCACGCAGGACACTGAGCGCCTGACGCCTCTCCTCGACGCGCTCGGCGAGCCCAAAGAGCTCGGTGAGCTGGCTGAGTTTCTGGGGCGCGGGCATGCGGTCATCGGCGGCTAGCAGTCGCAGGCTTCCCCGCAGCGCCAGGACCCGGTCTTCTTTCGCCATGCTTCGCCGAACCAGCGTCAGAAGCGTGGGCAGGGCGCTTGAGTCGCTCCAGGTATTGGCAAGGCCGGCCAGCGCCGCACTCTTGAGGAGGTCATTGGTCGAGGTCGTGGCCTGGGTCAGTGCCCCCAGCGCCTGCGTGCCTCCCAGCTCGGCCAGAGCCCCTAGGAGCGCCGCCTGTCCCTCGGCTGATGCACTCCCCATAGCGGTGAGGAGCGGCTGAGCGGCACGCTCGCGGTCACCCGAGCGCTGGGCAATCGCGACGAGGGCGGTCTGGGCGCCATCGCGAACCTGCTCGTTGGGCGTGCTCACCAAGAGCTTGACCAGCCCGTCGGCCTGCGCGGGGGTCGCGGTCCTCTCCAGGACCTTGAGCGCGGCCACCGCCACGCGGGTCTCCTGCTCCTTGCTCGCCGCAATTGCCATGAGAGCGGCGGTCGAGCGCGGGGTAGGACGCTCCCCGAGCACCGCGATCACGGCGGGAGAAATCTTTCCGGGGCCCGTACTGGCGAGGCGTAGTAGGGTATCCTCCACACCAGGGCCGCCCATCCGGGCCAGTGCCGTGCGGGCAGTGCCAGCCTGCTCCCCGTCTTGTGCGAGAGTCGCAAGCGGCGTGACAGCGGCGACACCCGCCACACGCGCCGCGGTCTGGATCGCCGCCACACGGACCTCGGCGTCGGCGCTCTTGAGGGCATCCAGCGCAACCAGAGCCACGGCCTTCTCCCGGCGATCTGCCCAGGCCGTGAGCAGGGCGATCTGGGCAGGAGTCGGCAGTGTCGAGAACGCACGTGCTCCCAGCTTCACAGTCGCAGGATCGGGCTGCATGCCCAGCACACGCCCAGCGACCCGCTGGAGCTGCGGCTCGGGCGCGCTCTTAGCCAGCCCCAGCGCGAGCTCGCCGAGCTTGGGGGCACCCACGGCCACGAGCCCGGTGAGCGCACCGGAGCGCACCACCTCGGGCTGGCTAGGGCTCAGGAGGCTCTGGTAGACCGCGAGAGCCTCGGAGCGCTTCCCCGCTCCCGCAAGCCGCCCCGCCGCACTCAGAAGCGCCTGCGAGACCGGGAGCGCCGGGTTCTTCACGCCACGGAGGGCTGCAACGGACGGGGTTGCCCCGATCTTGCCCAGTGCGGTCACCGCCGCCTCCGCGACCAAGGGCTCCGAGCTGGTCGTGAGCCCCTTGAGGCGTGGTACCGCGGACACATCGCCGCGGTTTCCCAGGGAGTTGACGATCCCCACCAGCGCCAGGCCCTTTGCCGAGCCCAAGGCCGCCAAGAGAGCCGCCCCCGCCGACGGATCGGCGTTGCGCTCTAGGGCGAGGCGGGCGATATTGGCGGTCGCAGGACTCGCGAGAAGCCGGGCCACGGCGGGAACGGAGCGGGCGGTTCCGATACGGCAGAGGAAAGTACAGGCCTCCAGCCGCGCTCCCTCGGTCGCTTGCGGGTCGCCCAGAACCGCGACAAGCCCGGTCTCCAGCGCGGCCAGCTTTGCGGTGTCTTTCCCCGCCGCAGCGATCTGCTTGGCGATCGTGTCCAGAGCGCTCCGGTCTTGGTAGTCGTAGCGCCGCAGTGCTTCAAGTGGGTCTTGGGCATGGGCGGGCGCGAGTGTCAGCGCCAGTGCGAGAGCCGGGAGGGCTCCACGAAAAAATTGCATGGGTTCTCTTGTCTTCCTTACGTATGCCACGGAGCGCGCATCGGAGTTGTCAGCAGGCGAGTCGCCATGGGATCGTCGGCGAACTGCTCGGTCACGGGGTTCCACTTGAGCTTGCGGCCCGTGCGCATCGCGATCTGCCCCAGGTGTCCCACGGACGCGGAGCGGTGGGCGGTCTCGGCGGGGGTGAGGGTCTGCTTGCGGGACTTGACACAGTCCAGGAAGTTGCGGTGGTGCCCAGGGCTGCGGAAGAGCTGGTTCTCGTCCGGGCCGACCACCTCACTGAGCAGGCTCTTGGGGCTGGCATCGAGGCCACCACGGTCCACCCAGATCCAGCTGCCGTTCTCCCCGATCCACTTGGTGCCGCCACGAATCCCCGCGTTGCCGCCGTTGGCGACATGCAGCTCCACTCCACCGGCGTACTGGCAGATAAAGTGGTAGGTCGTCGCCGCGTCCCAGATTCCCTTGTCGGGGTAGTTTCCGGTGCCCTCGATGGTGAGCGGGCCGGTCGTGTCCCAGTCCATCCCCCAGTGGGCGATATCGGCGTGGTGCCCGATCCAGTCCATCATCTGACCGCCGCCAAAGTCGAGCTGCCAGCGCCAGTTCCAGTGGGTGCGCTGGTCGCAGTAGGGCAGCATGCGCGACGGTCCTACCCAAAAATCGTAGTCGAGAGCGGGGGGGGCGTCTTTGAACTGCACGGGGCCACAGGGGCTCCCAGTCGGCAGGCCGACCTCAATCCGAACCACCTTGCCCAGGCGCCCGTTACGCACGAGCTCACAGGCCACCCGGAAGTTGTTCACGGACCGCTGCCAGCTTCCCGTCTGCCAGATGCGCCCGTGCTTCTTGACCGCATCGGCCATCTGGCGGCCCTCCATGAGGCAGTGGGAGATGGGTTTCTCGCCAAAGATATCCTTCCCCGACTGCGCGGCCAGGATCGCGGGGACAGCGTGCCAGTGGTCGGGCGTGCAGAGCGAGATGGCGTCGATATCTTTCCGGGCGATCAGCTCGCGAAAATCACCGTAGGCGGCGCAGCTGGTGTTGTTGTAGCGGCGATCTACTTTGTTCTTGGTATCGCGCAGGTGGTCTTTATCGACATCACAGACCGCCACCACCTGGCAGTCGGCCTCGTTGAGGAAGGCATCCAGGTTCGAGTTGCCCTGCCCTCCCACCCCGATACACCCCAGCGTGATGCGGTTGCTGGGAGCGAGCCTGCCCCCGCGCCCCAGTGCGCTGGCGGGGACAATACTAAAGGTCCCTGCGGCGGCGACCCCTTTGAGAAATCCACGACGGTCCATCATGACAAATCGTTCCTTCTGCCGCCGGTTGGAAACCGGCGTCTGCAGTGGCTTCGTCCCTCAGCCGCAAAGCCCGTTCCGGGCTGGAAACTTGGTTCGGTAGCCCGGAACGGGCTTTGCGGCGCTTGCGTCATTGCTGACGCCCAATTCCATTGGGCGGATTATGTAAAGAAAGCGAGGGGTGTGACCACCCCTCGCTCTTGGCACGGTTCTCCCGCACTAGATCAAGTCGTAGCCCTTGCGGTACTTGGGCTTGATGTAGGCATCCAGCTCCGGCATGTTGGTAGCCTTCATCTTGCGGGCGTCCCACTCGACTTTCTTGCCACCCGCGCGGACGCCAAGGTTCCCCGCAAGCACCATCTCCGCGAGCGGACCGGCGTAGCCGGGGAAGTTGCTCATGGCGGGCTTGCCTTCCTTGATGGCGCGCACCAGCTCGGCGAAGTGGCCTGGAGACTCCTCAAAGCCGACATTGGAGAGGTCCACACCACCGACCACACGGCCACCCGAGCCGTAGTCGCCGGGGACATAGATCTTGCCCTTGTCGCCGATCAGGAGCGAGCCGGAGCTCTGGAGCTTCCAGTCCTCATCGACCACGTCCATGAGGATGTCCATCGGGGGCTGCTTGTTGCCGTCGTACCAGACCAGCTTGATCGGGCCACGGGTCGAGGTCGCGGCGAACATAAAGGTCGTGATCGACCACGCGGGGAACGAGTCCCCGTTGTTGGGCGCAGTCTCGGACTGGATCGAGATCGGGTCGCGCAGGTCGAGCGCCATGAAGGGCATGTTGAGCGTGTGGCAGCCCATGTCGCCCTGTGCGCCCGAGCCAAAGTCCCACCAGCCGCGCCAGTTGAAGGTGTGGTAGGCACCAGGAACATAGGGGCGAACCGGTGCGACACCCAGCCAGGTGTCCCAGTTCAGGGTCGAGGGCGGGGTCGCGACATTGGTAGGTCGTGCGATTCCCTGGGGCCAGATCGGGCGGTTGCTCCAGACATGGATCTCGCTGACCTTACCGATCATCCCCGCGCGGACCTGCATGGCCTGCTTGCGGAGCTTGGAGTCTGCCGTTCCTTGGTTGCCCATCTGGGTCTGGACATTCATCTCCACCGCGATCTCGGCCAGGCGGCGGGCCTCGTAGATCGTGCGGCAGAGCGGCTTCTGGCAGAACGTGTGCTTGCCCAGCCGCATGGCATTGGCGGCGATAATGCCGTGCATGTGGTCGGGAACGGTCACTGTCACCGCATCCACTTCCTTGGCCATCGCCTTCAGACACTTGCGCCAGTCGGTAAAGGGCTTGGCATTGGGGTACTTCTTAAGTGCCTTCGCGACCGTGTTCTCATCGACATCACAGATCGCCACGACATCGCCAAAGCGCGCCGCATCGGCGGTGTCACTATCGCCCTTACCACCAACCCCGATACAGGCAAACTTGACCCGGCCACCCTGCTTTGCGAGCGCCTTCTCCGCAAAGGTCATTCCCATCCCGAGCGCCGCCGCTCCTACCAAAAATTCTCGTCTATTTTGAGACATACAAAAAATTCCTCCTGAGGTAAAAAACCTTTCCACATCCGTAAATCGAATTCCTGCCCAAAGCGATAAATTTGCCTTTTGTAAGAGTGCTCGAATCAGTCGGCGAAGGCCTTCTCAAGCAGATTCAGGGCATCCGCAAGAGGACGATCCGCAAGGTCCAGGACGAAGCCATCCCAGTGATCGGGGTGGCCGGGGGTGGGACGAGTGGCGGGCTGGAGTTCGATGTCTAGCCAGGACCGAAGCTGTGCATCGGGATCGTTGAGGGCAGCGTCGTCAGTGGCGAGGCCAGAGACGCGGGCATCGTAGGCGAGCAGGCTCACGTGCAAGAGCCCCACATGGATATTGGCGACAAGCCGCAGTGCGAGGTCGTCCTTGGGATCCAGAACGGCGTTTTTCAGGACGATCGGAGCACGCAGGGCATGCCAGCTCCCCCCCTTACCCAGATCTCCCAGCCGTACGGAGAGCGGGACGGGCAGTTTCGCCCCCAAAAGTGCCTTTTGAAGGGCTGTCAGCGCCAGGGCGCGGCGTGTGCGTAGCTCCGCCTCCCAGAGTGCTCGTCGCTCACGATGCTCCGTGGTCTCAGACTCAAGGTCAAAGGGCGAGGCGGGGATCAGATCGGCGGGGTCGGCCTGGTGGGCACGGAGAAACGCAAGCCGCCGCTCGGGCGCGAATCCCCCGATCCAGAGTGCCCAGTCCCCCACCTCAGCATCGGGCGTGCCGGGAGCGCTGAGACCATCAAGGCCAATCCCTACGACACCAGGCAGAGCGGACAGCCGGGCGGCAAACGCGACAAAACGGGACGTATCCAGCGCCTCGGGGACCACAAAGCCCCACGGTGCGAGGCTCCGCGCGAGCCGGCAGGAGGGAGTGTTGTCGGTAGCGAAGCGTGCGGTCCACTCCGCGAGGGTCAGTCCCAAGGCGTTGCGCTCCCGGGGCGTGCTGGGGTCGAAGGCCTGGAGCGGGCAAAGCACGGCAACCACCCCGAGCTTCTGCGCCTTCGCCGCCGCCGCCAGCGCCGCGAAGCGCGTCTCGCGGGCGGGGTCTGGCCAGAGTGCAATCCGTAGCTGCGTGACCTTCAGGCGCTTCGCCAGGGCAAAGAGTGCGTCTTGTTCCTGGGGAGTCTCGGGCAGGGCGAGCTGCCAGGCCCGGGTGGCGACAGTCTCCGGCACGACAACTGGGCCAACGGGCTCGGGCTCAGCGCTGTCGGGGCGAAGGGCCTCGGCATCGAGCTCGCCCACTGTCGCGACTCCTTGTCCCTCGGGAAGGCGCAGCTCCAAGACAAGGCTCTGCTGGGCGGTCGCCGCGACGGGTGCAACAGGCTCCACCCCACCTTCCAGCGCCGTCGCGGCGCGCTGGCGGTCGTGTAAGGCCCGCACCTCCGCCTGGAGCCCGGGTGTGAGCCGACTAAAGGGAACCCGTCCCTCGGTGTCGAAGTGCTCCGCGAGCTCCCAGAGTGCGGCGGGAGCGTCCTGGGGGCCGCGCGGGATGCGCTCCAGGGCTCGCTCACGGCTCAGGCGGCGACGCGCTCCTGCAGCGAGGGGGGAGAGCTGGCCGGTCTCCTGCTCCTGGGGTGCCAGCACGCGCTGGTACTCGGCATTGGCACGCTCCCGGCGCTCCGCCGCGCTCGGCAGGTCCTCCACCAATAGATAGGCGGGCCCGACTTGCCGCAGGCAGCCATTCACTCCACGACAGAGCGCCTGTAGGACATCCCCCGCCCTCGCGGAGCGCCCACGGCTCCACACCGTGCGCCCCGCCACGCTCGGGTCGGCGTAGAGCTCCAGGCCGGTGGCCCGCCCGATCCGTGTTAGCAAGGCCCCGACGGTCGTGGCTCCCTCCAGCACGACCAGGGGCTGGAGAGTGGGCTGCGCCGGATCGAGCGCGCTAGCCTTCTCCCTCCCCGGAACACGCACCTTCCCCAAGAGCTGGTCGTCGTCGCTGGTGGCAGCCTCCTGGAGCGCAAGGCTCTGTGAGGTCTCAAAAGACTCGGGCGCAAGGCCGCTCGGCAGCGCCGTGTCCTTGCCATCGCTGCCCAAGACATGGATCTCTAGCTGCCGGTGGAGGTGGAGCCGGAACGTGCGCCGGTCCAAGGTAGCACCGGGGTGCGTGCGGAAGCTGAGGTTCGCGGGGAGAGCACCCTCCAGCCAGTGGCTCTGGCGGGGGCTGAGCGTGCGGAGGGCGAGGCCCGCCTCCGAGGTCAGCTCTTGCCACTGGCCCGTGCTCAGCGAGGCGAGCAGGAGCACCCAGTACGCCTCCGGGTTGATGTCGCGCAGCTTCTCCGCGAGCGCGGTGGGGTTACGCGGCGGGTCGTAGAGGCGCATCGTCCGGGTTGCCACCGCAGTCACGCCCCCACAGCGGGCCAGGGTCGCGTCGTAGCGCGCCACGAGATCCGCTGCGTTGAGCGGTCCCGCAGGAAGCTCGGGCAGGCTAGGTTGCTCCAAAAGTGTGTCGGTCCCCACCGCAATCAGTGGCCCACGCGCCTCGACACTCCAGTAGAGGCGCTCCCACTGCGCCGCGAGGCTCTGCGGCGGTGCTGCCTGCTGTGCCACCATAAGGCAAAAGGGGACGAGCATAGGGCGATTGTACCCGACGCAGGAAAGCGCGGTCTGGCCCCCGAATCTACATACCATGACAACATTAGCCTTTATCGGGTGTGCCCATATCCACACACCCGGCTTTATCCACGCCATCAACCGCCGCTCCGACAGCCTCCGGGTCAAGTATGTCTGGGACCACGATGCCGAGCGCGCCACGCGCCGTGCCACTGAGCTCCCGGGCTCCGTGGTCGAGCTCAGCCTTGAGGCGATCCTCGCCGATCCCGAGGTCACGGCGGTGATTGTCTGCACCGAGACCAACGAGCACATCAAGGTTGTCCCCCAGATCGCCGCCGCCAAGAAGCATGTCTTTGTGGAGAAGCCGCTGGGTTTCTCAGGCAGTGATGCCACGCAGATGGCCGCAGCCATCGAGAGTGCGGGCGTACTCTTCTCCACTGGCTACTTCTCCCGCGGCGACAACAAGCTCCGCTATGTAAAAGAGCAGCTCGAAAAAGGCCACTTTGGCAAGGTCACCCGCGCCCGCATGAGCAACTGCCACAGCGGCGCGCTGGGCGGCTGGTTCGATGGGGAGTGGCGCTGGATGGCCGACCCGAGCATCGCGGGCTGTGGCGGGTTTGGGGACCTGGGAACCCACGTCCTGGATATCCTCCTCTGGCTCTTTGGCCCCGTGGCACAGGCGACCGGCCAGCTCGACAACGGGACCGCACGCTACGAGGGCTGTGATGAGACCGGCGAGGGGATGCTGCGCTTTGAGAGCGGGGTGATCGCGACTCTGGCCGCCGCCTGGGACGATGTCGCGGACCCGGTGCGGCTCCTGATCTCGGGCACCGAGGGACACGCGGCGATCATCCACGACAAGCTCTACTTCCAGAGCAAGCACGTCCCCACGATGGACGGCAGCCAGCCGCTGCGCAGCGCCGAGCTTCCCGGCCCGATCTCCGCAGGTCTGGACGCCTTCCTCGATCAAGTGACGGGCAAAGACAGCACCGCCCCGCTCGTGGGTGCGAGCGAGGCGGCATATCGAAATCAGGTGATGGAGGCGATCTACGCGGGAGCGAAAGAGAGCCGCTGGGTCACCCTGTAGCCGCTCTCTCCGACGCCGCCGGGGCCTACTCGGCGGCGATCATGTAGCCCCGCCCACGCACCGTGCGGATCAAGGACGAGCCAAAGTCCCGATCGACCTTGGTCCGCAGGTAGCTCACGTAGACATCCAGCACGTTGTCACTGGCCCGAACCTCGCCCGGCCAGACATGCTCCAAGATCTCTTCGCGAGAGACCACACGCCCCGCCCGCCGCATGAGAAGCTCCAGCAGCGTGTACTCGGTCCCCGAGAGAAGGATGAGCTTGCCCCCCCGCTCGGCGCGCCGTGCCTGCGTGTCGAGGATCAGCTCCCCCACCTGAAGCGGGCGATGCTCAAACGCGACACGGCGCATCAGGGCATCGATCTGCGCAAGGACGACCTGCGAATCACTCTCCAGAGCAAGCACGACGTCCGCTCCGGCCGTCAGGAGCGCCGCTGCATTTGTGGTATCGCTCAGCACCAGAATGGGAACAGAGACACGTGCCTCACGGAGCGCTGTACAGACCGCTTGGGCAGCCAGAACGGCCAGTGGCTCCGCGAGCACCACAAGGTCGACCCCACTCGTGCGTGCGAGCTCGAATGCTTTGAGCCCATCACTCGCCAAGAGCTGACGCCCCCCACGTTCCGCCAGGGTGGAGGAGATCCAGGAGAGAGGGCTCTCAGGGGAGAGGGCGATTACCGCCAGATTCACTTCATGAGTTGTCACGCCACTCATAGCGTCGCTTCCTACACCGAGGTTCCCAATTTGCTAAAAAAATCGAGACGGAAGCAAAATATTTAACGGTACTTAGGCATCGATAATGCTACTTAACATTCGCTAACACTTCACGTGCCTTCACGACGTGCGGATGCGGTCAAGCCCTAAAAGAGACTCTTCTGGACAGCACGTGCCCCCGCCTGCCACGTCAGCGACGGTGTGTCGCGCTGGGCGATCTCGACCACAGCGGGGCTTGCGGCACACCCCGCCTCCTGCCAGCGCCGCTTCCAGTAGGCGCGGACAATTCCCGGGGTGTTGTTGACCTCCGAGAGATGGGCAAACCAGACCGCGGCGGGTCCGTGTTCAAGCGTGTGGCCAAGCACCAGATCGGCGGCGGCATTGTTGGAGAGGTGCCCGGTCCGCGCCAGAATCCGGCTCTTAAGGTGCTCGGGGTAGGGCCCAAAGCGCAGGCGGTGGATATCGTGGTTGGCCTCGACCACCAGGAGCGAAGCACCATGACACGCCTCGCGAATGTCCGGCGTAATCGAGCCTGTGTCGGTGGCGTAGGCCAGGGCCGTGCCACTCTGCTCCACCCGAAAGCCGCAGGGCTCGGCGCAGTCGTGGGTGGTCTGGAGGGCACGCACCCCAAACGCCCCCACCCCCCGCTCGTTGCCGGGGGAGAGCTCGATACGGGGAAAGTCGCGCTTGTCGGCGCTCTGGAGGGCAGTGAGTGTCCCCGGCGTGGCGATAATGGGGACTTTGTAGCGCACCGCCAGCGGCACCGCTCCCACGGAGTGGTCGCCGTGCTCGTGGGTGACCAGTACGCCACTTAGGTTCTCCAGCGCGACCCCGAAGTCGGCGCACCAGCGCTTGAGGGTCCGCACCCCGATCCCCGCATCGACCAAGAGCGCCCCCGCCTCAGAGACCACCAGCAAGGCATTCCCCGACGACCCCGAGGCGAGGCAGTGGACGATCACGACACGGGGGGCTCGAAGGCGAGCTTCTCCATCCGCAAGTTCTCCGGGACAGGAATCGGGTAGCTCCCCGAGAAGCAGGCTAGGCAGAAGTTATCCGCGGGCACCGACATCGCGCGGGCGAGCCCGGCCTCGGAGAGGTAGCCCAGGCTGGTCGCCCCGATCTTCTGGCGGATCGCCTCCACCGACTGGCTCGCCGCGATCAGCTGGTCCTGGGTCGCCATGTCGATCCCGTAGAAGCAGGGCCACTTGACCGGTGGTGCGGAGATGCGGACATGCACCTCCCGCGCTCCGGCCTCGAGGAGCAGGCGCACGACCTTGCCCGTGGTGGTGCCGCGGACGATGGTGTCGTCCACCATGACCACACTCTTGCCTTGCAGCGCCTCACGGATCGGGGTGAGCTTCATGCGCACTCCCATCTCGCGCATGCGCTGGTCGGGCTGGATAAAGGTGCGCTGGATGTAGCGGTTCTTGATCAGCCCCTCGCCAAAGGGAATCCCCGATGCCTCGGCAAAGCCCAGAGCGGCCGGTGTCCCCGAGTCCGGGACCCCAATCACGAGGTCGGCGTCTAGCGCGGGGTGCTCCCGGGAGAGCTCTCCCCCCATCCGGCGGCGCGCGGCGTGGAGACTCTGGCCGTACATCACGGAGTCCGGGCGGGCAAAGTAGATTGCCTCCAGCATGCAGAGCGCCTGCCGCTGCATCGCCACCCCCGGCTCGACACGCCAGCCCTGGTCGTTGATGACCACGATCTCGCCGGGCATGATCTCTCGAATGAGGGTCGCCCCGACCGTGTTGAGGGCGCAGGTCTCACTCGCCAGCACGAAGCCACCATCGCTGAGGCGGCCCAGACACAGGGGCCGAACGCCGTAGGGATCGCGCGCGCCGATCAGCTCGGTGTTGGTGAGGATCGCGAGGGAGTAGGCCCCCTCTGCCTTCTGCATCGCCTTCCGTACGGCCTCGACTCCCCCCTGCTCCAGGTGCTCGGCGATCAGCAGGGCCAGTGCCTCAGAGTCGTTGGTGGACTCCAGCTTGTAGCCACGCGATGTCAGCTCCGCACGCAAGACATCGGTGTTGATGAGGTTGCCATTGTGGGCCACCGCGACCTCTTGGCGGGCGTGGAGGCACGCCGCGATGGGCTGGGCATTGCGCAAGACCGACGACCCCGTGGTGGAGTAGCGGGTGTGGCCGATCGCGCTGTAGCCGGTGAGGTTGCTCAGGATCTCTTCGTCGAAGACCTGGGTCACCAGCCCCATGTCCTTGTGGAGCGCGATCCGCTTGCCATCGCTGACCGCAATCCCCGCAGACTCCTGCCCCCGGTGCTGGAGGGCAAAGAGGCCAAAAAATGCCATGCGGGCGACATCTTCTCCCGGGGCCCAGACCCCAAAGATGCCACACTCCTCATGGGGTGTATCGTCGTCTAAAAACGGTTGTGGTGTCACGGGATATTGTACCGCACCGCACCGCGTTTCTAGCGGCTAGGCCTGCTTATTCACCACCGCAGGCTCGTTCACCGCAACACTCTTGAAGCGCACGGGCTGGTGGCGGTTGTAGTCGCCGCGGGAGAGCCACTTCTCCAGCAGGCAGTACAGCACGATAAAGAGATAGCGCGAGCCCATCTCCTTGATCTTAAGCTTGGACTCACCGGTCTTGCGATTGATCCACCAGTTTGGGACGACCCCGTAGGAGTAGCCGCGGACAATGGCCTTGAGGGGCAGCTCGACGGTCAAGTTGAAGTGGTTGGAGAGGATCGGGTGGAGCCCATCGATCACATTCTTGCGGTAGAGCTTAAAGGCATTGGTGACATCGTTGTACTTGAGGCCAAAGAGCATCTGGATAAACAAGTTCGCCATGCGGTTGATCACCAGCTTAAAGCCCGGGTAGTCCACCACCTTGGCGTCTTTATGGAACCGCGTCCCAAAGACACAGTCCAGGTTCTCGCTCACCAGGGTCCGGTAGAACGCGACTAGGTCCTCGGGCCGATCCGATGCATCCGCCATGTAGACCGCGACCGCGTCCCCTTTGAAGTTGTTGAGACCCGCCCGAACCGCAAACCCAAAGCCGTGGGGCGGCTGGTTGTTGAGATACCGCACCCCCACCAGCTCGGTCGAGAGCCGCTGGAGGATCGCCTCGGTGCTGTCCGACGAGTTGTCATTGACCACGAGGATCTCGTAGGTGATCGCCTCAGCCGTGAGCTTCTCACAGAGCGCACGCACCGTGGACTCGATACAGCCTTCCTCGTTGTGCGCCGGGATCACGACCGACAGGATATTTTGGGTGGGTTCGGGCATCTCTCAACCAGCCTCTCTCTAACGGTTGCGCTCGATCGTGGCCTCGACCATCTCCTTGAGGATGGTGTCCATATCGAACTTGTACTCCCAGTCCGGGTAGTCGGCGCGGAAGCGGCGGATATCGCTGACATACCAGATGTGGTCCCCCGCTCGGTTCTGGTCCGAGAGGGTGTAGGTCAGGGTGTTGCCGGTGAGCGCCTCGGTCTTGGCGATCGCCTCGAGCATGGAGATATTGCTAAAGCGCGAGCCGCCCATGTTGTAGACACTGCCGGGCTTGGGTGCCTGGAAGAAGTGCCAGAAGGCATTCACCAGGTCAAAGGAGTGGATGTTGTCGCGGACCTGCTTGCCCTTGTAGCCAAAGATGGTGTAGGGCCGCCCGGTGACGACGCACTTGATGAGGTAGGCAAGAAACCCATGGAGCTCCGCCCCCGAGTGCGCCGGCCCGGTCAGACAGCCGCCACGGAAGACCGCAGTCTTCATCCCAAAGTAGCGCCCGTACTCCTGCACCAGCACATCGGCGGCCACCTTCGACGCGCCAAACAGGCTGTGCTTGCACTGGTCGATACTCATCGTCTCGTCGATTCCGTGCTCGGCGTAGGCGTGCGACGGGTCCACTTCCCAGCGGGTCTCGGTCTCGATCAGGGGCAGCTCGTTAGGCGCATCGCCGTAGACCTTGTTGGTCGACGTGAAGACAAAGACGGCCTCCGGGGCGAACTTGCGGGTGGCCTCCAGGAGCACTAGGGTACCGTTGGCGTTGACCGTGAAGTCGGTGAGGGGCTCGCGGGCGGCCCAGTCGTGGCTGGGCTGGGCGGCGGTGTGGACAATCAGCGCGATCTCGCTGCCGTACTTAGCAAAGAGCGCATTGATCCCGGCCTCATCCCGAATATCCACCGACTCGGGGGTGAAGCGTGGCAGGGCAGCCTTGAGCTGCTCCGTGTTCCACTTGGTGGATGCCTCCGCGCCAAAGAAGTACTGGCGCATGTCGTTGTCCACCCCCACGACATCAAAGCCTTTCTCATGGAAAAACTTGACCGTCTCACTCCCAATCAGGCCCGCAGACCCGGTAACAATCACAACCGACATAGTTTCTTCCTTATGGGTTCACCCCGAAAAATCAGGGGCTAGGGGGCAAAGAGCGGGCGCAGCGCGTCCTCATTCTCTCGCAGCCAGGCCGCGATTCCCCCCACGATGTCCTTCACGCTCCGCTGGGGCTGCCAGCCAAGGCGTGCCTGGACCTTACTTGAATCCGAGACATAGAGCGGAATATCCACACTGGCCGTGGTCAGATCGGTGCCCAGAGGTATCTCTCGGCCGGTCGCCTCCTGGCAGAGCGTGGTCAGCTCCTGTAACGATGTAGATACTTCCCGTCCACCGCCCGCATTAAACGTCGTGCCCGAGAGTGCCTCGATATTGGCGTGCTCCAGCCGGATCAGGTCGTAGAGGTCCTCAGGGTGCAATAGATCACGCACCTGCTTGCCCTCGCCGCCAAAACCGGTGTAGCGCAGGGGCCGCCCAAAGTGGTGGTTGGCCACCCAGAGCGTAAAGACTCCCTGATCGACCTTCCCAAACTGCCCCGGCCCGGCCAGCACACCACAGCGGTTGATCACGGCGTTGAGGCCCAGACTGGCCGCGTACTCCTGAATGAGAAGCTCACTGGCAAGCTTGGTCGCCCCGTAGAGCGAGCGGGGCTGATCGACCGGAAAACTCTCCGCGATTCCCTTGGGACTCACCCCCGGAAGGGTCTGCGCTTGCGCGATCTCGAAGCGTGTCGGGGCCTCGTCCAAGACGATCTCACGGAGCGGCGCGATGGAGTAGACCCGCGATGTCGAGAGGAAGACCATCCCCCCACAGCGCTTGCGGGCCAGCTCCAGGCAGTTGATGGTTCCGACGAGATTGGTCTGCAGGACGTAGGCGGGGGAGCCGTCGGTGCCGGCATGGACACTGGGCTCTGCCGATGCCTCGATAAAGAGGTCGAAGTTGCCCGGCAGGTCCATGAGGTCGGCCTCGCAGCGGATATCCCCGTGGAAGAACTGGATACCATGGCGCTGAAAGAGAGGCAGGTTGACTTCTGCTCCCCGCCGCCGCAGGTTGTCCAAGACGACGATCTCGCACTCGGGGAAGTCCCGGCGAAAGGCAAGCGCAAGGCGGGAGCCCACAAACCCCGCGCCGCCGGTGATGAGAAGACGCATAGCTTGAGCGGAGTATATCACAAGACGCCTCTGCGTGATAGAATGCCGCGTGTCTGATTTTCCGATTGCCCCCGAGGAGCTGCGGCGGCTGGCAAGGCTTGTCGAGCAGCATGACCTGGCCGAGCTACGCTACGAAGAAGGCTCTCTGCGCGTGACGCTTCGTACGACCGTGCCCACGCTCGCTGTCCCTGTTGCGGGTGCCACTGTCGCGGCACCTCTGCCCCTCACGGCTGCTCCCGTTGCCGCAGGAGCGACCGCCACCGCCGCCGCGCCCACGGGGACGCCGATCGAGGCCCCGATCATGGGGGTCTTCTACCGCTCCCCCGCGCCGGGTGCGCCGTCTTTTGTCGAGGTGGGAGATACGGTCGAGAAAGACCAGCCCATCGGGATGATCGAGGCGATGAAGGTCTTCTCCGAGGTCCTCGCCGACCATGCAGGGCGCGTTGTCGCAATCCCCGCAGAGAATGGAAAGCTTGTCCAGCCCGGCGATCCTCTGGTACTTCTGGAGAGCTAGGCCATGCGACAGATTAAGATTGGAATCCTCGGGCTGGGGGTGGTTGGCTCGGGGACGGTACGCATTCTCCAGGAAAACGCCGAGGCGATCTCGCGCCGGGTCGGGGCCGAGCTGGTGGTCAAGAAGATCGCCGTGCGCAACCTGGCCAAGGACCGCGATGTCGCCGTGGACCCCGCCCTCCTCACCGACAACCCGTTTGAGGTAATCGACGACCCCGAGATCGAGATTCTCGCCGAGCTGGTGGGAGGGGTCGATCCCTGCCACGGCTTCCTGCTCCGCGCGATCCAGAGCGGCAAGAACATTGTCACGGCCAACAAGGAGCTGATGGCAAAGTCCGGCCACGACCTGCTCGATGCCGCACAGCTCGCCCAAAAAGACTTCTTCCTCGAGGGCTCGGTCGCCGGCGGAATCCCGATTATCGCGGCGATGAAAGAAAGCCTGGCGGGCAATAATATCAAAGAAGTGATGGGAATTGTCAATGGCACCACCAACTACATCCTCACCCGCATGACCGAGGAGGGCGCCGACTTCGCCCCCACCCTCGCCGATGCCCAGCGCCTTGGCTACGCCGAGGCCGACCCGACCAGCGATGTGGACGGCCACGATGCGGCCTACAAGCTCGCGATTCTCTCGTCGCTAGCCTTCAACTCCACGGTCAACGAGGAAAAAGTCCCCCGCCAAGGGATTCGTCATATCCAGGCACGCGATATCGCGGTCGCCCGGGACCTGGGCTACAAGATCAAGCTGATCGCCTCCGCGCAGTGCCACCCCGATGGCAGCATGCAGGCGCGTGTCCACCCCGCCCTCCTGCCCAACAAGCACCCCCTCGCCAGTGTCAACGATGTCTTCAACGCGGTCCTGGTGCGCGGCGATGCCGTGGGCGATGTGATGTTCTACGGACGCGGCGCAGGGAGCCTCCCCACGGGAAGCGCGGTGGTCGGCGATCTGATCGCCTGCGCCCGCAATATTGTCTCCAACGCCACGGGCCGGGTCGGGTGCACGTGCTACCTCAGCCGCCCCATGCTTCCCAGTGAGCAAGCCCAGAGCAAGTTCTATGTCCGCCTCCACGCCCTCGACAAGCCCAAGGTCCTCGCCAGTATCGCCAATGTCTACGGGGACTTCGATGTCAGTATCGAGTCCGTGGTCCAGCGCGCGCTCCCCGGCGACGAAGCAGAGATTGTCTGGGTGACGCATAAAAGCCGCGAGCACCATCTGTTGGGTGCGCTGGATGTCATCAGCCGCCTCCCCGCGGTCAGCAAGGTCCACAACTGGATTCGTGTCGAGGAGTAGGTTGATCGCCCCCGTTGGAGGGGGGCGTCTAACTATCGCTTCACGACACGAAGGCCTGCGGCCATATTCGGAATGGGCGGAGCCCTTTGTGTCCGAGGCACGAGGACAGCGAGACGCCCCGGTTCATCGGGGCGATCCATAAAAACACCAAAGTCATGAACCACGGACTTATCTCTACCTGGCGGGAGTTCCTGCCCGATATCACCGACTCCACCCCCGTTATCTCCCTCAGCGAGGGCGACACCCCGCTGATCGAGGCCAAGCGCCTGCCGACTGTCTTTTTGGGAGCGCCGAGCCTGCGCGTCTTTTTGAAGTTCGAGGGACTCAACCCGACCGGCTCGTTTAAGGACCGCGGGATGACCATGGCGGTCTCCAAGGCAGTGGAGCGCGGGCGCGAGCTCGTGATCTGCGCCTCGACCGGCAACACGAGCGCGGCGGCGGCGGCGTATGCGGCGCGGGCGGGGATTGCGTGCGCGGTGCTCTTGCCCAAGGGAGAAGTCGCACTCGGGAAACTAGCCCAGGCGCTGATCCATGGTGCAAAAGTGCTGGCCATCGACGGCAACTTCGACGATGCGCTGAGGTTAGTCCGGGAGATCGCCGCGGATGAGAGCTTTGGGATTGAGCTGGTGAACTCGGTGAACCCGGTGCGGATCGAGGGGCAGAAGACCGCGGCCTTTGAGATCGTGCGGGACCTGGGCGATGCACCGGACTTCCACGCGCTCCCCGTGGGCAACGCGGGCAATATCACGGCCTACTGGCGCGGCTTCTCGGAGTTTGCGGCACTGGGCAAGGCGACCAAGCGCCCGAAGATGCTGGGCTTCCAGGCCGCCGGTGCCGCGCCACTGGTGCTCGGGCACCCCGTGGATGAGCCCCAGACGATTGCGACCGCGATCCGTATCGGCAAGCCGGCCAGCTGGGACGGTGCCATAGCCGCCCGCGATGACTCTGGCGGGCTGATCGAGAGCGTCACCGACGACGAGATCCTGGCGGCCTACGCCGCGGTGGCATCGCTGGAGGGGGTCTTTGCCGAACCCGCGTGCGCCGCGCCGCTGGCGGGACTGAAGAAGCTCGCGGCCCGTGGCTACTTTGGCGACTCCCCGGCCACCGTTACGGTGACCCTGACGGGACATGGCCTCAAGGACCCGGACAGAGCCGTGAAGACGGTAGGAGTGGCGCTTGAGGAAGTGGCTCCGACCCGTGATGCAATCCTCACCGCCCTGGAAAAAACGCGATGAGCCAAGGATTCTCAGACGACGCTCTTGCCCACGCGAAGGCAGCCCTGGAGCACGGCAATGGCAAGATGGCGCAGTTCTCCCACCCCGAGCTGGGTGGGAGCGGCCAGTGGATGCCCGGTATGGTGATGATCGGCGATGCCTTCAATCAGCCCCTCAAGGCCCGCGTCCTCGCCCTCTTCACCGAGCTGGCCAGCCAACTGCAAGCGCCTCCGGCTCCCGTGAGCACGCCCATTACCTGGTGGCCAGCGGCGCTCGGGATGCCGTCGCAGGCGGGTGGGCAGAACGCGCTCGCCTACGCCCACTTCCCCAACGCCCACTGCCTCGCCGTACGTCGAGAAAAAACTGTCACCCTCTACGACACCCGCGGTCACTCCGTCACGGGCATCAGCGCCCAGAACGATCAGCTCACGGTGCAGACTGCCGCGGGACTCTCTTTCCTTGCCGAGATGCTGCCGAAGCGTGAGGCATAGCCTCGATGCAACGACCGATCCTGGCGTTTGCCCAAGATAGTGTGGGCGACTGGTTCGCCACTCTCTCCTGTGGCCATACCCAGCACACCCGGCACCAGCCGCCGTTCCAGAGTCGCCCTTGGGTGGCCACCGAAGAGGGCCGTCAGAGCAAGCTCGGGGAGCTGCTAGAGTGCCCGTACTGCGAGCGCTGGGAGCTCCCCGAGCACTTTGTCGCCTTTCACCAGACTCCCGAGTTCACGGAAGCGACCATCCCTGCGGCCCTGCTCAAAGACCACACCACAAAGCCGGGTATCTGGGCCAAGATTCTGGTCACGGAGGGCACGCTCCGCTACCACCTAGACGGCTCCGGCCAGACTTTCGAGCTCTGTGTCGGCACCCTCGGGATCGTCGTACCTGAGGCGCCCCACCATGTCGAGCCACTTGGCCCTGTGCGCTTTTCCGTAGAGTTTTACCAAGCCCCTAAAGTGGTGCGATAGAGCGGTATGCGCTTTGTCATCCCCGATCTCGTCAACCCGATGGACTACCCCAAGTCTGTCCGGCGCGCTGTGGCGCAGCGCCGCGACGCTGTTATTCAAGAGTGGCGTGCTCACAACGATGCCCTGCGTCCCACCCTCTCGCCAGAGCTGACCTGGCTCCTGGACTTCTCACTCGACGATGGCATCACCCACTCGCTCCGCATTGTCCCCGCTGAGCGCTGGCTCGTCCTGACGCTCTGGGTTGGGGACGCGCAACGTGGTTACTTTGAGGCGCAGCTGCGCTACGAAGGCATCACCCTCTCCCCCATGGAGACGCAGCTCCTCTGCCTCATCGTCGCCGATGAGCGCAACGATATCTACTGGAGTGAGCTGGAGCGCGAAGAAAACGGACACTATATCCACCGGATTCGCTGGCATACACGGATTCCCATCGGAAACTTCCACGGTAAAGACGGAAGCTACCTTGGCTACCACACACTTGGGCCAGAGCTAGCCTTTCGCTTCACCGACTTTGGCCGCGATCTGAGACCTGCACCCCAAAACTATGAGCGTCCCAAGGAAGTTATCACCATCGTTCAGGATCAGAGCGAGCTGGAAGGATGGGGCGAT
The DNA here is from genome assembly GCF_014202505.1 of Armatimonas rosea. Taxonomy (NCBI): domain Bacteria; kingdom Bacillati; phylum Armatimonadota; class Armatimonadia; order Armatimonadales; family Armatimonadaceae; genus Armatimonas; species Armatimonas rosea. The sequence goes on along the minus strand of NZ_JACHGW010000003.1, from coordinate 665,637 downwards.
TTTATGCATTCTCTGTGAGGGGGCTTGTGTTAAAATGCCGTATGCGACAAGAACCAATCACGCACGCCTTCTTTGCTGCAGGTGGTGCGACCTACATCCGCTCTGGCAGCGGACAGATTCTCTGGGAGTTTCCTCACGCGACCCGCGATGGCTGGGTGCTTCCCAACGGCAACGTCATCCTCGCCCTCAATAAGAGCGCTCAGTATCCCGGTGGTGGGATCGCTGAGGTGGACAAAAACGGCAAGGTGCTCTTCGACTGGAAGGGCACGCAGTCCGAGGTGAACACGGTCCAGGATATCGGCAAGGGACGCCTGCTCTGCACCGAGGCGGGCAACAAGCCGCGCATCCTGGAGATCGACAAGAAGTCTGGCGAGATCAAGCACGAGGTGGCGATCCAGGCACAGACCAAGGACCACCACCTCCAGACCCGTATGACCCGCAAGCTCAAGAACGGCAACTACCTGGTGCCCCAGCTTCTGGATAAGATGGTGCGCGAGTACACCCCCAAGGGCGAGATTGTCTGGGAGGCCAAGACCCCCAACTGGGAGAACTCCGCCTTCCTGAGCTGGGCCTTCACCGCCATTCGCCTCGACAATGGTAACACGCTCACGGGCTGCACGATCGCAAACTTGACGGTCGAGTTTGATAAGACAGGGAAGATTATCTGGTCGGTGAGCAACGATGAGCTGGAAGGACGCCCCTTCAACGACTGCTGCGGTGTCCAGCGCCTGCCCAACGGCAACACGGTGATCACGGCGCACCACGCGCAGGGCAACGAGGTCAAACTGGTGGAGATCACCCGCGACAAGAAGATTGTCTGGACCCACCGCGACACCACCAAGCCGGGGATTCACCACTTCCAGATCCTCGACACCAACGGCAAGCCCCTCAAGGGTCGCCCCCTGAAGTAGCGAGGAGTTGAAAATTCCTCGCTAGAGGCAACACGTTGCCGAACGCCCTCACGGGCGAATTGGCAGAGATATTCCGTCCGGCAGGACGTTCGGCGCGAAGCGCCTTTAGCGAGGAATTTTCAACTCCTCGTGTGAAAAAAAGAAACATGAACAACGCACTTTTAACCGGCCTCTTGGCCTTTGGTCTGCTGGGACAGCAGCCCCCGGCAAACGCGCCCTGGTCGATGGACCTGAGCAAGTTCCAGCCCTACGGCTACAACAAGGGCGAGGGCAACTACGTGATCGCGCCGATGTACACCAACGCACCGGAGCTGACCCCGCAAGACAACGTCCCCAAGGGCAAGGTCTACGACTTCATTGTCAAGTCCACCGATAGCCCGCTCTTTCCGGGAATCGCGAAGAATAAGCCCGGCGAGGTTGTCCCCTACGAGCGCCGCTGCTGGGTCTATGTCCCGGCCCAGTACCAGCCCGGCAAGCCCGCGCCGCTCCTGGTCACCCACGATGCGATGGGGCGCGGCGAGCTCCCGACCATCCTGGACAACATGATCGCGGCCAAGCGTGTCCCTGCGATGGTGGTGGTCTTTGTCAGCTCCGGTGGCGGCGATGCTCAGGGCAGCGAGCGCGGCCTGGAGTACGATACCTGCTCGGGCAAGTACGCGGAGTATATCGAGACCGTGATCCTGCCGCGCGTGAGCAAGGACTACAACGTGACGTTCTCCAAGGACCCCGATGCCCGCGCGACCATGGGCTGTAGCTCGGGCGCGGCGGCGGCGTTCTCGATGGCCTGGTACCACCCCGATCTCTACCACCGGGTGATTAGCTACTCGGGGACCTATGTCAACCAGCAGTCGCCGGAGAACCCCGCCACCCTGCGCGGTGCCTGGGAGTTCCACGCGACCCTCGTGCCCAACGAGAAGCGCAAGCCGCTGCGTATCTGGATGCATGTCAGCGAGAACGACCTGCGCTTCCGCGACCCCGAGGAGACCTGGCACAACTGGGTGATGGCCAACGACCGCATGTCCCGTGCTCTGGCGGCCAAGAAGTACCCCTACCAGTTTGTCTTCTCCAAAGAGTCCGGCCACTGCGATGGCCGTGTCGAGCGCCAGACAATGGCCCAGGCGCTGGAGTTTGCCTGGAAGGGCTACAAAGACCGAGGGCGGTAGCGAATCTGTCAGCCGGGGCCTGAAAGGCCCCGGCTGGACCGCCTTCGGCGAAGCGGGCCGAGCCCGCGAAGATAGAAAAGACAGATTCGGTGCGGCCCCGGGCCGCTTGATGCGAAGCATCGCCTAGGCGGGGCCTTTCAGGCCCCGCCACACCGGAACAATCCCATGCCGCAGCTCACGATTGACCTCACCGATGAAGCCTACGCCCGTCTTTCTGCACGCGCACGGTTTCATGAGCAGGAACTGGAGAGCTACGCGGCCATGGCACTCGACAGTGGCTTGGCGACCTGGGAGCGTGAAGCACTGGAGCGGATATCGGCCCTGCTGACGGCGATTCAGGCACTGGTGCGAGACCGAGCAAGCCAAGAGACAGCGGACACGCACACAGGCCGATTTGCGCTCTTCCAGAAGATAGTCCATCAGCTTGACTACATGCGCGCTCTTTTACAGCACTGGCATCCCCTTCGTACCAACTTGGACAAGCGCTCTCACTACATGGGCGAGCGCAATCTGAAGCATGTCGTGCTGCGCGAGCTGGTGGAGCGCGTGGTCGAGCACACGAAGACCACTCCCGAGTGGCACGAGGGGCATCACCTCGCGTACTGGCTCCACGGCCCCCTCCCCGAATCCATCGTCGTCGATTCCGGCTGGCTCACTCTTGCGCTGAAGACTCTCCTCCACAACCTAGTAAAACTCTCTCCTGATGGCGGAAAGCTCACTCTGACCGTAGACTTGCCCACCAATGAGACGCTCCGCTTTGCGATCACCAGCCCCGCCGTTGACGTTGCTCCCGAGTTTGTCCCCCCTTTTGTCCAAGCCTCGGTACGCTTTCTCGACGGACAGCTCACCCTGTCTACAGATGCGCAGAAAGGCACGACTGTTTCTGTCACGATCCCGCTCCAACAGAGCATCCCAGTCGCCGATGACGAGGCGTTTAAGGAGACCAAACATCGGCTGCACCAGCGACTCGGGCGGCTCCAAATTCTCTTGGAAGGTGTTGACGCGGTCGCGGAGAGTTACTTTACCTTCAACAACAACGCGCGCCTGCACTGTATCGCCCTCGTCAACGACGAGCTCCACGACCTTCAAGACGCGCTCCAGAGCCTTGTCACCCACCTCACCGGAGATGAAGATGCCGCAGCTTACGATTGACCTCACTGATGATGACTTTGCCAAGCTCACACAGCGGGCGCGGTATCGCGATCTAACTCCTGAAGAAGATGCGCGTCAGGCCGTGCAGAAGTCTCTGAATGGCTACCTTCGTCGTACGGTAGAGGGCGAACACTCGCTTCATACGGCGGTGACCTCCATCAAGGGCTTTGTTTCCACCCTGCTCCTAGACGAAGACGGGACGATGTTTGCGCACTCTGACCGACTGGAGTTTCTGGAGATCGTGGACAAGGAGTGTGATCGTCTCAAGCTGTTACTTGGCACTGTCGAGAAGCGGCCTCAGCGTGGCCTTCGGTTTCAGCCCGAGTGGGTTATCCTCCGCGATCTCCTGCAAGCCGCACAGGAACAAGCCGAGCCTCTGCGCCAGGAAGCAAACCAGCGCAACAACTCCCGCCAGAAGCGATTGACACGTGCTCCGCAGCTTGTGTGGTCGCTTGCCGAGAACCTTCCTCAGCTCCTTCACACCGACGGCAGACTCTTCCTCCAAGCCCTTCTTCAAGTGATTCATTCCTTGCTAGAGTGGACACCTGAGGGAGAGACGCTCGAAATCACAGTGACGGAAGAGGCAGACCACATCTTGCAGGTCTCCTTGACGACACGTGGCGTTTTCATCGATTCCGCAGGGAGAGAGTTCTTTCAACAGCACATTGAAAAGCCCGTCAAGAACGCAGTGTACATGGGCGCACCGTTTCTGCACCTCGCCCGGCTCTTTGTGCAGTGGCACGGCGGTTCGTGGAACCTTGTGGCAGGCGATCAAGAGGAACCTGCCACCATCACGTACACCCTACGGCGCTTTGATGACTCTTTTGTTGCCCTCGAAAATGACCAGCGGTACCAAGAGGCGATGGTGATGCTCCGAACCATCGCACTCCAGCTTCTGAGCGACAGCGAAGGACTTTCTCCCGAGCACCTCCATTTCACCACCACCGCCCGCGCCGAGCTCGCGCACGCCGTAAACACCCAGCTCCGCCAGCTAGAGGCGTTTCTTTCCTCCTTGGAGACAACCCATGCCCAAAATAACGATTGAGCTTTCCGACGAAGCCTTTGCTCGCCTGCAAGAGCGGGCACACGAGGGAGATCAAGGCTTTGAGACCCAAGCGGCACGGGTTTTGGAGCGCTCGCTTCGTCTCTCCCCTCAAGAGAGCCTCTGGGTAAGCAAGCGTTTCCAGACCGCCCTGACCTCGATCAAGGGGTTTATTTCGATCATGCTCACGGACGAGGACGGGACGATGTTTGCGCACCCCGACCGCTTGGAGTTCTATGCGATCATCGACAGAGAGTGCGATGCCCTCAAAGCCTGCCTACAGCCCGTGCCGTTCCATGCCCAGCCAACGCGGCTCAAGGACATCCTCGAAGCGGTGCGCGATGAGGCGGCGAAGTCCCCCTACCGCCTGCCGACCCACACGTTTGTGCTGGAGGTGGGTGACAATCTCCCCAAAACTCTCCTCACCGATGCCGAGGCGCTGAAGGAGACACTCTGGATGTTTCTGGAAGACGCGTTGAGGTCCTCTCCCCAAGGCGGCGAGGTCCGGCTTCGGCTGGAGAGACCCGCCCCAGATACACTCACGATCTGCATCACGGACCAAGGCCAGGGGTTTGACCCGGTGGAGCGTCGAGAGCTCGCCGAACGGGTTAGAGCGGGCCAGGTCTTTATCACCTTTCGCGACAAGCCCGTTCGGGATTTAGGCATGCCGTTTATCCAGTGGCACCAGGGCACCTGCGAGCACGACTCCCCCGGCCCGGACAAGGGCGCAAGCGTCACCATGACGCTCCGCCTCTTCGACGAAAGCACGGAGACGCCCTAGCCTGGTACGCGCCCGACGGGGCGGATTCCCTTGCCGATTCGGTTGGGACCGTCGCCGAGCTCCTCGCGGGCTTGCTCGGCGAGGGCGAGGAGGCGCTTGAGGATCTCGGGGTGCTGGGCGGCGAGGTCGGTGGTCTCCCCCGGATCGGCGACCAGATCAAAGAGTAGCGGGCGGGTGATCTTGGCCATCTTGTAGGTCACGGGCTTGCCGCCCCGCGCGGTCTCGGGGTAGGGGCCGAGGCTGCGGTACGACTGCGGGAGCATGACCTTCCACCGCCCGGAGCGCACGGCCTGGAGCTCGTTGGTGTTGTAGTAGAAAAAGTACGCCTCCTGCGGGCTCTTGGCGCGGGTGTCTCCACTGAGCAAGGGCCAGATATCCTTCCCATCCAGCTTGTTCTTGGGCAGCGGCGCGCCGGTCAGCTTGGCGATTGTCGGCAGGAGGTCGATGGTCATCGCGGGCTCGGTGATGACACTGCAGGGACGAATATGCCCCGGCCAGCGGGCCACAAAAGGCTCGCGGACGCCGCCGTCCCAGCACGTGCCCTTCCCCTCGCGCAGGGGCCCGGCGCTCCCGGCGTGCTCCCCGTAGCTCAGCCAGGGACCGTTGTCCGATGTGAAGATCACGAGCGTCTCGCGCTCCACACCTGTGCGTTTCAGCGCCGCCAAGACCTGCCCCACGGAGTCGTCGAGCTCCTCGATCACATCGCCAAACGTGCCGCGCTGGGAGCGCCCTTGCCACTTCTTCCCCGGTGCCAGGGGAACGTGCGGCATGGAGTGTGCAACGTACAGAAAGAACGGACGCTTGCCCGCGTGCTTCTCGATAAAGCCCACCGCGCGATCCGTGTAGCGCTGGGTTAGGGTCCCCATCTGCTCCAGGTTCAGGATCGTCTCCACGGGCTTCTCACCGTCCATGAGCTGCAGCGGCGGGTAGGCACGGGGCGTGTCCGGGTGGTTGGGCCACATGTCGTTGGAGTACGGCAGCCCCAGCCACTCGTCGAAGCCGTGGCGTGTGGGGTTGAACTCCGGCAGATGCCCCAGGTGCCACTTCCCCACCGCGCCGGTCGCAAAGCCCTTCGCCTTGAGCACCTGTGGCAGGATCGTCTCGTCGGCGCTGATCCCGATCTTACTGGCCGGCCCCAGTGCGCCCTGAATCCCCACCCGCCCCGAGTAGCACCCCGAGAGCAGTGCTGCCCGGCTCGCCGAGCACACCGGCTGCGCGACATAGAAGTCCGTGAAGCGCACGCCATCGCGCGCTAGAGAGTCGATATGCGGCGTCCGAATGTCCTTGGCCCCAAAGCAGCCCACATCGGCATACGCGAGATCGTCGGCAAAGATCAGAACAATATTCATAGGGGCATTTTACGCGATAAAATGACGCATGGTACAGCAGCAACAGAAGAAGCCAGAGCGCGAGGTCGCGCCCCGCACCATTGTCGAGTGGGTACTGATCGTCTTCAACTTCTTTGTTGGTCTTACCTCTGGGTTTGCCTTGGCCTTTGCGTTTATGACAGAGCTGCCCTACCCTTGGTACAACAATACGTTTAATCTCTTCCTCTTTATCGGACTCCTGCTAGGTGGCACCGGGGCGCTGTTCTCCGGGCTTTTTCTGCTGATCTCCCGCTCCGCCCGAGTCGCGCGCTGGTTTCAGCTACTCGGGATGGTGGGAGGAGCGTCCCTTCTTGCCACTCTCCTCCTCCGAACCCTCCAAAGGGGCATCCCACACAGCAATATCCCCGCCCTCTCGTTGCTGCTCGCCATGGCGCTCTACCTGCTCGGTGCCTATGGCCTCTGCAAGCGCGCGTCCGATAGTGAGGAATAGCCCATGCAACAGCTACAACTAGAGAAGCCAAAACGTAAAGCAGTGCGCCGGACGGTGATGGAGTGGATCGTCCTCGCAACCAATGTTGTCCCTGCCCTGCTTCTCACCACCGTCCTGCGAGATATCCACCACCCCGTGAGCCTGATCGGGCTGGGCGTTCTTTTTGGCACGGTGGGGTTCTGGGGCACCAGCATCAGCCTGCTTACACGCGCACGTAAGGTGGCGGCTCTCTTTGAGTTCCTCGCCGCCCTCGGCTGGTGGTGTGCGGCTGTCTACCTCATCCAACATCTCGAAAACCCACTGGCGCCCCGGGGCGTGCCCTTCCTCTCCGGCCTCGTTCTCATCGGGCTTTTTCTCACGTGGCTCGCAAGCTGGCTGTGGCGCTTCCGAGACGACAGTGAGGAGGGGGCGTAGCACGTGCCACAGCAACAACTGCAAAAACAAAAGACGAAGACGGCACGACACACCGTGGCGGAATGGGTGGTGCTGGTTCTCAATCTAGGGCTGGGAATAGGGATCGGTTTTCTGCATCCACGTCTGCCATTCCCCTTTATCTGGAACGCGATGGTGATGATTAAGTCGGGGCTGTTCTTGGCGTTTGTCGGCTACTTAGGCACAGGCATCACCCTGCTCTTGCGTGCCCGGCGGATCGCGGCGGTCTTTGAGGCAGTCTGCGCACTTGCCTGGTGGTGTATGATCTTCCATGAGCTAGTGCAGGGACGCTTTCCCGACGGCAGCTACCACCCCACAACCTGGGTCGTCTGTGGCATGCTTTTTCTGATCGGTCTGATCCATGCCCTTCTCGCCCGGTGGCTCTGGCGCTTCCAAGGAGACAGTGAGGAGTAAAAGGACGCATGATCCAACAGAAGCAAAAACGACCTACAAAAGCACGCCTTCATCCGTTAGAGATCACGCTTAGCTGGCTGAGCCTAGTCTTAGGGGGCGCAGGCTTTCTCTACTTCTGGATCTCCTTCTCGCCCCTCGGGCGCGGGGAGCGCTGGGATGTTGTGGCGGCTCAGGCGGCTCTTCTTCTGGGAATCCTGCTCACAACACTTGCCGGGGGCTTTGTGCTCTGCTGTGCTCGTCGACTGGCACGGTGGCTACTGCATGGCGCAGGGCTTTTGGCGGTGCTTGTGCTGGGCTACGCTATCTTTGACGCTTGGCATCGCGGCGACTACCGAGGGGATCTGATTGGCATCGCCGGGATTGTGGCAGCCACGTTCTGGATATTCTGGTTTGCCTGGTTTATCAAAAAGCAGGAGAGCGAGAGATGATGCAGTCGCAGAAACAGCACCAAACGCACGCTGCGGTATCTAAACACCGAACCGGGGGCGAGTGGGTGCTCCTCGTTGGCTCGCTTCTGGCAACGCTCACGGGTTGGCGTAGCCTACTGCGCCCGTTCCGATTCCCCCTGGTCAACTGGTATGATGGAGGGCTCGCGTGGTGTTTATTGGAGCTAGCCCTGCTAGGAACCACAGTGGCGCTGCTTGTCCACGCACGCCGTATCGCCGCATTTTTTCAGGCGCTGTGTGCCACGGCGTGGTGGTTTGGGATCGTGATCGCCGTCTTTGGCTTCCTCAATTTCAATGGCCGCCTCGATGCTTTCGCCGTTTTTGTCTGTAGCCTGCTCTTTTTGATCGGCCTGGTTCACGCCCTCATCGCCCGCTGGCTCTGGCGACTCGCAGGTATGGAGAGGGCATAGGCCATGCAGAGGCAGCAGCAAAAGCGCAAGGGGAGCACGTTCACACCGGCTGAGCTTGTGATCATGACTCTCAATCTCGGCCTGGCGCTTGGTGTGGGCTTTTTGCGTCCCCCCGTGCCTGACTTCCCTCGTTACTGGGACCCGACGGTGCTGATCTCGTGGGGTCTCTTTTTGGCACTCGTAGGCTACATCGGTGCGGGTACCCTGCTCCTCCTACGTGCCCGGCGGATCGCGGCGCTGTTTCAGTTTCTTAGTGCCGTGGCCTGGTGGTGCCTTTTCGCAAACGCACTGTTGGTCGGACGCCGCCCCGACGGCACCTACCACCCTGCAGCCTTAGCCTACTGTGATATCGTCTTTCTGATCGGGCTGGTACACGCCCTGATCGCTCGCTGGCTCTCGCGGCGGGAAGACACGAACGCGGGAGACTCGCCCTGATGCAGCAGCAACACGAGCGACCAAAGACCGCGCACCGGCCCGTGCGCCTCAATGGTATCGAGAGGTTTTTTGCCACCCTGAGCCTTGTCTTTGGGAGCGCCGGGTTTGTCTACTTCTGGCAACTCTTCTGGGGGAACTGGAGCAACCAGCGCTTGGACTATCTCATCGCCCAAGTAGCCCTCTTACTTGGATTGTTTGCCAGTAGCCTTGCGGGGCTTTTCCTGTTTCTCCGCCTGCGCAAGGGAGCACGAGGGCTCTATCTCGTCGCTGCAGTCATGAGCACTGCCCTACTCCTCTTTACTCTCTACGACGGCTGGAACCGAGGTGAGCTGGGCTACTCCGGTGAGTACCTCCCGATCCTGGGAATCGCCGCCACCCTGTTCTGGTTGAGCTGGCTGACCTGGTATGTCAAGCAACGGGAGGGAGAGAAAGACATCTAACCACCACAGCTGTTGATCAGGTAATCGATAATCTGCTGCCAGTAGGGTTCGGCCGCAGCCTCGTCTTCAAACTGCCGAATCGTTTCCAAGATCGGCTCTAGTGTGGGGAGGTTTGCGGGATACTCAGCGAGGGTATAGAGAATACTCGTTCGTAGCCTCCCCGCAAACGCAGGGAGCGCGGCGATCACGCGTGGGAGCACGGGGGCGACTAAAGCACGGGCCTCTTCGGCAATGCGTCTTGAGCGCTCTTGTTCTTTTTCGTAGGAAGTTCCGGCTCGCAGGAGGCGCTTGTGCAGGTGCCGCGTCGTTGTCGCCGGCCCTTCGAGCCAGCCCCAGCCGTTCCCAATCATGACCAGCAAGAGCGCAACGGGCTCACGCTCGGGTGTCTCTGGCGCCTCAAAGAGACGAATTAAAAAGGGAACGGCGTAGGGAGTCGCCTCATAGACCGTCCCTTGGTGGTAGATATTCGCATGGAGGTGCATAAACGCATCCCAGCGCGCCTCAGGGCTCTCAGAGGCCAGGGCGCGGAGTAGGCGCGGCACATCCGTCGCCGGGCCGTAGGCATGGTTTAGCGCGTGCCACGGGACCTCGTCGAGTCCCTCCAGAGGGTCCACTAGAGCTTCTGGCGGGCGATGGAGCAGCCGAAGGGGGTCGTGGACTTGACCTTGGGCGGCTGACCGGCGAGGAGAAAGTCCAGAGCGTTGCGCAGGTCGTGGGCCAGGATCGCCTTCTCGTCGCGGCTATCGTCGATGCGGCCGTGGTAGCGCAGGACCCCTTGTGCGTCCATGACAAACGCCTCGGGGGTGACCTGGGCATTGAGGGTATCGGCGAGTTTGTGGTCGGCATCGCGCAGGACGGGGAACGTAAAGCCGTGGGCCTTGGCATGGGCCGCGATCTCGGCGTCGGGCTCGTCGGCGCTGGAGTTCACCGCCACAAAGCGCACGCCCTTGGAGGCATAGGCATCGGCCAGCTCTTTATTGCGCTTGTCGTAGCCACCGGAGCAGGGACAGCGCGCCGAGAGAAACAGCACGACAGTCGCCTTTTGTTTTTTATCGCCGTAGAGGCTCTCGGAGCCCGTGCCATCGGCCTTGGGGAGGGTCGCGTCCGCCACTGGCTTGTCGATCAGGGGGTTCTTGCCCGACGCAAACGTATCAAAGAAGCAGGCCGCGAGCTCGACCAGCTGGGTCCCGTGCTCCTTGGGCTGGACGGTCGCAATGGGCAGGAGCACCTTGGCCTGAGGCCCGAGGACATACGAGACATAGGGCCGACCGGGCGCGACTCCAAACTGCTGCCCGATCTTGCCGCCCGTATCGAGCAGGATCGGGAAGTTGAGCGACTCGCTGTCGTGGAGCTCGGCCGCGACCGACCTCTCCAGGGGCGCGACCGCAAAGACCTTCACCCCGATCTTATCGAAGCGCTTCATCTCGTTCTTGAGCGAGCGCAGCTCCCCCCGTACCTCGTCGCTGACGCCCGGCAGGAAGACCAAGGCCACCGAGCGCTGGTCGTAGTCCGCGAGGTTGTGGAGCCGTCCGGTCTGGTCGGGCAAGACAAAGATCGGTGCCTTCGTCCGCGGCAGGAGCATCGTGATGTTCTGCTGGCGGTCGAAGCGGGTCAGCGAGTAGATTCCCAGCCCGGCGGCGGTCCAGACCCCAGCCAGAGTGAGGAGCAAGGCTTTGATTGGCGGTTTACCCATGATGTTTCATCTCGCCGCCGGTTGAAAACCGGCGTCTGCAGTGGCACTGCGTGCCGCAAAGCCCGTTCCGGGCTGGGGAAGTGCGCTCTCCAGCCTGGCACAGGCTTCGCGGCGGAACGCCACTGCAGACGCCTCATGGAATGAGGCGGCACTTCGTGAATCCTTTCACAATGTTACCGCCGCAATTTCCAAGATGCAAAGGTTTTTGCCGGGGAGAGCGCGAATACTGCCCCATGAAAGTAAAGGTGCTCGCGGCGCTCGCCGCGCTCGTGCTCATGGTGCCCTCGGCCATGGCGCAAAAATTCGAGAAGATCTTTGATGGCACCACCCTCAACGGGTGGAAGCTGATCGGGGGGCATGGGCCTGGCTACGTGATCAAAGACGGCTGCATTGTCTGTCCGGCCGATGGCGGAGGCAACCTCTTCACCGAGAAAGAGTACTCCGATTTTGTCTACCGCTTTGAGTTCAAGCTGACTCCCGGTGCCAACAATGGGATTGGCCTCCGGGCGCCCTACGAAGGCGACGCGGCCTATGTCGGGATGGAGTGCCAGGTGCTCGACGATCCCGCGCCGGTCTACGCCAAGCTGGAGCCCGGGCAGTACCACGGCTCGATCTACAAGGTCCTCCCCGCCAAGCGCGGTGCCCTCAAGCCGACCGGCGAGTGGAACAAAGAGGAGATTCGCTGCGAGGGACGCCGTATCACCGTGACCCTCAACGGCAAGAAGATTGTCGAGGGCGATCTGAACGCAGTCAGCGATCCGGCGACTCTGGCGGCCCATCCGGGGATGCTGCGCCCCAGCGGCCATATTGGCTTTCTGGGCCACAACTCCGAGGTCTGGTTCCGCAACCTGGAGGTCAAGGACCTGAGCAAGGCCCCCAAGGACAATGTCGCTCCCAAGGGCTTTACCGCGCTCTTCAACGGCAAGGACCTCAAGGGCTGGAAGGGCCTGCTGGGCAACCCGCTCACCCGCGCCAAGCTCTCCCCTGAGGAGCTGGCCGCGCAAGAGAAGGTCAAGACCGACGAGGCCCTGAAGCACTGGACCGCAAAAGACGGCGTCATCTGCTACGACGGCAAGAACGATAGCCTCTGCACGGTAAAAGACTACAAGAACTTTGAGCTGCTGGTGAGCTGGAAGATCGGCCCCGGCGGCGACTCCGGCATCTACCTACGCGGCTCACCCCAGGTGCAGATCTGGGACACGGCGCTCACCAATGTCGGCGCCCAAGTCGGCTCGGGCGGACTCTACAACAACCAGAAGAACCCCAGCAAGCCGACGCAAGTGGCGGACAACCCGGTCGGGGAGTGGAATGAGTTCCGCATCCTGATGGTCGGAGACCGTGTCACGGTGTACCTGAACAACAAGCTGGTGGTCCAGAGTGTCCAGATGGAGAACTACTGGGACCGCAAGATTCCGATCTTCCCCACCGGCCAGATCGAGCTCCAGCACCACGGAAACCCGATCTTCTTCAAGAACATCTACGTGCGGGAGCTGCCGTAGCGTTTTTACCTCCCCCCGCGCTTTAGCGCGCGACCCCCTCCGGCTTCGCGAAGGGGGAGCGAATATGGATTGCAGCGCCTTGCGAAAGCGAGGCGCTGTTTTTTGGTGGGGTGCCTATGGCTTAGATCGGTGCCGTAACCTCTCCCCCTGCCCCCTCTCCCGCACCCAGAGGATACCCATCGTTCCTCACTGGGAAAGGGGGTTCTGTGTGGACTACCGCCTCGTCGAAACCACCACGCCCCCGCCTCCCCTTCATGGACCCATTCCACGACACCTTTTAACAAACAGCCCCTTGTCGGCGGTATAATACCGTGACTACTGAAAGAGGCCGGGTCTTGCCCACTAAAGAGACCGAAATAGAATTGCACGAAAATATAGTTTTAGCGCAGCGCCAGATCACCGACAACCTGGACATGATCCTCTCGGTCCTCCCCGAGCGCGTGCACGCCGCCCTTGCGCCGCATCTCGTCGAGCACTCCGACCTCTTAGAGCTGGTCCTGGACCTGGGGCGCCCCGCCGAGGCGCGCTTTGGCAACAACCTCCAGATCGAGCTCTTGCCGGCCAGCGACGATCCCCTGGACCCGGCCAATGAGGTGACGCTGGAGGACATCGACCACATCACCGAGCGCATCTCCGACTTTGGCTTTGATAACCGCGCCGGGATCGAGCGGACGCTGCACCGCATCTCCTGCATCCGCAACCGCCGGGATCGCGTGGTCGGGCTGACCCTGCGCATTGGCCGCGCGGTGTTTGGGACCGTGGACATCATCCGCGATATTGTCGAGAGCGGAAAGTCCATCCTCATGCTGGGCCGACCGGGCGTGGGCAAGACCACCAAGCTGCGAGAAGTGGCGCGCATTCTCTCGTCGGAGTTTCGCAAGCGGGTCGTGATCGTGGACACGTCCAATGAGATCGCCGGCGATGGCGACATCCCGCATCCGGCGATTGGGCGCTCCCGGCGCATGCAGGTCAAGCGGCCGGAGGAGCAGCACGCGGTGATGATTGAGGCGGTGGAGAACCACATGCCGCAGGTAATCGTCATCGACGAGATCGGCACCGAGCAGGAGGCCTTCGCCGCCCGCACGATCGCCGAGCGCGGCGTGCAGCTCGTGGGAACGGCCCACGGCAACACGCTGGAGAACCTGCTGCTCAACCCCACCCTCTCCGACCTAGTCGGCGGGATTCAGTCCGTCACCCTGGGCGATGAAGAGGCCAAGCGGCGCGGCACCCAGAAGACCGTCTTGGAGCGCAAGGCTCCCCCCACTTTTGATGTCATTATCGAGATCCTGGAAGTGGACAAGCTCGCGATCCACCACGATGTTGCCAAGGTGGTGGACAAGATGCTCCGCGGCCAGCAGCCCCGCCCGGAGATCCGTGTCCGCAACACCGGCGGCGTCGTGGAAGTGGTACAGAAGGCCGAGCTTCCCCCGGACCGTCCGGGCGAGCGCACCGGCGGCACCTACGGCATGACCTTCGATCCCGAGCCAATCAGCCCGTCCTACGACGAAGGCAGGGGCCGGGGGATGGGTACGGAGCGTGGGATGGGTTCCGAGCGCAGCGCTGGCTCTGATGTCAAGAGCATCGGCACCAGCGGCAAGACCGTCCATCTCTTCCCCTACGGTGTCTCCCGCTCACGCCTAGAGCGAGCGATGGCGAACCTGCGGGTGCCCGGAGTCGTGGCGCGGGACATGAAAGACGCCGACCTGATTGTCGCGCTCAAGGCCACGTTCCGGCGCGAGCCGTCCAAGATCCACGAGGCACGCAACAAGAACATCCCCACCTTTGTGGTGCGCAGCAACACCTACATCCAGATCGAGAGCGCCCTGCGCGAGGTCTTCGGCCTCCAGCCCACGGTGCTCCCGACGGATGAAGAGGCCGCGATCGCCGAGGCATCGGATGCCATTGAGCATGTCCAAGAGACCGGCGAGGCGGTCGAGCTGGCGCCGCAGAACGCCTATGTCCGCCGCTTGCAGCACCAGCTGGTCGAGCGCGCCGAGCTGGGCAGCGAGTCCATCGGGGTCGAGCCCCGGCGGCGGCTGAAGATCCTCCCCGCGCACCAGCGCTAGGGTGGTCACCCACGCCTATTTGGAAGAACAGGGCCAGGGCCGGCAGGAGCCGGAGCTGGCCTTGTTGGCAGAAACCCTCCCGCGACGCGGGATTCCGGTCACACTCTTCACCGCCAAGCAGCTCGCACGCCGCCAGCTGGCGCTTACCCCCGAGAGCCTAGTCGCGGGCTCCATCGACTCCGTGCGGAGCGCACTGAAGCAGCTCAAAATCCCCCTTCCTGAGCCCCACGACTACCCGGACTGCCTCCGCCCCTACCTGCACCGCCGTGTCTGGACCAGCACGCTGGGAGCGGAGCTGGACCGCGCCGCCGACGGTGCCGCGCCGCGCTTTCTTAAGCCTGCAGGGCATACCAAGCGCTTCACCGGCTTTGTTCTGGAGAGCACCGCGGACTTCTGGCAAGCTGTCGGCGTCTCGCGGAGCCTCCCTGTCTGCTGCAGCGAGGTGGTCGCCTGGCGCTCCGAGTGGCGGGTATTTGTGCTCGATGGCATGGTGCTCGATATCCGGCACTACGCGGGTGACAGCACAGCGCTCCCCGAGCGGTCCGTGATGGAGCAGGCAATCGCCACGCTCACGGCGTCAAAGACCCATGTCCGGGCCTATGCCATCGACTTTGGCGTCCTCGCAACCGGGCAGACCGCGCTGGTCGAGGTTAACGATGGGTTCTCCCTGGGGAGCTACGGCCTCGCCCCGGCACTCTACACCGACCTGACGATTGCACGCTGGGAGGAACTACTTGAAGCCTCCGAAGCATAGAGGACTCTAATTCAACAATGAAAAGCCACCTACTTGCTCTTAGTCTCGCTCTTCTTACCACCCCCGCACTTGCCCAGAGCCGTCCGTTTCGGATGACACTGGGAGGTTCCACGGCACCGACACGTGATTTGTTCTGGTTTGGAGCCTCCCTAGATACCAAGCGCCTCACACCGCAACGCACGCTGAGCCTCTATGCAGAGAGTGCTTTCTCCCTGGGCAGTGGCAGCGGCACCTCTGCCGATCCCAATGCTCCCCCCTCCGCAGAAACCATGGATGGCTTTGGTGGTGTCGGCTTCTCTGTGCGCCAGTCACGCGGATACGGCTGGGTCGGTGTGGGGTTGGGAAGCTACCTCACGACATTCTCAGGAGGGGGTGCTGGAACGCGCAAGCGCACGGAGCTTGGCGGTAAAGTCTTTGCAGGTGTCGGTGGAGGGCTCTACTTCACCGAGCTGACACTGACGCTTCCTTCCGTCACACAACCTGTCCAAGCAGGTATCTCCGTTGGTTTCCGGCTCTAAGGGTATAATCCCTTTGTGAACCAACGTGCCGTGACGCCGCGTGCGCTCTTTATTGGGATTGCCTTTGCGCTGTTCTTTGCGGCGGTGACGCCCTACAACGACTTCAAGGTCGCCGCGACCTATATCGCGGGGACGCAGTTTCCGATCGGGGCGCTCTTTGTCTTGTTCTTCTTCGCCTTTGCCATCAACGCCCTCCTGCGCACGGTCGCGCCCAAGGCGGTCTTCCAGCGCGGCGAGCTCCTCACGATCTGGACCCTGATCCTAGTGGCATCGGGGATACCGTCGTCGGGGATGATGCGCTACTTCATCCCCGAGATTGTCGCACACAAGGCCTTCGCCAACGACACCAACAACTGGGAGCAGAAGTTTCTGGGAGAGCTCCCCAAGTGGACCCAGTTCCAGGACAAAGAGGCCGCCGATGCCTTCTTCAACGGCTACCACAAGGGCGAGGAGCACATCCCCTGGGAGGCGTGGCGCGGCCCGCTGTTCTTCTGGGGCATGCTGGCGATGCTCTTTCTGCTGGCGACCTTCTCGATCTGCACCCTCCTGCGCCGCCAGTGGATCGAGAACGAGAAGTTCTCCTTTCCTCTGGTCACCCTCCCCCTCCTGATCGCCGAGGACCCCGAGCCGGGGCGCAAGGTCAATGCGTTCTTTCGCAATCCCATGCTCTGGGGCGGCGTCCTCTTTAGCACCGTGATCCACACAGTCAAGGGCCTGCACCTGCTCTACCCGTCGATCCCCGATATCAACCTGGAGTGGTCCTTCAACGACTTCCTGACTGTGCGTCCCTGGAACCTGGTCGGGTGGTTTCCGGCGCGCCTTCTCTTTATGGTGATTGGGATCGCCTACTTGCTCCCTGCGGAGGTCTGCTTCTCGCTCTGGTTCTTCTTTTTGGTCTTCAAGCTCCAGGTGCTGATCTGTGGCCTCTACAACTGGCTCATGCCGGGGCCGCAGGGCTACAGCGACACCAACTTCTCTGCGCTCCAGGCGTATGGCGGCGGGATCGCGCTGGTGCTCTGGACCCTCTGGACCGGGCGGCGGCACTTTGGGGATATCGTAGAGAAAGCCCTGGGTGGCCCGCGTGCCAAGGAGATCGACGACTCCGGGGAGCTGCTCTCCTACCGCGCGGCGCTGATCTGTCTGTTTATCGCCTACGGTGGGATCGCGCTCTGGCTCACCCTGGCAGGTGTCTCGATCTTGCTGACCCTGGTCTCGCTGGTCACCATGACCCTGGGGCTGATCACGATCTCCTGGGCGGTCTGTCAGGCGGGCCTGGTCTTCATGGCGCAGCCCTACGGCTCGATCGATATCTTCTCGTTTCTCTTTGGCACCGCCCCCTTCAAGACCAGCCAGCTCTTCACCATGACCCGCTGGGAGACCATGTTCCTCTTCGACCCCCGCGAGATGCTGGCCCCCTCGGTGATGATGGGCGCCCGCACGACCTCGACCTCCCCCAAGAACTCCCGGGCTCTCATGACCGCGATGGTGGTGACGGTCCTACTGGCCTTTGGTGTCTCGCTCTACGCCAGCCTCGCGCTGCCCTACTACAACGGCGGCGGCAACTCGCTCAACAATGAGTTCACCTACCACTGGAGCCCGGAAAGGCCCCTGAACTTCCTGGGCGGCGCGGCATCGGTGCCCTTTAAGGGAGATATCAGCAACGGCCTGCACCTGCTGACGGGCTTTGTGGTCTTTCTGGGCCTGCTCTTTCTGCGCGCGCGCTTCAACTTCGGAGTCCACCCGATTGGGATTCTCTGCGCGGGTGTCTGGGCGATCAAGATGCTCTGGCTCTCACTCTTTGTGGGCTGGCTCGCCAAGTCGATCATCCAGCGCTACGGCGGGATGAAGGGCTACCAGTTCTTTCTCCCCTTCTTTCTGGGGCTGGTGCTGGGCGATGTCATCAACTCCGCGATCTGGGTGGGCCTCGGCTACGCCACCAAGGTCGGCTACATGGTCATGCCCAACTAGCTCGCTCCCGTCTTAGACCGCCCCCGTTGGACAGTTAATCGCTCCCATGAACGGGAGCGTCTTGCTGTCCTCGTGCCTCGGACACAAAGGGCTGCGCCCATAATTCGGTATGGCCGGAGGCCTTCGTGTCGGAGCTTGCGACGACAGTAGGACGCCCCGGTTCATCGGGGCGGTTCAGAGGAGGCGATCATTTTGGGAACCCGAGCGGGTAAAATGGGGTCGTTCAAACAGGGCCTCGTGCCCAAAACTCACAAGGATAGTTTTTAACATGCTCGTTGGTAAACCCGCACCTGACTTTACCGCACCCGCCGCTTTTCCGGGCGACGGCGCGGCGGACCCGATCAAGAATATCTCCCTCTCGGACTACCGAGGCAAGTGGCTGGTCTTCTTCTGGTACCCGCTCGACTTCACCTTCATCTGCCCCACCGAGATCCTCGCGCTGGCCGACCGCCTGGAAGAGTTCCAGGATGTCGACTGTGAGATCCTAGGTGCCTCCACCGACTCGGTCTACTCCCACCGCGCGTGGGTGCGCACGCCCCGTGACCAGAACGGGATCGCCGGGACCAACTACCCGATTATCGCCGACATGACCCGCAAGATCGCGGCAGACTACGGCGTCCTCCTGGAAGACGAAGGGCACTCGCTCCGCGGCCTCTTCATCATCGACCCCAATGGGATTGTCCAGCACGCGACCCTCAACGCCAACAACGTCGGGCGCAATGTCGATGAGGTCCTGCGGACACTCCAGGCGTTCCAGTCCGGGGGGCTCTGCGCCGCCAACTGGAAGCCCGGCACCAAGAACCTGACCCCAGGAAGCTAAGCATCCATGGCCCTGCGAACCGGTTCCCCGCTGCCGGAGCTGACCGGCGCGACCGAGTGGCGCAATGGCAAGGTGGGCCGAGAAGTCCTTCTCGGCTCACCTGTCTTGATCCACTTCTGGTCGCTCTCCTGCTACATCTGCAAGAACAATCTCCCACGCCTCAAGGAGTGGAAAGCCGCCTACGCTCCCGAGGGGCTACGGGTGATCGCTGTTCACATGCCGCGCGAGGAAGACGAGACCGACCTTGCCAAGGTCGAGGCCGCGCTGGAGCAGTTCTCCATCACGGAGCCCTGCGCCATCGACAACGAGCACAAGCTCGCCGATGCCTTTGGCAACGACCAAGCCTGGGTGCCCTACTACTTCCTCTTCGATGCGGAAGGCAACCTCAAGAGCCGCGGTGCAGGACAGGCCGCTGCGGATGTGGTTGGAGGTGCTCTCGCACGCCTCTTCCCCAACACCTAAACAATGCCCACTCTGAGTCAGCCGCCTACCGTAGTCCTCTCCGACAGCCCGCCGCCTTGGCGCTGGACACGAGAGGCCTGCCTGCGCCTGAAGGAGCTGGAGCTTCTCCCCGAGCGTTTCGAGCTGATCGAGGGGATTATCTACACGAAGATGCCCAAGAACCGCCGCCATGTCCTCGGACTTCGACGGGTACGAAACTGGCTCTTTACGGTCTTTGGGGAGGAGGTGGTCCAAGAGCAAGACCCCATCGAGATCGCCTCCGAAGACCAGAGCTACAACGACCCCGAGCCCGATATTGCCGTCCTTCGACAGAGCGTCGAGAGTTACCAAACGCAAGCGCCCGGTGCAGTGGATATCTTGCTTCTGATCGAGATCTCCGATGCTACTCTCTCCCAATACCGCAATCAGAAAGCGCGGCTCTATGCCCGCGCAGGGATCGAGGACTACTGGGCGCTCGATGTGCGGGGGCGGCGGCTCTTTGTCCACCGTGATCCCAGCGAGGAGGGCTATCGCTCGGTGCTGGAGTATACCGAAGACGAAACGATTGCTCCTCTCGCTGCTCCCGAGGCGCACCGTACGATCCGTGCGCTACTCCCTAACCCTGAAGAATCCTAGAAAGACACACAATGACACAACGAAAATCCACCCGTGATGAGCACCTGCTCACTCCCCAGCGCCAGCACCGCGGCGAGGCCTGGCCCACCGACTCCTGGCGCGTCCTGCGTATCCAGAGCGAGTTTGTCAAGGGCTTCGATGCCCTCGGAGACCTTGGACCTGCCGTGACCATCTTTGGCTCGGCGCGCACCAAGCCCGACGATCCCCAGTACCAGATGACGGTCGAGACGGCGCGCTTGATCGGGGAGGCGGGCTTCAATATCATCACGGGCGGTGGCCCCGGGATCATGGAGGCGGGCAATAAAGGCGCGTCGGAGGCGAAGGTGCAGAGCATCGGGCTCAATATCGAGCTTCCCTTCGAGCAGCACATCAACCCCTACTGCACCGAGACCATTGACTTTCACTACTTTTTTGTCCGCAAGACCATGCTGGTGCGCTATGCCCAAGCCTTTGTGATCTTCCCCGGCGGCTTTGGCACCCTCGATGAGCTGATGGAGTCGCTGACCCTGATCCAGACCGGCAAGATCCATAACTTCCCCGTGATCCTGGTGGGGAGCGAGTTCTGGGGCGGGCTGGTCGAGTGGCTCCGAAGCTCTGTCCTGGTACACGGGAAGATCAGCCCCGAGGACATGGACCTCTTCTACCTGGTAGACTCGCCCGAAGAGGTCCGCGATATCATTGTCCACGCACTCCGCGGCGACTCGGACCAGGAAGAGCGCGAGGAGAAGGCCCGCCAGGAGACCGCCAAGGTCTACGCCCCCTACCCGTTCTCGTAGAGACTCATGCCCAACCCGCTGCGCTTTGCGCTCACCGACCATGTGGAGGCCCCGCGCGAGCGAGCATCGGGCGAGGTCTTTGCGGAGGTGGCGGGCTACGTCCGCCTCGCCGACTCGCTGGGCTTTGACTACTACTGGTTCAGCGAGCACCACCGCTATGTCCACTACGGCCACCTCCCCTGGCCCCTGCTCTTTGCGCAGCACTTGGCGGCGCAGACCACGCAGATTCAGCTCGGGACGGCCATTATCTGCCTGAACCTGCACCATCCCTTGGCGATTGCGGAGCAGGCCGCGGTGGCGGACACGCTGATGCAGGGACGGCTCGCTCCCGGTTTTGGGAGCGGTAGCTCGCCCACGGAGTCGGTGCTCTTTGGGAAGGCGCTGGTCTCGGAGCAGGAGCGGCATGAGAACTTCGCAGATGCTCTTGGGGAGATTTTGGCGGCCTGGGCCGATCCCGAGAGCCTGCCCCACGCCAGTCCCACCCTGCACTCCCGGAGCTGGCAAGCGGTCAACAGTGTGGGAAGCGCGCAGAACGCCGGGCGGCTGGGGATGAACGTGATGTACTCCCACCTGCGCACCCCGGAGCAGTACAAGCAGTACCGCCAGGCCTACCTCGACTCCGGCGGCACGGGCCTGATCGCCGCCAACCGCCCGGTCTATGTCGGCCCCGACAATGCCACAGCAATGGCGGAGCTGGAGCCCGCGCTCCGAACCCTCTGGCGGCGCTTCCGGGACGAGGGCAAGATCCCGGCGGAGACCCCCGAGCCCGACGATCCCTGGGAGCTCTGTGGACACCCGATCAACTTCCTGGTCGGCGGCCCGGAGAGTGTCGCGGAGCAGATCGCGACCCTCCGCGCCGAGACGGAGTTCGATGTGATCAACCTGGAGCCCAGCTGGGCCGGTCTCACCCCGGAACAAATCCATGCGACGATCCGCCGTCTTGCGGAGGCGGTCCGGCCCGCACTGGGTACACTCTAGCCGTGACCGAACAAGAACTTGCCCGCCTCGCCGAGGCCCAGCGGATTTGTGACGACCTCCTTGAGCCCAATGCCGAGCGCGTGGACCAGAGCGGCCTCGTGCCCCGAGAGAACCTCGAGTCGCTCGCCGCCGCAGGGCTCGCCGATGGCACCTTTGGCGGCGATGCCTTCCGACGAGGGCTGGTGGAGGCACTCTGCGGGGCGTGTGGGACGACCTACTTTGTCCTGATCCAGCACCTGGGCTCGTGTGGACAGCTCGCCAACAGCGCCAACCCCTCGCTGCGGGAGCGCTTTCTGGCAGAGATGATCACCGGCAAGCACTATGTCGGGGTTGGGTTTGGACACCTGCGCCGTCCCCAGCCCATGCTCCGCGCCACGCCCGTCGATGGCGGCTGGCTCCTTAATGGGACCGCGCCCTGGGTGACCGGCTGGCCGGTTCTCTCCGCCACCATCTACGGAGCGCACCTCCCCGATGACAAGCACATCTACCTCTATGTCCCCGCCACTCTGAGCGCGCACCAGCGGGTCTCGGCGCCCCTGCCGCTCTGCGCCATGAACGCGACGGAGACGGTCGAGGCCACTCTCACGGACCTCTTTGTCCCCGAGTCCGACTGGGTGCGGGACTCCTCGCCCGAGCAGCTCGCCGCCAGCGACACAGCCAACCTCTGTAACAATGTCGCCCCGATGTTTGGGGTGACCCAAGGCAGCATCCGCCTGCTGCGCCAGCTTGCTACCAAGAAACCCTTCCCCGTGCTCGCCCAAGCCGCCGATGCCCTGGAATCCGAGCTGGCGCAGTGCCGCGAGCGCTGCTTCACCCTCGCCGATGGGGATAGATCCGCCCTCGACTGGCGCGAGCAGGCCCTCCAAGCCCGTGCCTGGGCGATCGAGCTCGGCGTGCGTGCGGCACACACCGGAGTCGCGGCGGCATCGGGGGGAGCCAATAGCCTCGACCACCCCGCCCAGCGCCGGATGCGCGAGGCAATGTTCTACACCCTCTTCCAGCAGACCAGCGAGATCCTCCAAGGAACAGTCGCACGGCTGGCACGGCTGGGCTCGGATTAGGTAAAAGCATGAAAGAGCACTTTGTTGGGATGCTTCTAGGGACCATGGTGGGCGATGCGATTGGCTTGCCGGTAGAGGGCTGGGACTGCGTCCGCATGGCGGAGCAGCTTGATCGGTTTCCCCTACTTCCCCGCGGGGAGCAGGAGCTCGCCACGGCGGTGCTGGGGCTCATCACGGGCGGAAAGGTCGCGGCGGGAGAGGCACGCTACTCCGACGATACCCAGATGGCGATCGGTGTCGCGCAGATACTGGTCGAGGAGGGGGAGATCGTCCCGGAGACGCTGGCGCAGCGCTTTGCCACCAACTTTCAGCCGTGGCGTGGCTACGGCCCGGGTGCCTACGGAGTGCTGGATGCGCTCAAGCAGGGGCGGCCGTGGGACGAGCCCGCGCGCCAGGTCTTCGGGGGGCGAGGAAGCTATGGCAACGGGGCCGCGATGCGGGTCGCGCCGATCGGGGCGTTTTTCTGGGACAGCGAGGTAGCGACGATTCGCGAGCAGGCACGGCTCTCCAGCCTCCCCACCCACACGCATCCCCACGGCATCGAGGGAGCGGTCGTCATCGCTCTCGCGGTTGCGGGGGTCCTGCGGCAGGTCGCGGAGGGAGCAGACGAGCTGGATGTGGCCCAGCTCCTTGGCTTTATCCGGTCCGGCACCCACGACGAGATCTTCCTCAAGAAGCTTGCGGAGGTAGAGGGCTTTCTCGCCGCCGAGCCTGAGCCCTGTGTGGTTGCGGCGCGGCTGGGCACCGATCTCACGGCCACCCTCTCCGTGCCGGCTGCGCTCTTTGCCTTTCTCTCGCGCTGGGACTCCCTCCCCGACTGCATCCTCTACGCCGTCCGGCTTGGGGGGGATGCCGACACCATCGCGGCGATGGCGGGCGCACTAGCCGGTGCCTTTCACAGGAGCGCGGCGATCCCAGAGAACTGGCTGGCGGCACTGGAAAACGGGCCCCAAGGCCGCGACTTTGTGCGAACGCTCGCGGAGGGACTCTACGAGCGCTGGGAAGCGGCCCCGCCGCGCAGGCTAGAAGTCGTCGGTGCCGAGTAGCTCTTTTTCCATATCATCGGCGGCCTCGGCAGTGATGCGGATGGCTTGGCGCAGAAAGCTCGCCGGAGCGTCCTCTGGGACATCGACCCGGTAGTAGGCACTCCAAGTGCCGCTAGAGCCTTTTTCTAGCTGAAAGGCCCCAAGCTTGTAGTGCTTCAGCGCCAGCTTCTCGACAATCTCAGCGCTGGGCTTTTCCTTGCCCTGCCAGCAGACCGCCCAGAGCTCTCGACTTGTTGTGTCCTGTTGCTTGGGCTCGGTGATGAGGGTTCCCTTTCCCCGGATCAGCACCAGCTGGGAGCGCTTCTCTTCGTCCCAGCTCAGCTCGACATGGTAGTCACCGTCCTTATCGGCCTTGTAGGCATAGCTGGTCGCCTTGAGTGTTGCCTCAAAGGAGTCGATTTTTGGAGCTGGCAGGAGGGCAAGGACGGCAAGGCAAGGGGCAATGAACATCGTCGTGAGTTCCTTTCGATACCTGCATTGTAGCCTGTCTTGCGTTACGGTGGAATAACAGCGCAGTTGCCGGCTCGCTCGGTCGGCGGTACTATCTTGCCTGTGTCCAATCCCACGCGAAAGCACCTGCCCCCTGAGGAGCGCCGGGAGCAGATTATCGATGCCGCTCTGGAAGTCTTCTCCGAGAAGGGGTTTGAGGGGACGAGCAATAAAGAGGTCGCTCGTGTCGCAGGAATCGCCTCGCCGGGGCTGATCTACCACTACTTCACCGACAAGCTAGAGCTCCTGCGCGAGGCGCTGCTCTCCCGCATGCCCCAGCCCCCGCCGGTGACCTTCGACCCAAGCCGCCCCCTCAAAGACGTTCTCTACGAGATCACGGGGATGGTACTTCGGGACCTCAGCAACCCCAAGACTGTCAAGCTGATGCGCGTGCTCATGGGCGAGGCGCTCCGCCGCCCTGAGTTCGCCCGCCTGATGACCGAGGCGATGGAGAAGCAGGTCTTCGCGCGGCTGGAGGGGATCTTTCGGACACATATCGAGAACGGAACGCTCCGTGTGGACCTGGATCCCACCCTCACGACCATCCGGTTTATGGGGGCGATGTTCCACTTCTTCTTCTCCCGCGAGGTGATGCAGATTCCCAGCGCCCAGGCGCTTGAGCTCGACAAGGTCCGCTTTCAGCTCGTGGACGACTTCCTCCAAGGGACACTGGCGTCCCCCTCGCCTTCCTCGACCGAGGGCTAGCCTGCACGGAGATTGCCAGGACGGAGATCGTCCGGCTCTTGGACCTTCGGCCGCCTCCTCGTGCCTCATCGGTAGACGATGTATCTGAGCGAAGCGAACGGCGGCTTGCCCACCCCATAGCCCGGAGGTTTACCGTCGGGGGCAATCACGTTTTTTCGCGCACCTCTTGACAAGCTCTTGGCTCATGATAAAATTGACTGACTGATCAATTAATATGAAACGTACACCGAAACTAGTCTTAGGGTGGGTTGCTACCTGCCTGTTTGCCCTCGCCATGACCGGCTCTGGAGTGATGAGTCTCACCGGAAACCCGCGTGTGGTGGCGTCCCTTCAGGCGCTCGGCTACCCTATGTTTCTTCCGGGAATGCTGGGAGTCGCTAAGCTGGCAGGGGCTGCGGCGCTCTTTACCCAGGACATACGGCTCCGAGAGTGGGCCTATGCTGGTTTTACGTTTCTTCTGCTGGGAGCGGGGTTTTCTCATCTTCTCGCCGGGCAACCCCTCCCCCAGAGCCTTCCTCCTTTCGTCCTCTTAGTTCTCTCACTTGTGTCTTACTTACTACGTCAACGGTGTTCGCTCTCACGAAAGGAAGAACTCTACTAGTGCACCCTAGAATGCCTCGCCGGGCTCTCGCCGGGCTTCTCTCTCTTGGCAGCTTGCTTGTCACTAGCCTCCCGGTGCGTGGCGATGTCACGCTCCGTGGCACGATCACGCCCGAGGCCAAGCCCCGCCTCACCTTCACGCTCTACCAGAGTGGTAGCCTCGCACGCTTGGATCGCTCCGATGGGCTCTCGCTCCTCTTCGACGAAAAACGCCGCGAGCTCACGCATCTCGACCCAGCAAACCGCACCTACTCCACACAGAGCTGGAGCAAGCTTGAGGATATCTCCTCTCGAATGGGCGAGCTCCCCGCCAACGTCCCCGCGCAGATTCGCCTCCAGACCACGATCTTCGCGCGTCTCCAGCGAGAGAAGCGCGAAAACTCCACGACCGAGCCCATAAAGACAACCCTCGAAGGGGTGCTCCGGCTTGAGCCTCAGCTCCCTGGCGGCGGAGGCTTTCCTGGCGGTGGTATGAAGGTACCGCAGCTTCTGGCATCGGGGACGATTACGCTCTCGCCGTCGCGATCCACCACGGAGACTGCGCTGTTTGCCCCGCTTGTCTATCTGGCACTCGGGGAGCTGGGGATGCCGTTTTTGCGCTCGCTGGTCTCGCAAGTGGACCGTGCCCGCGCCGGCTACCCCCTTAAGACCGATATCCAGCTCGCGTTTCAGGGCAGCAACCTCCCCCAAGGAGACTTTCCGCCCCCCACTCGCCTGAGCCTGGAGGTGACCGCACGTGAAGACGCCGCGGTCGAGGCCACACGCTTCACGATCCCCTCCGATTGGATTAAGGTCCCAATGCCACTAAAGCCATTTAAAGAAGAGATAGGACATCAATGAGACAAGACGAGAAAGAGCTTCTGGGCAAGATTGCCGCACCCCATGGGCTGACAACGCTTACCAGCCTGCGCCAAGAGGCAGCGATGGAGGTGCGCATGATGGGCATGAAGGGGCCGTCGATGCGCACACGGTTCCTCTTTGACTTCAAGAACCGGCGTGGCCGCGTGGAGTTTTGGGAGAACGGCAAGCTGAATCGTATCCACCAAGAGACCGCCGAGGGCCGCGTTTTCTGGACCGCGAAGGCGGGTACGACGCCGCTAGGCACGGCGAAAGTACCCTTTGATTTTGTCCCGAACATGCAGACCGGCCTGATCGGGCTGCTTGCACTGAGTATTACCCACGACACGCTCCAGGCCAAGCCGACCGACGCAATCGGCAAGCGCAAGGGCAGCTCGCTTACCCGAACCCGAGAGGCGCGGCTCATGCCGGTGATGCAGGGCCGCGACGAGCCCAAGGTCGAGCAGTGCGCGTGTGCCTGGACCTACCTCCTCGCCCCAGATGGGACGCTCCTCGCAGAGCGTGTGGTCCAGACCACGACCGCCAACAAGCGTATCGAGCAGGAGTTCACCTACGAGCGCTTCGAGACCGTCCAAGGAGTCAAAGTGCCCGTGGAGCTGGGGGTGAAGATGGACGGTCTCCCCAAAATGGCCTCGGTGAAGCTCAAGGTCGTTGCCACGGAGATCAACCCCACCCTCTCCCCCGACGACTTCAAACTGCCTTCCTAGGAGACCCAGCCGATGCGTTTTGAGAGCACGATCGCCTGGCGGCACCTACGGACAGGCGGTGGCACGACAATCTTAATTATTATCGCGGTTGCCATTGCGACTATGGTGATTATCTTTGTCAATGGCAGTATCGCGGGAATGTCCAAGAAGCTCATGGGCAACCAGCTACGCACCCTCGCCCACATCACGATCGAGCCCAAAGATATTCAGCCCGTGCCTCTAGAGAGCCTCCTAGTGGCGAGCGGCTCCGACCGCGTCTACACCTCGGAGCCCCAGCAGACCTTTCAGCAGAGCACGCGTATCAACAACGGAGCCGAGCTTGAGGCCCAGGTAGGATCGCTGCGTGGCCTCAAGACCGCGCTCTCCCAGGTGCAAGGCAATGCCTTTGTGCTCAAGGGCTCCAAGCGCCAGTCCGTGACCCTTGTTGGGGCTAACCCAGAACAGCAGGAACGCCTGATCTCACTCAAAGAGAGCCTGCTCGCCGGGCGCTGGCCGGAGATCGGCCCTGATGAGGTGGTTGTCGGCATGACCCTCGCCGAGAAGCTGCGCCTCCAGCTCGGGGATCGGGTGCGGATTCAGTCGTCGGAGGGGTTCACGCAGGTCTTTCGGATCGCGGGCTTCTTCTACACCGGTAACCCCCAGAGCGATGAGAGCCAGGTCTATGTGCCTCTGAAGGCGGCGCAGTCCCTCTTTGCCATGGGCACTGGAGTCTCTCAGGTGGCGGTCAAGCTCGACGATCCCTTCGCCGTGGACGAGGCCCTGCCGCGGGTGCGGGCAATGTTCCCGCGCCTGAAAGTCAAGTCCTGGCTCGACGACAACGAGCAGATGGTCAATGGCTTCCGCACCCAGACCACGATCCGAACGCTCCTCACGAGCTTTATGCTGATCACATCGTCGTGTGCGATCGCTGCCGTCTTGATTGTCTCGGTGCTGCAAAAGAGCAAGCAGATCGGCATCCTCAAGAGCATGGGGGCGTCCGAGCAGCAGATCCTGCGCATCTTCACCCTAGAGGGGCTCGGGGTTGCGGTGCTGGGGGCGCTCCTGGGCTGTGTCGGTGCCTATGTCTTCCTGAGCCTCGTGGATGGCATCACCCTCCCCGCACGCTACGGCCGGGTGGACCAGCTCGCGCCCGTCTCGCTCAATGGGTGGATCTTCGCCGGTGCCTACGCCGCCGTGGTCACCGCCACCGTCCTTGCCGCGCAGTGGCCCGCCCGCCGCGCGGCCCGTCTTGATCCCGTGGAGGTGCTCCGTGGCTAGTCGCCCGATCGTTGTTGAGACCCAGCAGCTCAAGAAGACCTACAACCTGGGCACCGAAAAAGCCGTCGAGGTGCTCCATGGCGTCGATATGGTCGCCTACGCCGGGGAGTTTATCGCCATTATCGGCCAGTCGGGGTCGGGGAAGAGCACGCTCCTGAATATCTTAGGCGCACTGGACCAGCCCACCGAGGGCGGTGCCTGGATCGATGGGACCGAGATCGGCTCACTAGACTCTCTGGGGCTGGCCAAGCTCCGGGGGCAGAAGCTCGGGTTTGTCTTCCAGTTCCACCACCTGCTCGAAGAGTTCACCTGCCTGGAGAATGTCCTGATGCCAGTCTCGATCCAGAAAGGCGGCCCTGAGCCGTCGGACACCGCCTACGCCAAAGAGCTCCTCGACCGTGTGGGCCTGAGCTCGCAGCTCCACAAGCGCACCAACCAGATGTCTGGGGGGCAGCAGCAGCGCACCGCCATTGTCCGTGCGCTGACCAACCGCCCCCGCCTGGTGCTGGCCGATGAGCCCACGGGCAACCTGGACTCACGCTCCGGTGCCGAGGTCTTCGCCCTGATGCGGGAGATCGCCCGTGAGCTGGGCGTGACCTTTCTCATGGTCACCCACGATGACCGTCTTGCCGCCGCCGCCGACCGTATCCTACGGATCGAGGACGGCTACCTAAACGAGGTGTACAAATAAATGAAACGAAACTATGCCCTGCTCAGCCGGGGTGCCCTTGCCCTACTCGGAGTGGGCGTTCTCGGCGGCGGTGCCCTGCTCGCGCAGAACAAGCCGCAGGCTGTCGAGGTGGTCATCCCCCAGCGCAAGCTGGTCGTGGAGAGCCTCTCGGCGTCGGGGCGGCTCCGCGGCGAGGTCGAGACCAGTGTCGGCGCGGCCACGGGGGGACGCGTGATCGGGCTCTTTGTGAAAGAGGGCCAGCGCGTCCGAAAGGGCCAGCTCCTCGCGCAGCTCGACAACCAGGTGCTGGAGGCGCAGCGTGCCCAGAGTGAGTCCCAGCGGCGCACGCTTCAGGAGCAGCTTGCCCAGGCGCAGAGCAGTGTCCGCACCGCCGAGGCACAGCTCCGGCAGGCAAGACGCGGCCCCCTCACCGATGACATCACGCGCCTGCGGGCTGAGGTGACGCAGAGTATCGCGGTCGCGGAGACGAAGGTCGCCAGTAGCAAGTCCCGGCTTGCGGGAGCGCAGCAGAAGCTCCTCGCGGCCCAGCAGCGCCTCGCCGAGCTCAAGGCAGGCAGCCGGGTTGAGGAGCTTGAGCAAGCGGAGGCCCAGGTGCGCCAGAGCGAGGCTAATCTCACTCAGGCCAAGCGCGATAGCGAGCGCCAGAGCGAGCTTCTCGCGGCACGAGCGATCCCACGCAACCAGGCAGAGCTGGCCCAGACCCAGCTCGCGGTCGCCGAGCAGACCCTGGAGAGCCACCGTGCACGGCTACGGCAGCTTAAGAGCGGCACCCGCCCCGAGCAGCTCCGCCAGAGCGAGGCCGATGTCGCCGCCGCCGAGGCCGATGTCCGTGCCGCAAGCGCCGAAGTGGTGTCGGCGCAGGCAAGCCGCACCGGTGCAACACAGTCCGGCCAGGCCCAGATTCGCTCATTGCTTGCCAGCCCACGCCCCGAGGATGTCGCGGTTGCAGAAGCGCGCCTCGACGAAGCCCAGCGCGCGGAGGCGACAGCCCGCCAGCGGCTCGATGAGTCTCAGCAAGGCATCCTCCTTTCCGAGAAGCGCCTGCAGGAGTCTCGCCTACTCGCACCGTTTGAGGGCACCGTGACCCAGATCCTCACCGAGGAGGGCGGTATTATCAGCCCCACCAGCGCCCTGCTCAAGCTCACCCGCATCCAGAAGCCCGAGATCAAGATCGATGTGGACGAGGTAAACCTAGGGCGGCTCAAGGTCGGCCAGGAGGCTGAGGTGACCAGCGATGCCTTCCCCGGCCAGCGCTTCACCGCCCGCGTCTCCGAAGTGGGCACGCAGGTGGACACCGACCGGGGGACGATCGAGGTGCGCCTGACCCCGGTCGCTCCCCCCGCGTGGATTCGCCCCGGCCAGACCCTCTCGGTGAACCTGATTGTCGAGGCGGGCAAGGAGCAGCTTGTCGTCCCCGTCGCCGCAGTAACCACGCTCGGGGACTCGTCCACGGTCCTCGTGATCGAGCAAGGGAAAGTGGTCAAGCGCACGGTCAAGGTCGGTGCCGCCAGCGCCCAGCTCCTCCCCATCCGCGAGGGTCTGAGCGAGAGCGACCAGGTGATCCTCGGTGGAGTCGGCCTCAAAGAGGGACAAAACGTGATCGCGAGAGGAAAGAGCCATTGATAGCGATTGTTATCTTCCAAGAAGCCCCCATTCGCACCGTGGAGCAAGCGATTCAGATCGCGCTGGAGCGCTCGCCCAGGCTCCAGCAGGCCCGTGAGCGCCACCAGCGCAGCCGTGAGAGTGTCGAGCAGCAGCGCGCCCAGCTTCGCCCGCAAGCCAGCGCGACCGCATCCTACACCCGCCTCTCGACCGCGCTCGCCAATAGTAGCGGCGGCGGCAGTGGAAGCGGCTCGGGCAGTGGCAATCCGTTCCCCGTGGGGCTCCAGGGCTCCCCGCCCGGTGCGGGCTCGGTCCAGCTCACCCGCGCCGAGCCCGCGCCCACCACAGACAGCCCCACGACATTCAATCTCGGTGGGGGTAGTCTCAACCAGACCAGCCTCGGGCTCTCGCTGACACAGCAGCTCGATGCTTGGGGAATCCAAAAGACACTGATCCGCATGGGCAGCACCGACGAAGCCATTCAGCAGCTTGAGGAAGAAAAAGTGGTTCGCGAGCTGGTCTTCACGGTTCAGAGTGACTTCTACGAGCTGCTCCGTGCGCAAGAGTACGTCCGGGTGCAGAGCGCGGCGATCGCCAGTAGCACCGAGTCGCTGCGGGTCTCGCAGGAGAAAGAGAGAGCCGGAAGCGCGGCGGGCTTCGATGTCCTCCGCGCTGAGACCCAGCTCGCCAACCAGCAGCAGTCGCTACTCACTGCCCAGAACCAGGCCTCGGTTGCACGCACCAACCTCGCCAACACCCTAGGGCTCCCTCCCACCGCAGCACTCGCCCCCGAGAGCCCCGGCGCCCCACCGAGCGTCCCCCCGCTAGAGCGTGCCGCGCTTCTCAAAATCGCGCTGGAGAAGCGCCCCGAGGCAAGGCAGGCCCAGCTCAACCAGGAGAAAGCCAACCTCAACCTGCGCTATGCCAAGCGCGGCACGACTCCTTCGCTCTCGGCGCGCCTGAGTGGGAGCTACAACCCCAGCCCCGCCAATGCCTTCACCCCCAAGGATGCCGCCACGCTCTCGCTAAACCTCTCGATTCCCCTCAGTGACGGTGGCACGACGCGCTCGCAGCGCACCAGTGCCCACTCCGACCTGCGCTCGGCGGCGTCCCAGCGCACGGAGTACGAGACAGGGATCGCCAAGGAGGTGGAGCAGGCGTGTCTCTCGGTGGAGGATGCCCAAGGACGGCTCCAGAGCACCGCCAAGACGGTCGAGCAGGCCCGCGAGGCGCTCCGGATCGCGCAGGTCCGGCTCTCCACGGGAATTGATACGCAGCTCTCGGTCAGCGATGCCCAGGCAACCCTGGTGCAGGCCGAGGTCAACCACATCAACGCCCGCTACGACCTACTGATCGCCCTCGCCAGGCTCCGCTGGGCAGTGCCTTAAAACACCCGCAGCTCCGCGACCGCGGCGTGGTTTTTCTCCAGGGCATGGAGCGCGACAAACTTGACAAAGCGGCCGGTGACCGGCATGGGGAAGCGCACGGTCTGCTCCACGGGATTGGCGCGCAGGTTGCCAAACTCCCCCTGCACCACGGGCTCGCCCCAGCTCTTGCCGTCGGGGGAGACATGGAGCGCGTACTTGTCCACCATCCCGTGCACCGTGCCGTCTTGGCGGGGCAGGTAGGTAAAGCCCGTGAGCTTCTTACTCGCGCCCAAATCCAGCACGACCCACTGCGGCAGGCCGCTCTCACCACGAGCCACGCTGTGCGTGTGCCAGAGGGTCGCAGGGTTGCCATCGAGGAGATTGGCCGCCGCGCCGCCGCCCTCGGCCTCAAAGGAGCACGCGGCGACAGTCGCGGGGAGACGTGAGGTGCTCTTGGCGGGCTCCGTGGCACTCCACGCGGGCATCGGTGGCTCTAGGAACAGCCCAAAGTCCGAGAGGGCGGGACAGGCGGCGGCCTTGATGACGCGAATCCGCACGCGATCCGTCGTGGTGGTGGGGATGCGCCAGAGCCGACAGGAGCCGATGGACTGCGCCTTGGCCACCTCCACCCAAGCGCCGTTTTGCCAGCAATCGACTGCCGCTTCGTCGATGCGCTGGCCCAGCGCGATGGCTTCCCGGAGCCTGATAATGTTAAACGTCTTTGGGCGGCCGAGCTCCAGCATCAGCTCGGGCGTGAGGACGTTGTCGTCCACGTACCAAGCTGTCTCCCAACTTCCATCTAGCAAGTGCTTGGGGTCGGAGCCGGGGCGCGTGTTGGAGGCCGTGAGCCGTGCGCCCACAGCGAGGTTCTTGGCGAAGGTCTTCTTGAGGTGCTCCCCAAAGAGCTTCAGGCTACTAGCGTCGATCTCGTGGACCAGGCCGCGACGGTCCGGGGGGATGTTGAGCAGCATCGACGCCCCCCGCCCCACCGACTCTAGGTAGTGGGTCATCAGCTGCGTCGGGCTCTTCACGGACTTATTCTGCGCCTCGTGCCAGAACCAGCCGGGCCGGATCGAGAAGTCCACCTCGGCAGGAATCCAGGACTTACCGTCGCGCATCCCCGAGAGCAGCTTTTTCTCGTCCATCTGCCCGACACCGTCTTTGGGGCCGATCGTGATCGTGTGCCAGCAGGGGTCGCCCGCAAAGCCACGCTCCGTCCCCACCCAGCGGGCGTCCCAGCCGATATCGCTCCAGACACAGGTATCGGGCTGGAGCTCCCGGATCAGCTGCCACGTGGTCGGCCAGTCGTAGTAGGTCGTCCGGTCGATCTGCCGGGACTCGCGCTTGCCACCGTAGTAGCCATCGCCGCCGTTCGCGCCGTCGTGCCAGGTCTCAAAGATCGGCCCATACCACGTAAGAAGCTCGCGGAGCTGCTCGCGGTAGATGCGCGTGACATACTCCGGGCTGCCGTAGAGCGCGTTGTTGCGGTCCCACGGCGAGAGGTAGACCCCGAACTTCAGCCCCTGCTTCTGGCACTCTCGCGCCAGCTCCCCGACAATATCGCCCTTGCCGTTCTTGTAGGGGCTCGCGCTGATATTGTGCTTGGTGGTCTTGGTTGGCCAGAGGCAGAAGCCATCGTGGTGCTTACAGGTCAGGATCGCGGCCTTCAGCCCCGCCGACTTCAGCGTGCTGACAATCTGCTTGGCACTGAACTGGGTCGGGTTAAAGATGCTGGGGCTCTCGTCGCCGTAGCCCCACTCTTTGTCGGTGAAGGTATTAGTCGTAAAGTGCAAAAACGCGTAGGTCTCCAGCGTGTGCCACTTGAGCTGGCGGGGGCTGGGTGTGGGGCCGTAGGGCGCAGGCAGGTCGTTGCGGGTGCTCATGACGCATTTTACCGCCGATTGGAAATCGGCGTGTGCAATGGCACTGCGTGCCATTGCACACGCCCAATTTCATTGGGCTAATAATCCGAGAGCACCTTGGGGGGGAGCGCGGCGCGGAGGGCGTTGAGGACGGCGAGGACATCGATGATCTCCTGAGCGACCGCGCCGGTGACGGGCGAGAGAAGCCCGGCGGCCCCGAGGAGCATGCCGACAATACTGAGAACCATGCCGCCGACCGCGCTCTGGAGGGCGATGCGGCGCATGCGCTGGCCGATATGCATCAGCACATCCACTTTCTCCAGCGAGCTATCGAGGATCACGGCATCGGCGGCCTCTCCGGTGATCTCAGAGTTGTTGCCAAAGGCGATCCCGACTGTCGCGGCGGTGAGTGCCGGCGCGTCGTTGATCCCATCGCCCATAAACACCGTGGGGGCTTTCTTGGTCTCGGCGCGGACGAGCTCAAGCTTCTGCTCGGGGCTCTGGCTGGCGAAGACCTCGGTGATTCCGACCTTTTCTGCAAGATAGGACACCTCGCTGGCACGGTCGCCGGAGACCAGCAGGACGCGCTTGATCCCGTGGCGGGGCGCGAGGTGCTGGATAAAGTGCGCCCCCTCGGGCCGGGGCTCATCGCGGAAGCGCAGCGCCCCGGCGTAGCGATTATCAACAAGGACGACACACTCCATTCCCGCGACCGCCTCCGGGAGGGCAGCGGCCTGATCGGGGTAGTGCGTCGTGAGCTTCTTGCGGCTGGTGACATGCACACTGCGCCCCGAGATCTCCGCACGGAGCCCGTCGCCAGGGAGCTCCCTCACCTCGCTGGCGTCTCGCAGGGTGAGCGTCTTCTCCTCGGCGGCCTCGAGAATCGCACTGGAGAGCGGGTGCTTGGAGTAGCGCTCCAGGCTGGCGACCAGGGTCAGGAGCTCGTCTTTATCGAAGCCTGGCACGGTGAGGAGCTCGGTGAGCCTGGGCTTGCCGTAGGTGAGGGTCCCGGTCTTGTCGAAGAGGGCGACCTTACACGTGCTCAGGTTCTCCAGCACCGACGGGTCTTTGATGATAATGCCCTTGCGCGCCGCCAGCGAGATAGAGCCGATGATAGCGATGGGGATGGCGATCAGCAGCGGGCAGGGCGTGGCGATCACCATCACGGCAAGAAAGCGCAGGGGGTCGTGGGTGACGAGCCCGGCGACCAGTGCGATCCCGACGGCAAGCGGCGTGTACCAGGCCCCGAGCTTGTCGGCGATCCGGCGGAGCTGGGGGCGGTTCTGCTCGGAGTCGCGCATCACCTGCATGATCCGGGCGTAGCGCGAGTCCTGGGCAGGCTTGTCGCAGCGGATGGTGAGCGCGCTCTCGCCATTGATCGCCCCCGAGAGCACGGTGGTCCCGGGTGCCTTGGAGACCTGGTACGGCTCCCCCGTGAGGTAGGACTCGTCCATAGCCCCGTGACCGTCGAGCACCGTACCATCGACCGGGCAGAGGGCATGGGGAAAGACCACGAGCGTGTCTCCCACCCCAACCTCCGCCAAGGGCACCTCGGTGAGTTGCTCGCCCACCTTGCGCTGCGCCAGGGTCGGCATGCGCTTGGCGAGGGCTTGCAAAACCGACGACGCGCTCTTTGTCGCATAGGCCTCCAGCGCCTCGCCGCCCGAGAGCATCAGCACAACCAGCGCTCCGGCGAGATACTCCCCCAGCAGCACCGAGGTCACGATGGAGATTCCCGCCAGCAAGTCCGAGCCGAACTCACGCCGGGCGAGCTTCTGCAAGAGCTCCCAGACCAAGGGAGTGCCCCCGAGCGCCAGCACCGCAAAGAGTGGCAGGTTGGTAGGAAGCGAAGCGGCGTGAAATCCGAAGCGTAGCCCCAGGTGGAGCGCGATCCCCGTGAGCGCCAGTAGCGCGATCCCGAGCTGTAGTCGTGTTGTTTTCTCGTGCATATTCTCTCTGCTCACAAGCCGGCCTTCGCGTGGACGGTAAACGTCCCGCTCACCCAGAGGGTACCCGGGCCTTTGGCCGCCTCCTCGTCCCTCGTCGGTACAGGCTTGTTCCGAGCGAAGCGAGGCGGCGCGAAGCGCCCTATAGCCGCACGATTTCCGTGCTGGCTTGCCCGACGTTTACCGTCTGGGCACAACGCAAAAGCCCTGTGAGACGTAACGATGTAATCGTCAGTCCCACAGGGCTTGGTGTCCTGCTGCCTCTCATTCGTTTTAGAGAGAGGCCCGGCTGCACTTATCGGAGCTACCCACAAGCCGCCTGATCTGTGAAGATTCTATCCGAGAGCCCACCCCCACGCCATCCCCTAAACGGCGGAGTCAACCCGATCAGAAAACAAACCCAGACCATGAGGGGGCTGTGTCGTGTCCATCCACCGTCGTGAGGCGGACCACCTGGCTCCCATCAACATTCATCACCTCAATCTCGTCGTTGTTGCTGAACCCACCAAACCCCTCATTTGCCTGGAAGACAATTTTTGTTCCATCAGGAGAAAAGCGTGGAGAGTAGCGCCCGCTTGCAGATATCTGCGTCACCCCGGTCCCATCCGAATTCATAATACAAATAGAGGTATTTAAATTTTTATAAAAGTTATACATAATTCTCTTTCCATTTGGAGAAAACGAAATCCCAGAGACGTTTCCCGATGGATCATTCGACAGTTTCTTCTGCCCCGTGCCATCTACATTCATGATCCAGAGCTCAGAGCTCCTGACAAATGCAATCTGAGCCCCGTCTGGCGAGATAACGGGTGACGATTCCAACTCCGACGATGCCGTCAGGCGTCGCTTCTCACTTCCATCAATATTCACACTATAGATAGTGCTTGCTCCTGTCTGGCTGTTGGTGAAGAGGATTTTACTTCCATCTGGGGTGAAACACGTCGCGGCGTCTGTTCCTGGACCACTCGTTAAGTTTTTGGCTCCCGTTCCATCAACATTCATCAGGTAGAGATCTCCCTCCGTGGGATTGTCATATCGGGTATAGACAATACTCTTCCCATCCGGCGAGAAAATCGGAGATCGCTCCTGAACCGTGTTGTTCGTAAGCCGTGTCTGGTTCGTGCCATCCGCGTTCATGATATAGATCCCGGCCGCTCCATATCTTTGGCTGACAAAAACAATACGGGTGTTGGCCAAGGTGAGACCGTTCTGGAGCGCCACGGCAACCGTCTTCCCGGACTCTTTTTCCCGCACGGAGACCGTCACGCGCCCCGGATTCACCGCGGTGATCGTCGCGCTTGCCGCCGACGGAACCAGGTTAAAATCGACAGAGTTGCTGCTACTCCACTCCCACAGCGACGGGTCTACCAAGACAGTCTCATCCAAGGAGTTGAGCGCCTGAGCAGTCAGGGTGCGTGGCTCTCCGATTACCAAGGGGCTGGCATCGTAGCCCAGCTGCACCCGAGAGATGGTGGAGTCCATCGTGACCGTGGCCTCCGCGGTCTGACGCGCCACGAGCACGAGGGGAACGGTTCCGGTCGCCTGTGCCACACCGGTTCCATCGCTGTTGGGGTAGGCCGTGGCCTTCACCTGGACGGTCTGAACCTCCAGGTCGTTGAAGACCACGGTGCTGGTGTTCCCCGATGCGGGGCGGGCGACGACCTTGGGAGCTCCGAGCAGTGCCCCCTGGCTATCGCGAATCTCTACCTTGATACTCTGTGCCGCAAGCGGGATAAGCCGCGTCCGCTCGGGCCAGCGAATGGTAAAGGCGACGCTGGCACTGCGCGACGTTCCTACACCAGCTCTAGAGTCCGAGCCACCACAACCCACAAGCACGCCGAGCCCCAACAACGAGAACAAGCAGGTGATTCCGACGACTGAGATACGATTTCGCATTCTACTCCCACTCCCTAACGACAGCTAAGTTTACTACATCCCTTGTAGGTGGAGCAAAGTAATCCGCGTTTTTCTAAGATTGCGTAACGCATCACCGGCTGTCACAAGGGAGCTGGGGACAGAGCCGGTCCTGGGTTCACACCTGGCTCCTGGGCGGTGTCTTGCTCTTCGCTGGAACACTGGTGGCTATTTTCTGCCCGAAAAAGGAGCTCGCCGTGGTCGCGTCCTTACTACTGCTTGGCGGAATCGTCTTCTCGCTCCAAGGGCTTCTGAGCTGACGGGTTATTCCATCGCCGTTTTATCAGCCAGATACTTCCCACTATCAGATTGACCGCAAAAACGATAATCGACGTGGTGACCAGTGCCGCTATGAAAAGCAGACCTACAGGAGTCAGTGCCGCTAGCTCCTGTGAGGTAAGCTTTCCAGCCTGGTATGCCTGCTCATCGCGCCAGTTTATGTAAAGCGCAGAGGCCACGGGCACCCCGAGCCAAAAAATCAGGTTACCGGCTAGCCAGAGTGCGATTTTCATGGAGCAGGACCTCGGCCGCTTTGACAATCGCGGCGGCGTCCATTCCGACCAGCTCGCGCAGCTTGGGGATCGTCCCGTGCTCCACAAAGTGATCCGGCAGGCCGATTCGGGTCACTTGCACCTCGGTGAGGCCACGGTCGGCGAGGAGCTCGACAATCGCGCTGCCAAAGCCTCCCGCCAGGATACCGTCCTCGACCGTGATGAGCTTTTTGGTGCGGCGCGCGAGGGCGAGAATGGCCACTTCATCAAGCGGCTTGACCCAGCGCGCGCTGAGAACCTCGACGGAGTGCCCCTGGGTCTCCAGCGTGTTGGCGGCGATCAGCGCCTCGCTGACGATCGGACCGAGGGTGACAATGCCGATATCGTCGCCGCGCCGCAGGGTCTCGGACTGTCCGAGCTGGATTGGGGCGACCGTGTCGGTGAGGTTCTCGCCGCCACCGCGCGGGTAGCGCAGGGCGATGGGGCCCTTGCCATACGAGAGCGCGAACTTGGTCATCTCGCGCAGTTCCTGCGGGTCCTTGGGCGAGAGAATCACCAGATTGGGGATCGAGCGCAGGTAGGCGATATCCATCGTCCCATGGTGGGTCGCGCCATCGTCCCCGACCAGCCCCGCACGGTCGATCGCAAAGACTACCGGCAGGTTCTGGATACAGACATCGTGGACAATCTGGTCGTAGGCGCGCTGCAAGAAGGTCGAGTAGATCGCGCAGACTGGGGTGAAACCCTCGGCGGCGAGCCCCGCAGCGAAGGTCACCGCGTGCTGCTCAGCGATCCCCACATCGAAGTAGCGCTTGGGGAACTTATCGGCGAACTTGGCCAGGCCCGTGCCATCAGGCATGGCGGCGGTGATCGCGACTACTTTATCGTTATTCACTGCCACTTCATTGAGACTCTCGACAAAGGCCTGGGTGTAGGTGACCCCACTGGACTTCTTCTCCATCTTGCCGTCTTCGATCGAGAAGCCCGTGGTCGCGTGCCAGGTGCGCTGGTCTTTCTCGGCGGGCTCGTAGCCCTTGCCCTTGGTGGTCAGGACATGGAGCAGCACAGGGCCGTCGAGGTGCTTGGCGTGCTCGAACACTTGGATCAGAAAGTCCGTATCGTGGCCGTCGATGGGCCCGATGTACTGAAAGCCCAGCTCCTCGAAGAAGAGACCGGTGTTGGCGGGCGAGGTAAAGTGAGTGGCGGCGTGCTTGGCTCCGGCGGCGGTGCGGTAGAGCAGGCCATCTTTGTTGAGGGTCTTCTTGACCGTGCTCTCCACTTTCTGGTAGGTGGGCATGAGCCGCAGCTTCGCCAGGTAGGTCGCCAGCGCCCCGACATTCTCGGCGATACTCATCTCGTTGTCGTTGAGCACCACCAGCATCTTGGTCTTCTGGTCGCCGATATTGAGCAGTGCCTCCAGTGCCATCCCGCCGGTGAGCGAGCCGTCCCCGATAATCCCGATCACGCTCTCGTTGGAGCCACGCAGGTCGCGCGCCTTGGCAAACCCCAGCGCGGCGGAGAGGCTCGTCGAGGCGTGGCCCGCGCCAAAGAGATCAAACTCGCTCTCGTCGCGGCGCAGGAACCCCGAGATTCCCTGGTACTGCTTGATCGTGTGGAGCTGCTTCCAGCGCCCGGTGAGCATCTTGTGTGGGTAGCACTGGTGGCCGACATCCCAGATCACCTTGTCTTTGGGCAGCTCGAAGACCTTGTAGAGCGCGACCGTCAGCTCGACCACCCCCAGATTCGGCGCAAAGTGCCCCCCGACACGGGAGATGGTCTGGATCAGACCCTGGCGTACCTCGTTGCAGAGGGCCTTGAGCTGGGCGGAGTCCATGCTCTTGAGATCGGCGGGGCCAGTGAGCTGGTCGAGAATCGGGAATTGGTCCATAGTTTTCACTTTTCACTTTGTCAAGCAAAGTTCTTCACAAACATCCTACCGCGACATGGCGGGCCTGTCAAACACTTCCAACAAGGATACCAGGTTTTCAGTTCCGGGGATTAAAATCCCCGGCATGAAGGATAGGAGCGCCCCGTGGGCGCAGATACCTTAGCGCTCTGCGCGTCCTCGGGACGCTCCCCAAAATCCGAGGCGGGTAATTTATTGCCCGACCAAGCGGATATACTCATGGTATGCGCCACGTTACGCCACACGAGAGGCTCCTTGCTCAGGCACGCGATCCGCGCCTGACGACTTCCGCTCTGCTTGCCCAGGCACTTGAGGCGGTGCGGCAGGATTGGGAGAGCGACCAGGACATTCACAATCCTGCGCTTCTGATCTTGCAGCAGCGGGTGACCGAGGAGGTCTTTGTAGCGGCAAGCACGCTCTGCATGCGCCCCGACCCCGCCGAGCGCCATCTTGGGGTGCTGATCCTGCGCGAGTTTCCGGGACTGGGTCGCCCTAAGCCCTTTGCGGTTCGCGCACTCCCCGTCCTCGAGCGCCTCGTGGAGCGCGAGACCGACGCGCTGGTGCTGTCTTTTGCAGTCTCCGCGATTGGCTGGCAGCAGCACCCGCTGGCCCGCCCGCTCCTCCTGCGCTTCCTCCACCACCCCGATGCTGCACTGCGTCGGCTTGTCGCCAGCAACCTGACGTGCTGCGACCTCGCCAATCCCCTCCCCCCCGAGTCGATCCGCGCCTACGAGCAGCTCTGCCAAGACCCCGACGACGACGTGCGCTGGTACGCCCACGCCACACTGCAGGATCTTGTGGAGTACGCGGTGCCTCTTCCCCCGGCTCAAAAAGCAGCCCTTACCCGCTTGCTTGCCGGGGGGTGAACGCCGGGGATTGAAAGCCCCGTCTCCGAGTAGGGAGCGCCCCGTGGGCGCATAATACGAAATTCTTCGCGCGTCCTCGGGACGCTCCCTCTCCTCTGCCGGGGACTTTCAGCCCCCGGCAGCCAGGCACTCCCGCACAAACGCCAGGCTCTTGGTGAGGCTAGCGGCCTTCTCCTCAGGAGTCACGCCGCTGATGCTGCACTCATAGGCGAGCCAGCCGGTGAAGTCTTGCTCTCTCAATACCCGAAACGCCGCGACAAAGTCAATGTCTCCTGTGCCAGGCTCCTGCCTTGTATTATCGGCGAGGTGCAGGTGGTGCACGAGCTTTCCAGCATCCCGTAGCGCTTGCGGGGAGCTTGTCTCCTCGATGTGCATGTGGAAGAGATCGGCGAGGATTCCGACCCCGGCAGGGCTTCCCGCGAGCTCGATCACACGCTGGGCATCGGCGAGCCTTCGCAGGTAGTGCTGCTCGTAGCGGTTGAGTGGCTCCAGCAGAAAGAGCGTGTTGTGCGCCGCCGCGTGGGGCGCGAGCTCCGCAAGCGCCGCGACCATCAGGCCGTCTTCCAGCTCAATCGCGGTCTTGTAGGGCGAGAGATCAGGGACTTTGGGGCCACCAAAGATCGGGGGGACGATCTGACCGGCCGCACCGACCTCGCCGCAAAACTTCAAGAGCGCCTTACTGCCCTCAATGGCCTTGCGCCGCTTCTCTTTGTCGGGGTCGAGAAAGTCAAAGCACGGGTTGCCGCCGGGGTCGGCGTTGCCACAGACACTAGAGATGGCCACGAGGCCGTTGATCGCCTCGGCATCGCGCAGGCACTTTTCGAGCCCCCCGCCCCAGACCCCGAGCTCTAGGCCGTCCACCCCATTGTCGTGCGCCCACTTGGCCTTCTCCGCCGTGGTCGTGCCCGGAATCAGCCCGAGCTGCAGTGCGATTTTCATGGGCGCATTCTACCTGGCCCACCGCCTCTCTAGGCCGATGTCCCCCACTCAAAGAGAAGATAGCTGGTCGGGAGCTGTGCCAGAACCACCTGGCAGTTCCAAGCATCGCGCATCCGCAGACCTGCTTCGTAGCCATCGAGGTGCTGGATAAAGGCAGGCAGGGGCAGGACCATCCCGCTCCCGTAGCGTTGCACGGTGTCCGCAAACTCAGCTTGCGTGATCGGCTCACAGAGCACAGACTCCGCAATCCGCGTAAAATACGGCTCGGGCTGCTGCCAGTCCATCGCCTCTTGTGCCTTGATCCAGAACCGCAGCGGGTCGGGACAGTCCGTCCGCGAACCACGGATCGCGTAGCTTGACTGCTCGGCGCTTCGGGCAACAAACGCATCGTAGCCAAATCGCAGCACGTCGAGCGGTGGTGCCTCCCCACCGATCTCAGAGCGCCACCGGGTAAGAAACTCCTTTTTCGTGAACATCCCTCGTCTCCTGAGACCAGTCTACCCATTTTAGTAAGCTCTGGCTGTGAGGCTATAGAGCAGCACTATGGACGATAACTTTAGCCCCGAGTCCCTGCCATGGGTCTGTTTTTCCTGTCGCAAGGCGTTCCGCAAGCCGGTCGCGGCGGACGGTCCCTTTCCCTGCCCGAGCTGTCGCCAGCCGCTGCAGTTTATGGGGGCTGCGTTTCAGGCCCCCCGAAAGACCGCAACGCGCCAGTGGACACATCTTGCGACTCTCTACCAAGCCGGCGTGCGCTTCCAGCACCGCAACGGAGCCACCGGAGCACGCACGGCAAGCGACCTCGCCGCCCAGCTCACCGAGCAGCGCCGCGACACCCAGACCGAGGCCGAGCGCATCCTAGCCATCAGCAAGCAACGCAAGCGCAGGCAACCAACCCGCTAGCCCGGCACGGGCTTTGAGGCGGAACGCCACTGCAGACGCCGATTTCCAATCGGCGGCCCGTATAATGCCGGTATGAAGTCAGCAAGGGTGCGAGTCGTGGGTGGTGTCCCTCGGATCGAGGTGGATGGCAAGCCGACACGGGCGCGGATTTTCTGGGGCGGGGCCAGCGCCTCGCCGGTTCCGATCGGGGCGGAGCGGGAGATTGCGTTCTCCTTTGTCGCCCCGCTCACAACAGAGACGGCGACGATCCACTTCCGCTTCGGGCAAGAGCTCGGCAAGGTAG
Organism: Armatimonas rosea; assembly: GCF_014202505.1. Taxonomy (NCBI): domain Bacteria; kingdom Bacillati; phylum Armatimonadota; class Armatimonadia; order Armatimonadales; family Armatimonadaceae; genus Armatimonas; species Armatimonas rosea. Next base: position 622,554 of record NZ_JACHGW010000003.1, on the reverse strand, counting down.
GGGTGCGCGGGGTGCGCATTGTCGAGGCGGGCTCTGGACAGGAGGTGCTGGGGGCGCAGCCGGTCTGGAAGGTCTGGCCGCCAAGCGAGGAGAGCCGGGTGGTATTTGGCGAGGGCGGCTTTGCCGCCCAGGTGATCGCACCGCCACCGGGCAAGGAATGGCCGGACTTCCATGTCTTTCACGAGCACCAGCTAAAGCTCACCAAGGGCAAGACCTACCACGTCCGCCTGCGCGCCGATGCCACGCCCGCCCGCAGCCTGACGGTCGCGCTCTACCAGCCGGGGACAACCTACACGTTTCTCGCGGGGCCGTCGGTGCAGTTCGAGAGCCAGGTCAAGCTCGCCGCCGCCGCGGGGGTGAATATCGTCAGCTTTGAGGTCGCGCTTCCCTGGCCTGCTCCCGGCGAGCCGCTGGACTATCGGGCCTCCGACGCCGCCTGTGAGCGGGTGCTGGCCGCCAACCCCAAGGCCCTGCTCCTGCCCCGAATAGGAGTCTATCCCCCACCGCACTGGCTCAAGTCCCATCCCGACGAGGTCATGCGCTGGGACGATGGCGCCCACGGCGGAGGGATGGCAAGCGCGGCATCGGTGGCCTACCAGCGCGACGGTGCCGAGCGGCTGGCGGCGCTGGTGACACACCTGGAAGCGATGTTTGGTGAGCGCGTGATTGGCTATCACCCCACGGGCCAGAACACCGGCGAGTGGTTCTGGATGGACTCCTGGACCGGTGCGCTCCCGGGCTACGCGGCCTGTGATCGCACTGCCTGGGACGCCTGGCGAGCCGCACAAAAGCTCCCGCCCGCCCCCGTCCCCACACCCGCCGAGCGCAAGGCCAAGACCCCCTCGCCCACGGTGATCGACTTCCACCGCTTCCTCTCCGAGAGCATCGCCGATGCGGCCCTCGCGATGGCAAGCGCGGTCCGAAAAGCCAGTAAGGGCAAGAAGCTCTCCCTCCTCTTCTACGGCTACGGCTTTGAGTTCGCCCCCATGCCCAGCGGCCCGGCCAACAGCGGCCACTACGCGCTCCACAAGCTACTTGCCTCGCCCGCCGTGGATATCCTCTGCGGCCCATTTTCCTACTTCGAGCGCAGTGTCGGTGGGGTTGGCCCGGTGATGAGCGCCGCGGAGAGTGTTCTGGCCACCGGAAAGCTCTGGCTCAACGAGGACGATACCCGCACCTACCTCGCCAAAGAGCGAACCTTCCCCGGCTGGGACTCGGGCGCGGACACCGTCGAAAACACGCTCGGGATTCTGCGGCGCAACCTGGCGCAGAACGCCTGCCGCAACCACGCGACTTGGTGGATGGACCTGCCGGGCACGGGCTGGTTCGACGATCCCAAGCTCTGGGAGGAGCTGCGAAAATTCGTCGCCTGGGACGACTACTTCCTCGCCCACCCCACGCCGTTTCGCCCCGAGATCGCCCTCGTGCTCGATGAAACCGCCGTCTATGGACTCTCCCCCAACGCCGCTCAAAACGCACCGCTCTCCACAACGCGCAAGGCCCTCGGGCTGGTCGGAGCGCCCTACGGCCAGTACTTGCTCGACGATGTCCTGGCAGGCCGCTGTCCGGCCAAGTTACTTGTCGTGGTGTTAAGCCAAGCGCTTCTCCCCGAGCGGCGTGCCGCCCTGGAGCGTGCCGCAAAAGGCAAGGTGATCTATTTTCTGAATGAACGTGGCACCAGCACAGAGGATCTCCGCACCGCGGCTCGCCAAGCGAAAGTCCACTTTTATGTCCAGACCGAAGCCGTGGTCTTTGCCAATGGGCCACTTCTCGCCATTCACGCCGTGAAAGACGGCCCCGTCGACGTGGTGATGAAACCCGGTAGCAAGCCGGTGACGCTCACTCTCAAGAAAGGGGAGACGCGGATTCTCGGGAGTCCCCGCGTCACTGGGTAGAGCGAACAAAAAGCCCGACTCCGTAGTCGGAATCGGGCTCTTTCCTGTTCTCTCCCCCACTTGTGGGGGCCGGGGGCAAGCTAGTTCTCCAGCAGCTCGGACTCTTTGGTCTTGGTCATCGCCTCTAGCTCGGCGACGTACTTATCCAGCAGCTTCTGGACATCTTTCTCCGCACGCTTGGCCTCATCCTCGGTGACCTCTTCGTCCTTTTTGAGGTGCTCGTTGGCATCGCGGCGGATGTTGCGCAACGCAACCCGACCGGCCTCGGCCTTTCCAGCGAGCTGCTTGACAAACTCCTTGCGGCGCTCGGTGGTGAGGGCGGGGATATTCAGACGAATCCGCATGCCGTCGTTGTTAGGATTGAGGCCCAGGTTGCTGTTCATGATCGCTTTTTCGATCAGCGGCATCGCGGCCTTGTCCCAGGGCTCGATCAGGAGCACGCGGGGCTCGGGCGACGTGATATTGGCCAGGTCACGGACATTCATCGGCGAACCGTAGTAGTCCACCTTGAGGCCATCGAGCATCGCGGGGTTGGCGCGGCCCGTGCGCAGGGTCGCAAAATCAGCGGCGGTGGACTCCAGGGTCTTGCCCATACGAGTCTCGGTATCTTTTAGAATGGAAGAGACGCTCACGATTGACTCCTCTCGACCAGCGTCCCGATCGGCTCTCCGAGCACGGCGCGCTGGATATTGCCTGCCACATTCATATCGAAGACAATAATGGGCAGATTGTTCTCCATACAGTGGGTGAAGGCGGTTAGATCCATCACACGCAGCTTCTTGTCCAGCGCCTCTTCAAACGTGAGGTTGGTGTAGGGCTGGGCATCGGTGTGCTTGCGGGGATCCTTGTCGTAGACAGCATCGGTGCCGTTCTTGGCCATCAGCACCACATCGGCCTCGATCTCCACGGCGCGGAGTGCGGAGGCGGTGTCGGTGGTGAAGTAGGGGTTTCCCGTGCCTCCCGCGAGGATGACCACGCGGCCCTTCTCTAGGTGGCGGATCGCACGGCGGCGGATAAAGGGCTCCGCGACCTGCGGGATGGGGATCGCGGTCTGCACACGCGTGTCCACGTCCAGCTTCTCCAGGGCATCTTGCAGGGCCATCGCATTGATGACGGTTGCAAGCATGCCCATGTAGTCGGCCTGGGCACGGTCCATCCCTTGCTTCTCCCCGACGGAGCCGCGCAGGATGTTCCCGCCTCCCACCACAATGGCGATCTGTGCGCCTCCGGCATGGATCGCAGCCAGCTCAGAGGCGATCTTTTGGATGGTCTCCGGCTCGATTCCATAGCCTTGATCTCCGGCGAAAGCCTCGCCGGAGAGCTTGAGCAGGACGCGCTTGTAGTGAGGGCGGGATGCCATGGCTGGTGCTTACCCTTCCGCCTTCTTGACGGCCTCGCCGACCTGGAAGAAGGCAAAGCGCACCAGAGCAGCGCCCGGGGTCTCCTTCACCAGCTGCGCCACCGTCTTTTTATCGTCGCGGATGTAGGGCTGGTTCAGTAGGACGATCTCGCCCAGGAACTTATTGAGGCGGCCCTTGACCGCGCCCTCGATCACCTGCGCCGGCTTGCCCGCCATCTTGGGATCGGCGGCGGTCTGCTCGGTCAGGATCTTGGTCTCCTTCTCGATTGTCGCCGCATCCACATCCTCAGAGGACAGGAAGCGCGGCTTGGCGAAGGAGATATGCATCGCGATCTCGCGGCCGAGTTCCTCGACATTCTCGCCCGAGAGCTCCACCATCACCCCGATCTTGCCACCGTCGGTCTGGGGCCCACCCGGGTTGTGGACATAGCTCACCAGCGTGTTGCCGGCAGCAGCATTGAAGCGGGTCAGGCGGCCAAAGACAATCTTCTCGCCGATCGTGCGCACGGTCTCGTCGTAGAACGCCTTCAGACCCGGGTCTGCCAGGACCTCGTCGGGGGTGTTGCCCTTCCCAACCGCGGTCTTCTCGGCCAGCAAGCGTGCAAGGCCCTTGAAGTCATCGTTGCGCGCCACAAAGTCGGTCTCGGAGTTGAGCTCGACCAGAGCGCCATCCGTGCCACCGTCGGTGATGTAGGCCATGATCAGCCCCTCACCCGCCACACGGTCGCCCTTATCCTTGACACCCTTCTTGCGCAGCAGCTCGACCGCCGCCTCCAGGTCACCGTCGGTCTCGCCCAGTGCCTTCTTACACTCCATCATCCCAAGGCCGGTGCGCTCGCGGAGCTGCGCGACCATGCCCGCTGTAATTGCCGCCATTTCTGTACGTGTTCCTTTCGTTGTCACAGAGCAAAGGGTAGGATTGTTGCCCTACCCTCGCGGAAAACTCTATCGCCCGAGAGGGGGCGTTTCGTTAAAAGACTACTCGGCCTCGGGTGCGGCTTCCTCAGCAGCAGGCGCGACCTCGGGGGTAGCCTCGGCCTCCAGCGCATCGGCGAAGAGGTCCGCCACATCGGCGATCACAGGCTTGCCCTCGTTGTCGTAGTCGACATCGATGCCCTTCTCGTCCTCTTCCAGCTGGCGCACACGGTCCGCAGCAGCGGCATCGACACCAAAGGCGGCGGCCAGGTCACCGGAGGGAACCTCGTCCCACTCCTCTTGCTTGATCTCGACAATGGCCTCGGCGATCTTGTTGGTGATCAGCTTGATGGCGCGAATGGCATCGTCGTTGCCCGGGATAATGTAGTCCACATCGTCGGGATCGCAGTTCGTATCGACAATGGCGACAATCGGGATACCGAGCGCCTTGGCCTCTTGAACAGCGATATGCTCCTTCTTCAGGTCCACGACAAAGAGGCAGGAGGGGATGCGGGGCATGTCCTTGATACCGCCCAGGTAGCGCTCCAGCTTCTCGTACTCCTCGGTCAGGAGGGCGGCCTCCTTCTTGGTGAGGCGCAGCAGGGTGCCGTCTTCGGTCATCTCTTTGAGCTGGCGAAGGCGTGCGATCCGCTTCTGGATCGTGGTGAAGTTGGTGAGCATGCCCCCCAGCCAGCGCTGGTTGACAAAGTACTGGCGGGAACGAACAGCCGCTTCCTGTACGGCATCGGAGGCCTGCTTCTTGGTTCCGACAAAGAGGATCGTGCCACCGTCGGCGACAATGTCCTGGATAAACTTCTGGGCATCATCGAAGAGCTTCAGGCTCTGGTGCAGGTCGATGATGTAGATTCCATTGCGGCTCCCGTAGATGTAGCGCTTCATCTTGGGGTTCCAGCGACGGGTCTGGTGACCAAAGTGGACGCCTGCCTCAAGCAGGTCTTTCATGGCGATTGTGGCCATAGCTTGCGTATTCCTTCTCGGTTTCTCCCCCCCACCACGCGCCCTTTTGGGACCGAGATTTGCGGTGGGTGTGGCGTTAAAAAGGCGCGGCAGCTACCGCGCCAGACACTTGCGAAACCTTCGCAGTTTATCATAGGCAACCTCCTCTAGCAATAGTTTTCTTCTCGGTGCATAACTTCTGGCACTATCACAAGCCCTGCGTAGCTATTGCTGGTAAAATATCCAGACCGATGGCTACGACTCAGACCACACCGCGTGACTCCAGCTCCCCGCGTGGCTCCAACACGCCGCGCAAGCCGCGCCCCCCGCGCAACACGAACACGGCACCGCGCAAGACACGCACCAACACCCGTTTTGCCTACGACACCTGGGGGATCGCGCTCTGCGCCCTCGGGCTGATCCTGCTGGCCACCCTCCTTGGCGCGGGAACCAACTCCGGGGACAACTTCCTGGGGCGCACCGTGGTCCATGGCTTCTACCTTTTGTCGGGGGTCGGGGCCTGGGTCTTCCCCTTTGTCTTGCTCGCGCTGGGCGGGATGCTCGCCATCGGGAAGAGCCGCTCGTTCGACAACATGGGCGCGCTCGGGGCGCTCTACGTGCTCTTTATCGCCTGGTGGCACCTGGGCCGGGTCGGGGGGATGAAGCTGGCCTACCACTTCCTCACCGACAACCTGGTCAATGGCGGCGGCTACCTCGGCGGCGGGGTCTCCTGGCTGCTGCGGATGCTGGTAGGAGTCTTTGGTGCCCACGTGGTCTTTGTCGCCCTGGTGGGGATCGGGATTCTGTTCCTGGTCGATGTCCCGCTCCCCTCGCTCCTGGGCCCGGTCGAGCGCTTTATCGCCGAGTGGACCGGCAAGGGAAAAGAGGCAGCCACAGCGCAGGCCAAAGAGGCGGTGGAGAAAGCACGCAAGAAGCCCGCCGCCGCTCCCACGGAGCGCAAGCCGCTGGTCCAGCCCCCGCCCAGTGTCTTTAAGCGCACGACACCCGAGCCCCTCGACGACGACCTAGAGCTCGACGAGCCCACCACCGACGCGCCACCACGCAGCCAGCCGACTCTCTTCTCCTTCCGCAAGGAGAAGCCAGAAGCGCCCGCCCCGAGCCCACGCCCCGCCGCGACACTGGAAGAAGACGAAGACGAGGAGCCGACAACGCCGGTCGTGCCCGTGCTTGCCCCCGCCGTCCCCACACGTGGAGAACCCCGTCCGGGGATGGCCGCCTTCGTGCTGCCTCCCACCGCGCTCATGGCACCGTCGCCACCCGCCCCCGCCAATGTCGCCGATGGGGAGAGCGAGGAGCGCCGCCAGATCATCCTCCAGACCCTCGAGGACTTTGGGATCGGGGCCGATGTCGCCGATGTGGCCTACGGCCCGACCATCACCCGCTACGAGATCGCGCTGGAGCGTGGCATCAAGGTCAGCAAGATTGTCTCCCTCGCGGACAATATCGCCATGGCCCTCGCCGCCATCGATGTCCGTGTCGAGGCCCCCATTCCTGGAAAGTCCGCCATTGGCCTTGAGGTCCCCAACGCCAAGCCGCGCGGCGTGAGCATCCGCGAGTGTCTGGAAGCACCTGAGTTTGTCAATGCCCCGGGCAAGCTGACCTTTGTGCTGGGCCGCGATGTGACCGGCGCCGTGAAAGTCGCGGACCTCGCCAAGATGCCGCACCTGCTGATCGCGGGCTCCACGGGCTCGGGGAAGTCCGTCGGGCTCAATGCGCTGATCACCTCGCTTCTCTACCGCAACTCCCCCCGTGAGCTCAAGCTGCTGATGATCGACCCCAAGAAAGTCGAGCTCTCCCTCTACGAAGGCATCCCGCACCTGGCGTCGCCGGTGATCACCAATGTCAAGCAGGCACCGTCGCTCTTTAAGCAGGCCCTGCGCGAGATGGAGACCCGCTACGACAAGTTCGCCAAGCTGGGGACGCGCAATCTGGAAGGCTACAACGCCAAGGTCGAGGAGGCTGAGCGGATTCCCTATTGGGTGATCATTGTCGATGAGCTCGCGGACCTGATGATGACCAGCGGCCCGGAGATCGAGACCAGTATCTGCCGTCTCGCCCAGCTCGCCCGCGCCACGGGGATTCACCTGGTGATCGCCACCCAGCGACCGTCGGTGAACGTGATTACGGGGACCATCAAGGCCAATATCTCCAGCCGAATCGCCTTTGCCATGAACTCCGCCGTGGACTCTCGCACGATTCTCGACCAGACCGGTGCCGATCGGCTCATAGGGCGCGGCGACATGCTGTTTATGCCCATCGATGCCGGTAAGCCGTATCGTATCCAGGGCTGCTTCGTGAGCGAGCACGACACGGAGTCCCTGGTGAACTACCTCAAGGAGCAGGGCACCCCCAACTTCGATGTCCTGCCCTCGACGCTCTCGCTGTCCACCGGCGACGACGACTCCGGCGAGGGGGAGGCCGACGATGATCTCTTTGAGAGCGCGGTGCGGCTTGTCGTGACCGGCGGCAGCGCCAGCACGTCGATGCTCCAGCGCCGCTTCAAGATCGGCTACACCCGCGCCGCCCGCCTCGTGGACCTAATGGAACAGCGTGGCATTGTCGGTGCCCTCGATGGTGCCAAGCCCCGCGATATCCTGATCGCCCGCGACGACCTCGACGGCATGTTCGGCAAGACCGGAGTGTTTGAGACCTGAGGAAAGGATGCACCATGATGACCACACTCACCTCTTCCCCGGTCCACTACCCCGATAGTGATGGAAACCCCATGGCCGATAATACCAAGCAGCTTCACTGGATCATGCTCTGCAAGATCGGGCTAGACGCACTCTATGCAACCCAAGCCGATGTCTTTATCGCGGGGGATCTGCTCTGGTATCCCGTTGAAGGACAGCCAAAAATCAGACAAGCACCCGATGTCATGGTAGTCTTTGGGCGCCCAAAAGCGGATCGCGGGAGCTACAAACAGTGGGAAGAGGCAGGGGTTGCCCCTCAGATCGCCTTTGAGATTCTCTCGCCCGGCAACACCCTCCTAGAGATGGCGCGCAAGTTTGAGTTCTACGAAGAGTATGGGATTGAGGAGTACTACATCTACAACCCAGACACCTACGACTTCTCTGCCTGGCAGCGCCGTGATGGCAAGTTGCGTGTTGCAGAGTTTACCAGCGAGCTCACCAGTCCGCGCATGGGGATTCGTTTTATGGTCCCCGATCCACCCGCTCCCCTCGAGATCTACCATCCCAACGGTCGCCGTTTTGTTGATGGTGCCACGCTCTCCCAGGAACGGGATCGCCTTGCCGCCAAGCTCCGCGAGCTAGGTATCGACCCCGACACGGTGTAGCCTCCATGCCACCTCCCCCCTCCAAACGCGCCCTCCGCCGCCACCACCGTGCGCGGCGGCTTCGGCGTGCGATTCGCCTCTACACGGGCCGTGGACTGGAGAGCTGGGCACGCAAGAACTTTGAGCACCTACAAAACTGCTCGTGCTGGATGTGTGGACACCGCCGAAAATGGAGCGGCCCAACGCCGCAGGAGCGACGCTGGGCCGATATACAGACCGAACTTTCTGAGGGCTAAAAATGCATTGGAGAGCTGTCGCGGCACTGGGATTTTTTTTCTTCACCCTCCTGACCCTTTGGGGGACTTATGACGAAGCCTACGGCTCCGGGCCGCCGTATTACAACCGAACCGTCAATATGGACAAGTGGTCAGACCCAACACCTCAACTCCTGTATTTCAGTATCCCTGGGGCAGTTTTGATTATTGTGCTAATACTTCCCCTCTTTCGTCGACGTTAACTACCTGCGGTCAGCCCGGCACGGGCTTTGCGGCTGAGGAACGAAGCCACTGCAGACGTCGGTTTCAAACCGGCGGCGTTTAGTCCCCCTTGACGGCGTGCTTGATGCGCTCCCAGAGCCCCTTGCTGTTGTCATCGGGGGTCTGACCGGCGATCTCCCCGCGTAGCTCAGCGAAGTGGCGCAGGGTCTTCTTTTGCTCATCGTTTAGCTTGGTGGGCACTTGGACCGCGATCACGACCGTCAGATCGCCCTTCTGGTTGCGCTGGCGGATATTGGGCATCCCGTGGCCGCGCAGCTTGAAGCGTGTCCCGTTCTGTGTCCCCTCGGGTATAGTCAGGGAGACGCTCTCCCCTGCCAGCGTGGTCACCGAGATCGTGTCGCCCAGGGTCGCTTGCACAAACGAGAGGGGCTGGGAGACATAGAGCTCGATCCCATCCCGCTCAAAACGCTCGTGCTCCTTGACCGCGAAGAAGACATAGAGATCACCCGGAGGCCCCCCAAGGTTGCCTGCCTCACCCTCGCCGCGGACGGGCATCTGCATCCCATCATCGACACCCGGGGGAATCGGAACCTTGAGCTCACGGGTCCTGCGAACCTTTCCGCGGCCGGCACAGCCGCCACACGGGCTCTTCACCACGCTCCCGCGGCCCTGGCAGCGCGGACAGGTGACACTTGTCTGCACCGTGCCTAGAATGGTCTGCTGCACCTGGCGGGTCGCACCGGTTCCTCCACACTGGACACAGGTATCGGGCTTGGTGCCGGGTGCCGCGCCATTGCCCCCACAGGTCTCACAGTTCTCGGTGCGCGGGACGGAGATAGTCTTCTCCCCGCCCTTGAGCGCCTCTTCCAGGGTAATGGAGAGCTCATACTTGAGGTCATCGCCCCGCTGTGGCCCGGTCCTGCGCCCGCCGCCCCCACCGCCAAAGAAGGCATTGAGGATATCGTCGAGGCCACCGCCGCCGCCACCAAAGCCATCGAAGCCGCCAAAGCCACCACCGGGACCTCCCCCGGAGGCTGCGGCGTGCCCAAAGCGGTCGTAGGCGCCCCGTTTCTGGGCATCGGAGAGCACCTCGTAGGCCTCGGCAACTTCTTTAAAGCGCTCTTCGGCGGTCGCATCCCCTTGGTTCACATCGGGGTGCCACTTGCGCGCAAGCTGTCGGTAGGCTTTCTTGATCTCGTCGGCGCTCGCACTACGCTCAATTCCTAGCACCTCGTAGTAGTCGCGCTTGCTCTCAGTCGGCATCGTTCTCGGTATCTCCTTGGAGTTCACTTTCAGGTTTTAACGGGGGCATCACAGGGGTCATCGGCTCTGGCTCGTCGGACTGGTCCGCTGCGGGCGTGGCCTCGACACGTGCCTGTGAGAAGGCAAACATCGCATCATTGAGATAGTGGGTCTGTGAGATCAGGGTCATCAAGTCCGCCTCACGGACGGAGGCATCCAGGGCCTCGATCGCGCTCTGGACCATCGTCTGGATGTGTCCCTCGACCGGCGGCCCATCAGTAGCCACCAGCTTTCGGGCATGGTAGAGCGCGGTGTCGGCGTGGTTGCGCGCCTCTTGGAGCTCTCGGCGCTGCAGGTCGCTGGCGGCGTAGCTCGCGGCCTCGGTGACCATGCGTGAGATCTCCTCCTGCGAGAGGCCCGAGGCGACCGTGATCACGACTTGCTGGGCGTGGCCCGTGGCCTTGTCCTTGGCGGAGACATGGAGGATTCCGCTGGCATCGATATCAAAGAAGACCTCGATCTGGGGGACGCCGCGGGGGGCGGGCGCGATCCCACTCAGCAGGAACTTGCCCAGGCTCTTGTTGTCGGTGGCCATCTCCCGCTCGCCCTGGAGGATATGGATCTCGACCGCGCTCTGGCCCTCGGTGGCGGTGGTGAAGATCTCGGTCTTGCTCGTCGGCACGGTCGTATTGCGCGGGATCAGACGTGTCATCACGCCCCCCAGGGTCTCTATCCCCAGCGAGAGGGGGGTCACATCCAGCAAGACCAGCCCGGTGAGCTCTCCCGCCAGCATCCCCGCCTGGATCGCAGCCCCCGCCGCGACCACCTCGTCGGGGTTCATGCCCTTGAAGGGGTCTTTGTGGAAGATCTCCCGCACCATGTCCTGGACCGCGGGCATCCGTGTGGAGCCGCCCACCAAGACCACTTTATCGATCTGGTTGGGGGCGAGCTTGGCATCGTTGAGGGCCTGGTAGGTGGGATCGCGCATCCGGTCGCGCAGGTCCGTGGTGATGTTTTCAAAGTGCGCGCGGGTCAGGGACTTCTCCAAGTGGAGCGGGCCGTCGGCGCTCTGGCTCAGAAACGGAAGGTTGATCGATGTATTGAGCATGGCGGAGAGCTCGATCTTGGCCTTCTCCGCGGCCTCTTTCAGGCGCTGCTGTGCCAGGCGGTCGTCGGTGAGGTCGATCTCGTGAGCGCTCTTAAATTCCGCCACGAGCCAGGCGACAATGGCATCGTCCCAGTCATCGCCGCCGAGGCGTGTGTCGCCGCAGGTCGCCTTGACCTCAAAGACCCCCTCGCCCATCTCGAGGATCGAGACATCGAAGGTCCCGCCCCCCAGGTCCCAGACAAGGATGGTCTGAGCCTCGGTCTTTTCGAGGCCGTAGGCGAGCGCGGCGGCGGTGGGCTCGTTGATGATCCGCAGGACTTCGAGCCCCGCGATCTGGCCAGCGTCTTTGGTGGCCTGGCGCTGGCCGTCGTTGAAGTAAGCGGGCACCGTGATCACGGCGCGGTCCACGGGCTCTCCCAAGTACGCCTCGGCATCGGCCTTGAGCTTCTGGAGGATCATGGCGCTGATCTCGGGTGCGGAGTAGGCCGTGCTGTCGGCAAAGACCCGAAAGTCCGAGCCCATGTGGCGCTTGATCGACGAGAAGGTCTGCTCGGGGTTGGTGACCGCCTGACGCTTGGCCAGCTGCCCCACGAGGCGCTCGCCGTCGCGGGTAAAGCCCACCACAGACGGACAGAGCCGGGAGCCTTCCGTGAGAGTGATCACGGTTGGCTCACCGGCTTCTAGAACGGCAACCACCGAGTTGGTGGTTCCCAGGTCAATCCCGACGATACGGCCCATAGTTAGTACCGCTAGCCCCCGAGACTAGATTTCAGACCCCTCAGTCTCATCATCGGGCATGATCAGCGGCTCTTCCTCTTCCGGCTCTTCGTCGACCAGCATATCGCTGCCCTCGTCGTCGTCGCCCAGGAGGTTCTTATCGTCGTTGTCCAGATCGCCGCCCAGCTCACGTGCCGCCTGGCGCAGGATGTCCTCGTCGGGCAGGGCCAGCGGATCGATATCCACCTCGATGTCGCGCGCTCCGATCACGGCCTGCTGATCTGCGATCGCCTCACGTCCCGCCAGCGACTGCTCATCGAACTTGTACTGGACCTTCCCCTCGGCAATCTCTTCCAGCGCGATGGTCAGGGAGTTGGTGGAGTCGGTTGCCAGGCGCGGGCGGCTCCCTTCCTTGAGCTGCTTGGCGCGCTTGGCGGCCAGCACCACGAGGGCGTACTTACTATCTATCTGCTTGTCAATCTTGTCGGGGGATGGGTAGATCATTTTGTTGATTACTTTCTGTGCGCTCTTGCTCCACGACCCGCTCTTGTTCCAGCTCGAGGATCACCTTGACTCCGGCGATATTGACACCGCGCTCCTCGGTCAGGTGCCGCACCCGCGCGAGAGTCACGATATCGGAGTCGGAGTAGAGCCGCCGGTTGGAGTCCGTACGGCGAGGGACAACGATCCCTTCCTGATCCAGCACCCGCAAGACCCAGCAAGGCAGGCCCGCGAGGCGGGCTGCCACACTGATGACATAGACCGGCTCGTTTTCGTTATGCGGCATGGGTTTCAAAAAATCGTGGACACAAAAATCGCAGTGTATATTATAGGTTACTTCCGTAAAGATCGCAATATTTTTTAACCCGCTTGCAACCCTTTGAAGCAAAAGGCATACTAAACTGTCATATCACGAGAAGGAGAACTGTGAGATGAGCCTGTTGCAAGATGCTGCCAACTACGAGGAGCAACACTGGCGAAATCGGCTGGGAGGCTGGCGACAGCAAGCCGCACGCGACTACTTGGCACAGATCGGTAAGATCACCGCCTTAATTATCGTGACCGTCCTGCTCCTGGATGGAGCCCGCCGGGATATCTCCCATGGCAGTGCTGCTGTCGCCGCCTTCACCCCCAGCTCCACCCTCCAGACCGCCAGCGGCAAGAGCGCCCCCGCTCCCAGCTTTATCGGGCAGAGCCTGGGCATTGGCGACACCCTCACCACCGATACGATCGGCAGTGCCACCCTCGCCTTCCCCGACGGCACGGTTGTCCAGCTCGAGCCCCAGAGCCAGCTCCGCCTGCTCCAGAGCGATGCCTTTCGCGATGGCACGGGCCAGCGCCAGTTCCAGCTGGTCCAGGGCTCCGCTCTTGTCTATGCCCCCTCCCGCTTCACCACCGGCTTTGTCACGGGCGCGGGCAAGGTCTTCCAGAAGGCCGGCAGCTTCCATATCCATGCCGAGCAGGGCCTCTCCGTGGAGAGTGGCTCGTCGCTGGGACGCTACTCCGTCAAGCAGGGCTCGCTCGCCGGGCTTGAGCGCGTGGTCTGGTGGCCGCTGGATACCCTCTTGAGTAAGCTCGGCATCATGGGCGCGGGGACTCTCCTCACCACCGATAGCCAGCGCCGGGACACCTGCCGTGAGGTCGCCCACGAGCTACAAAAAGCCCTCATTAGCAACACCGCAATCCCCAGCGGCGAGGCGGTCTCGATCGAGTCTCTTGGGCTTCGCCCCGAGGTGCAGGCCCAGGCGCAGCGCTCGCTTATCGGCCCGTATCTGGCCCTTAGCCGCACGGGAGCGCACTTTACGGCACGCTTTACCGCCCGCGACTCCAGCCGGACTGTCTTCACGGTCACGGAGTCTCAGATACAAGTGAGCACTAAAAATTAGAGGCCGTGTTTCGTTCGGGTAGAATGAGACCATGGAGCGATTCGCTTTCATCATTCACCCCATCGATGTCCGTAAAGACCTGAGCCGCAAGTTCCCGGTCGCGCAGCACCTCCCCGAGCCACTGCTGGCCGCACTCTTGCGCCAGATGTCGCCCCAGCCGGTGGCGCACCTGACGGGCATTCGCTCGGCAACAGGAGTCGAGGCGGAGGGCTGGTTTATCGCCTGCCCCCTCTCGCCGCACCAGCTCCTCAACCTCCCCCCGGAGCAGGTCTATGCCAAGCTCTTGCTGTGCTGCGAGCACGCCGAGCGGCTCGGGGCCAAGATTATCGGGCTCGGGGCCCTCACCAGTGTCGCCGGCGATGGCGGGATCACGCTCGCCCAGCGCACCAAGCTCGCCGTCACCACCGGCAACTCCTACACGGTCGCGACTGCGGTCGAGGGAGCGATCAAGGGCGCGGAGCTGATGGGGACGCCCTTTGACTCCGCCCATGTCGCCATTGTTGGGGCGAGCGGCAGTATCGGCCATACCAGCGCGCTCCTGCTGGCCCCTCATGCCGCGAAGATCACCTTGGTAGGGCGAGATACCGAGCGCCTCAAGCCAGTCGCCCGAGAGGTCACCGAGCGGGGTGGCAAGTCCGTACAGGTGACAAGCTCGGTCGAGGAGGGTCTGCGCGATGCGGATGTGATCGTGACGGTCACCAGTGCCGCCGATGCGATCATCCTGCCCCAGCACCTCAAGCGCGGCGCCGTGGTCTGCGATGTCGCCCGCCCGCGCGATGTGAGCGTCCGCGTGGCCAAGGAGCGCAACGATGTCCTGGTAATTGAGGGCGGGTGTGTCCAGATTCCGGGCAGCTTCACCGCCACCAAAACCGATAAAAAAGGTGTCGATCGCCCCGGTGAGCTCTTCTCCTTTGGCTTTCCTCCCGGCACCGCCTACGCCTGCATGTCCGAGACCATGATGCTGGCCCTAGAGGGCCGCTACGAGAGCTTCACCCTTGGCAAGACCGTGAGTGTGGCGCAAGTGGAGGAGACCTGGCGGCTCGCCAAGAAACACGGCTTTGAGCTGGCCGGCTTCCGCTCCTTTGAAGAGGCTGTCACGGCGGAGACAATCGCCGCCGTGCGCCTCGCGGCAGGCCGTAAGCTAGGCTGATCAAGCCTTAGGCGGGTACGTCGCGATCTTGGCCTCCAGCCGGTCCGCGAGCCCCGCATGTGAGCCGCCCAGCGCCGCCAGAATCTTCTGGGCTTCGTCGCGGTAGGCAGCGATCTTCTCCGCGCTCCAGTGGCTCGGAGGGACCTGCAGGTTGGTGATCCGGTCCGCTAGCTTCACCCAGGCAACCTGTGGCGGCTGTGCCTGAATCCGGCGCAGGCTATCGGCCATGCGCTCGGTTTTTGGAAGGGTATCGTCCTTGGTCAGCGCCTTCACCCCTGCCAGAACTGCGGGACCGAACTCGGCCTCCAGCTCCGCCTCCGTGAGGGAGGTATCTTCCAGCGTGTCGTGGAGCAGGGCACAGAGAACCGCAAGCGTACAATCCGTCTCGGGCGCTCCGGCCACCGCCATGACCTCGGCCGCCACTTGGGTGATATGGAGCAGGTACGGCAGGTTTGTCCCGGGGACGGTCTGGCCTTGGTGGGCTTGCGCGGCCACCCGCAGGGCGCGCTGGACAAGATCGGACGACCACATAGGCCCATTGTACTCGCTTTCTCAGGCTTTTTTTCCGGTACACTGGGAGCATGAAAGCACTACTGGCACTGGGGGCCGCGCTCTTTCTCGCCGCCGACCCCACCCCACTCTTTGATGGCAAGACTCTCACCGGCTGGACCACGGTCGCGGGCAAGCCCATTGCCTCGGGCTGGGAGGTCGCCGACGGCACCCTGCACCGGGCGACCCGCGCGATGGATATTGTCACGGAGAAGACCTACGACAGCTTCGATCTCAGCTTTGAGTGGAAGGTCGCGCCGGGGACCAACTCGGGGCTAAAGTACCACTTCGGCAAGTACGGCAATAGCATGGTCGGGATCGAGTACCAGCTGATCGACGCAGCCGGCGCGGGCGACAACCACGGCAAGCACTCGGTCGGGAGCATCTACGATCTCTTTGCCGCGGACCCGAAGGTGCTCCCCAAGCCAGCAGGTGAGTGGAACCAGAGCCGGATCGTGGTCAAGGAGAAAAAGATCACCCACTACCTAAACGGCAAGAAGACCGCCGAGGTGGTGCTGGGCTCCCCGGAGTGGAACGAGGCGCTGGCCAAGAGCAAGTTCAAGAACCAGCCCGACTTTGGCACCAAGCCCGGAAAGATCCTGCTCCAGGAGCACGGCGGCGAGGTCTGGTTCCGCAACCTTAACCTCACCGAGCTCCCCCGCAGTCCTAAGTAGTGGTCACCGCGACCGCGTAGGGCTGGTTATTGTAGGTCGCCTTGGTGGTCACCAGGGTGAGTGTCTTGCTGTCGGCATACCCCACCCACTCCGCCTGCGCCGTGTTTTGATCGTCGCGGCTGTAGAAAGAGTGCTTGAGGACAAGGGAGCCGCGCAGGCGCAGGATGCCATCTGGGAGCGGCTCGCTTTTCCAGCTCAGCTCCACAAAGCGATTCTTCGTCAGGTCGTTGTTCTCGGTCGGGGGGTAGAAGTGCGTGAGCAGGCGCTCCGCTTGGAGGCGCTCCCCCGTCCGAAGTGCCTTGGCTTCAGTCGGGCTCAGCGTGAGCCAGTCCTCACCGGGAAGCGCGCTCCAGTTGCCTCCCGCGCCCGTGACAAGCCCGAGCGAGCCGTCGGGCTTGCGCTCAAGATAACGGGCAACAATGTGGAGGCGCAGGCCGCCACGGGGTGCCGGGGGAAGCGAGAGGGGGTGTGCCGGGACCAGGGGGCTCCCTGGCACGATCTTTTGCTCCCGTGCGGCCCTCTCCACCGCCTCCAAGATCCGCTGGGGACTCGCCAGTGCCACGTGGATCGTGTCGAGGAGGGCACCATCGGGGGCAAGAATAAAGCAGTGAACCGTCCCCACCGAGAGCTTCTTGCGGTAGCCTTCCTGGTGGATGCGTGTCAGGGCGCTGCGCTCGTCCCCGACCACCAGATCGTTGGAGAGATAGACAGGCACCGTCAGAGAGTTGAGGGCGGCGACTATCTTCTCATTGTTAAACGACACGGCCCGTGTCGCAAAAGCGCCCCCTCAGCAGCGTCCCCGCTGCATCCGGCCATCGAGGGTGAAGAGAAAGATCAGGCGCTTACTCTTCTGCCCGAGCGTGAGCGCCTCGGTGAGCGACTCCACCCAGCCAATGCTCTCCCAGCGTCGCTCCTGGGGTGTCGGCTGCCATGCCTGTGCAAGCTGGGCCACCTGCTCCTGAGTCAGTTCCATAGGCGCAGTATAACGTAAAACAGGCGGTGGGCACTCTAGCCCACCGCCTGTTTTACGTCCACCTTCCGTAGAGGAGTCTTGCACCGCTTCACGAGCGGTAGTTCTTAGAGCCCTCAGCCAAAGGCGCGGGTCTGTGCCATCTTAACTGGCTTGCCCGCGAGGATTGCATTTAGTGCGTCCGGAACATAGTTGGGTGCACTGCCATACTTATCGTACGAACCGAAGTAGCGCAGCTTGCTGTCTTTGTCGATCACCACAAAGGTCGGGGTGCAGTTCGCCCCCACAAGCTTCATGAGTGCCTGGTCTTTCTTATCGTCGAGCAGGGGAATGTTGAGGTTCTTGGACTGCAGGTCCGAGAGCATCATGTCGTCGGTCTCGCCCTGGCTGCTGTGGATGCCAACCACCTCAACTCCCTTGGCCTTGAACTTGGCGATTATCTCGCCCATCTTGCCGTAGTACTTCCAGGTGGTCCCGCAGTTCTTCTGCACAAAGATCCCCACGACCACTTTTTTCCCTTTGTAGCTGGCCAAATCCAGCGGCTTGTCGCTGGCGATATCGCGGAGAACGGGGGCCTTGACCACCTCCCCGATCTTGAGAGGACCACGCTTGGCGGAGGCATTGAGCCCGAGGGCAAGTGCCCCGGTCAGCCCCGCAGCAAGTCCGATATACGCACGTCGGTTCAACATAAAACGAATTGCTCCCTGAAGTGGATGGTAGTGGCGCGCCTACGCCGCCGCTACACTAGACATTACGGAAATCAAAAAGTTCCTGGGAGGCGAGGCGTCCGGGAGTTGCAGGACGCTGGAAATCTGGTAGAATACGGGCGCGACACCGAACAGGAGCAGATTCCTATGATCAGGAGAGTTGGCTGAGTGGTCGAAAGCGACGGTTTGCTAAACCGTTGTAGGCTTAACCCCTACCCCGGGTTCGAATCCCGGACTCTCCGTATGGGCCTACTCCTGTGCGGTGTCTTTGTCTTGCTTGGGCCGGTGCGGGCCCAGCAGAGTGTCTCCCCAACCAGTCAGTACCTGGCGCAGCGCCGTGCCTCCCCGATTGTCTGGGGCCTGACCCTGGAGAAGGTGCGCGAGAACCCCGGTGCCTACCGTGGTAAGGCCTTTGAGATTGAGGGGACAGTCTCCGGGACCGCGACCTCTACTTCCAGCGACTCCAGTGCCCTGCTCCTGCTCAACACCAACAACACCGATAGCCTCACCCTGCGCATGTCGCTCGTTCCCACCTGGCTCCAGCCGGGGGCTGTGGTTCGTGCGCTCTGCATTGTCACGGACACGGAAGAGAACGCCAATGTGATCGGCACGCCGGAGCTCGAGGTGCTCGCCGTGGCCTCTGCGCTGGATATCGGGGCGCTTGAGGCACGCTGGAAGGCCGAGCAAGAGCAAAAGGCAGCGTGGCGCAAGCAGCTTGAGCAGGAGCGCCAGCGTGAGTTTGAGCGCCAGCGGGTTCAGGCGGCCACTCCCCCCCGTGGTGCGCTGACCTCGCGCTCGCTTCCCGTGAAGCCGGTGGCAGGCAAGAAGCAGATCGTGGTCGGCCCTGCCCGCTACGAAGACCTCTCGCCCAATGCCCGCGCGGTCTTTCCCGCCTACCGCGACTACATCAAGCGCCACAACAAGCGCCTCTCCGAGGCGCAGGCCGACCAGATCACCTACGCCATCCTGCGCTACTCCGAGGAACTCGACATGGACCCGCGGCTCATTGTCGCCACCGTGATAGCCGAGTCGGACTTCAAGGTGCAGGAGCGTAGCCACGCCGGGGCGATGGGCTTGATCCAGCTCATGCCCGACGAGGTCGAGCGCCTCAAGCTCACCAACCCCTACGACCCGATCCAAAATATCGCCGGGGGAACCTACCTGCTCAAGGAGCGCTTGGTGAAGTTTAGCAAGTCGCCCAACTACACCGACGCTACCTTGGAGCAGCTGATCCTGACACTGGCTTCCTACAATGCCGGGGAAGGGGCGGTCAAGAAGTACGGCGGTGTCCCCCCGTACCGAGAGACCCAGGGCTATGTCAAGAAGATCATCCGCATCTATAAAGAGCTCTGTGGGATTCGCTAAGCCATGATGGCCTGGGTGCATGCCGCGGTCGGGGCGGCGCTGGGACGCATTATCGGCCACGAGAGCAAGGCGTTTGGTGCCGGGGTGGCGTCGCACGCCATCTGCGACCTGATCCCCCACCGGGACCTCAAACCCCAGCAAGAAGCACCGCTCTTAGCCCTGGCGATGGGGCTGATTATCTGGCGCAAGGGCCTCACGTCGCCCGAGGCTATCGGGGCGATGGGCGCGGTCTCCCCCGACACGGAGAATATCGCCGCCCGAGTCGGGCTGATACCGACAAGCGCGATGGTTTTCCCCACCCACCAAGGCCCCGGCACCCACGGCCGCGAGGTCAAGAGCATCGTCCCACAAGTGGCCCTCGCAGCGGTCTGCCTTGCGGTCGCACTGTGGCCCGAGAAGTCCTCAGCGAAGTAGCGTCATTCCAGCCAGCGGTATAATTTCCTCATGAGCGCCACCAAAGAACCCGCAACCTGGCACTGGACCCGTGAGACCTACCACCAAGCGGTGGAGCTGGGGCTCTTTGGCACGAGTCCCAAAGTAGAGCTCATCCGAGGAGAGATCTATCTCAAAACGCCTATGAACCGCCCACACGCCACCGCTGTAGTGAAATCGGAACAAGTCATTCAAACTGCTCTTGGAGAGACCAACCATGTACAATCACAGGTTCCGATTGGTCTCTCGACAGATGGGGAGCCTGAACCCGACATCGCTATCATCATTGGCCAGCCCGACGACTACACGGAGCATCCGACAGAGCACGACGTGCTCTTGGTGATGGAGATTTCAGACTCCACGCTCGCTTTTGACAAGGGGCTCAAGTCCGAGGTCTACGCGGAGGCAGGGATCGCGGAGTATTGGATTCTAGACATCAACGCCCGGACACTGGAGGTGCGACGGGAGCCACACGGGACGATCTACCGCAGCACGCACCTCTACGACGATACCCAGAGTGCAGCGCCGCTGGCAAAGCCCGATGCGCAAATCTCTGTGGCGGCCTTGTTGCCGAAGTAGGCGGACTAGGTTATACTCCTCGCAGGACAATTATGGCAAAAGTCATTCTTCGCAACTTGAATAAGACCTTCGTGGATCAGCAGTCCAAGAAGGAAGTCAACGCCGTCAAGGATCTCGATCTGGAGATCCACGACGGGGAGTTTATGGTGCTGGTCGGACCGTCGGGCTGTGGCAAGACCACGACGATGCGTATGGTCGCGGGTCTGGAGGAAGTTACCAGCGGCGAGATTCTGATCGGGGAGCGTGTGGTCAACGACGTGCCGCCCCGGGATCGCAATATCGCCATGGTCTTCCAGAACTACGCGCTCTACCCGCACATGAGTGTCTACGAGAACATGGCCTTTGGGCTCCGCCTGCGCATGCTCCCTCCGATCTGGCAGAAGTTCACCCCCAAGTACAAGGAGGTCGAGGCCGATATCGATGCCAAGATCCAGGCGGCGGCCCGCAAGCTCGACATCACCCAGTACCTGGATCGCAAGCCCAAGGCACTCTCCGGCGGGCAGCGTCAGCGTGTCGCCCTTGGCCGCGCCATTGTCCGCGACCCCGAGGTCTTCCTCATGGACGAGCCGCTCTCCAACCTGGACGCCAAGCTCCGTGTGCAGACCCGCTTTGAGCTCATCAACCTCCACCGCGAGCTAAAAGTCACCACGATCTACGTCACCCACGACCAGGTCGAGGCCATGACCATGGGCCAGCGGATCGCGGTGATGAACAACGGCCTGCTCCAGCAGTGCGATACCCCGCAGAACATCTATCGCCACCCGGCTAATATGTTTGTCGCCGGCTTTATCGGCATGCCCCCGATGAACTTTGTCAAGGGTGCGACCGTAAAAATGGAGGGAGGCACTCCGGTGATCGACTGCGGTGGCTTCTCCGTCACCCTGGGCACCGACCGCGCCGCCGTCTTGGCTCCGTATGTCGGCAAGGAAGTGGTCTTCGGTGTCCGCCCCGAGCACCTCAACGACAAGGCTCTGGTCTCCGGGACGCCGAGCAATGTCGTCCGCGCGCAGGTTGAGGTGATTGAGCAGATGGGTGCGACCTCCAACCTCTACATCAGCCTTGGGGGCCACGCGCTGGTCTCCGTGGTCGATGCGAGCACGGTCGCCAAAGAGAACGCCCCACTGGACATCGTCATCGATGCCGACCACTGCCATGTCTTCGACAAAGACACCGAAAAAGCGATTTTCTAGCCCCAGCCCCCTAGCCCCCACACGTGGGGGAAGTTTGGGATTGGCCTTGCTCCCCTGGCCCGCCGTCGCGGCGGGCCTTTTTGTCTTTCACTCCGCGTTTCTGGCGTTTCTCTTCTACGCCAGTGTCTGCCTCTACGGCACCAAGCGGCTCGGCGGCTTTTCCTGCTCGCTCAAGCCCAAGTGGCCGCTCCGAGTCCATCTCGGGGTTGCTCTCGCCAGTAATCTTGTTCTCGTCGGCCTCTACCAGCTCTTGGGCAAGTGGCTCCTGCCCGCCGCGCTCTTGACCGAGCGCCTCGCGGGGGTTGGCATTACGCCTGCCAGCTTTGGGTGGCTCTTTCCCTACTTCCTGATCGGCAACCCGCTAGTCGAAGAGCTTTTCTGGCGAAGCGCACTGCGCCCCCACGGCCCCCTCTACACTGCACTCCTCTTTGGGGCGTGGCATAGCCTCCCGATCTTTCTGATCGCCCCGCTCTGGGTCGCCCCCCTCGCCGTTCTAGGCGTAATGGCAATCGGCTTCGCGCTCGGCGAGGTCGTGGAGAAGACAAAAACCCTGGGGGATGCGATCTTGCTCCATGCCCTCGCCGCCGACCTTCCCCTCTTGGTTATTGTATGGCTTGCATTTCGTTAGGAGCGCTCCCATCCGTAATCGCTCCCATGAACGGGAGCGTCTTGCTGTCGCTACGCGACACGAAGGCCTCCGGCCATGAGAAAGCCCTATGGCCAAAGGCCTTTGTGTCGGAGCCTGCGACGATAGCAAGACGCCCCGGTTCATCGGGGCGATTCATATGGGGGCGATCTAAAAGATGACTCCCCTTCTTGCTGCCACGATCGGTGCGCCGCTGATGGGCTTTCTCGCGTGGCGCGTGCGTGCCCTCACCCTCTCGGGCGCGGTTGCGGCGGCGGGTGTGGGCTTCTGCCACCTCGCGTTTGGCGGCTGGCTGGCGGCGGGAGCACTGCTGACGTTCTTTGGGACCTCTACCGCGCTCTCGAAGCTAGGCAAGCGCAAGAAAGACAAGCTCGGCTTTGAGAAGCCCGGCCAGCGCGATGCCTGGCAAGTGCTCGCCAACGGAGGGATCGCGGCACTCTGTGCCCTTCTGGGCCA